>JAJBVI010000094.1 GCA_020859905.1 Lachnospiraceae bacterium | reverse complement strand
TGCCGATGTGGCTCAATTGGCAGAGCAGCTGATTTGTAATCAGCAGGTTATCGGTTCGAGTCCGATCATCGGCTTAAAGACAGACATAATATTTTAATATTGTGTAATATATGTATGGGTGGATTCCCGAGCGGCCAAAGGGGGCAGACTGTAAATCTGTTGTCGACGACTTCGAAGGTTCGAATCCTTCTCCGCCCACTGAGGAGTTGGAATCAGAAGATCTGTTGCGCGAAAACAAAACGGTCTCGAATCCTT
This sequence comes from Lachnospiraceae bacterium, assembly GCA_020859905.1. Classification (GTDB taxonomy): domain Bacteria; phylum Bacillota; class Clostridia; order Lachnospirales; family Lachnospiraceae; genus Eubacterium_I. The sequence continues at coordinate 32,220 of JAJBVI010000094.1, read as the reverse complement.
TTCCGCCCACTGAGGAGTATGGAATCAGAAGATCCGTACTGCCTTTATGGTTTATTTTAATAGCGCGGGGTGGAGCAGTCTGGAAGCTCGTCGGGCTCATAACCCGAAGGTCGTAGGTTCAAATCCTACTCCCGCAACTCGATGCCCAGTTAGCTCAGTTGGTAGAGCAGAGGACTGAAAATCCTCGTGTCTCTGGTTCGATTCCGGAACTGGGCATTTTCTATGCATACAAACAGGCATTCTTTAGTCAAAATCTCTCGTGATATCATTCAGCCACTTTTTACTCCGGTAATGCCGTATGACAACCGGTATTTTCCAGAATTCATCCAGACAGAGGATGAAATAGACCGTCATGGGCGGAAGGTTAAATACAAAAGCGCTCAGGAACCCGAGCGGAACGGAGACGGCCCACATCGTTACTGTGTCGCAGATCAGGCCGAAGCGCGAATTGCCGCCGGCACGGAAGATGCCGGCGATGAGCAGGGTGTTCATGGCCTGCCCGATCACGTAGTAGGAGCTGATGCACAGCATGATCCGCATATAGCGGGTCGCCTGATCTGTCAGGTCAAACAGATGCGGAATGAGAGGATTCAGCGCCAGCACGATGCCTGCTGTTGCGAGGCTGACCAGGAAGGTAAGTCTGCAGAGGCGCCCGGCCATGGCTTCGGCATCCCGGATACGCTTTTCCCCGATGGTTTTCCCGAGCAGGACGGAACCGCCGCCGGCGATGCCGAAGCACAGGATCGTGCATAGGTCGCGCACGTTGGTTGCGATCGCGTTGGCGGCCACGACATCGGAATTCAGATGTCCCAGTATGACCGAATAGCTGGAAAACGCCAGCGTCCACAGGACATCATTTGCCAGTGCGGGCAGGGAGTATTTTAAAAAATCCCGGAAGAGCAGACGGTGTCTGCCGAACAACAGCTTCAGATCCGGTCGGAACAGTTTCCCGGAAAGCAGATCTGCCAGACACAGAATGCACTCAATGCCGCGGGCGATCAGCGTCGCGATGGCAACCCCTGCTACGCCGAGCCTCGGTGCCCCGAACAGGCCGAAGATAAACACGGCGTTCAGAAACACATTCAGGAGCAGCGCCGTTCCGGAAATGACGGTGCTTGTCCTGGCCCGCTCTACGCTTCGCAGGGTACTCTCATATACGGTAGAAAAACTCATGATAAAATAGGAGATCCCGATCACACGCAGATACGAAATACCGATTTTGATAAGATCCGAGTCGTCGGTATAGACCATCATGAGCTGTCTCGGGACGAACAGCGTAAGCAGGGTGATGACGGCTGTGACAGACAGCGCGATTTTCAGGGCAATGCCCATGACGGACTGGATCGCCCGCATATCCTGTTTCCCCCAGTACTGGGAGCAGAGCATGGTGATTCCTGAGGAAATGCCGAAGAACAGGCCCTGCAGGAGAAACTGGTACTGGTTTGCCAGGGATACGGCGGACAGGGAGTCCTGCCCGACGAAGCCCAGCATAAAAACATCCGCGAAATTCACGGCGGAATTCAGCAGATTCTGTATGGTGATCGGGAGAACCAGCGCAAAAAGGGCGCGGTAAAAGGATCTGTTTTCCGTCATATGCATAACCTCTTTTATTTTCACAGATGCCGGCACACTGCGCCGGCAGCGGATGCAGGTTTATCCCGGTATTATATCCGTATCCTGCGCTTTTGTCGCTCGAATCATTATATGATACAAGGGACAAAAGGTCAGAAATCGGATGCTCGCATCCGTAGTATTATACCCTTTTGCCGCTTTAACCATTATATAGATAAAATCTGGATTTTCAAGAGCATATTGCAGATGATTCCATGCAAAAAAAAGCATGAAAAAATGCGAAAAAAACAAATGTAATATTGCAACCGGTACATATTGGAGTTAAAATAAAGAAACGGCATAAAGTCGATTCCGAAAGAGGACGCAGGTTCTCGCATTTTTGATATATAATGACAGATATCATCGGTGTGTGTGCATGTCAGACAGGAGGAAAATGATGGGATTATTCAGTAAAAAGGATGTTTGTCCGGTATGCGGGAAGAAGGTTAAGGGCGATGTCCTTATAAAGATCCGGGATAATGTGGAGCTTTGCCAGAGCTGCAGCGCCATGGTCAATATGGATACGGCGCTGATTCCGAATCAGTCGGTGGAGGATATCAGAGAACATCTGGATTACAGAGAAAAGAACATGGACAGGTTTATCCGGTTTGAGCCGACACAGGAGGCAAAGGCAGGCGCGTCGGTTTTGTATGTGGACGGGCCGGCGAAGCTCTGGTATTGCACTAAAAACAAGAAAGATAAGAATCCGCCGATTTTTGAGTATGGTGAGCTGACCGGCATGCAGTATCTGGAGGACGGCGAACCGGTGGAGGATGAGGGAAAAAAGAATTTCCTGGGATCCCTGTTCAGCGATAAAACCGAGGCGAAGACGATCCACAGCATGAAGCTGAGGATTGATATCGATAATCCTTACACAAAGAGGACGGATGTTGAGATGATCGCGCAGGGCGGCGAGATGAAAAGCGGTTCGATCACTTACAAATCCAGCCGACGTGCCCTGGAAAAGATGATGGAGATCCTCAAAGGCATACAGGCGGACCGGCAGGATGAGAGCCGGCAGGATGAGGGTATGCAGGATGAGAGTCTGTGGGAGGAAGATCTGCGTGCTGGGGATGACGCGGCATCCGGTCTCCAGAGGGAGGATAACAGGAGATAGAATCAGGTGCGCTTAAATATAGGCGGCGTCCGGTCTGCAGGGAAAGGATACGGGCAGCGCGAAACAACAGAAGACTAATCGGAAACGGAGGGAAGTTTTTTCGTTTTCTGCATATGCTGTTATAAAGAACTCTTTTTTGGGAGAACAGCATGGATTTCGGACAGGAATATTATGATATGTTTGACAGGCGGAGCCGGGAAAAAGTTCCGTTTTATATGACGTATCCGATGCGGAATTCTTTTTTGGAGGAGGCGGAATATGACAGGGATTGCCGGCGCCTGCAGGAAATGTACCCCTGCGACGCCAGAAGGATACAGTCCCTTGTTGAGAGGGAATGTGACAAAATGGAACATGAGGGGAGCATGATGTTTGACGAGTATCCGGACCGCCTTTTGTTCCGTATGCTCTGCGGGACTATTTACCGTGCGCTGCAGGATGGCGGGGAAGCGCAGACAGTGCAGGCGGGTCGCGGGCAGCCGGTGATGCAGGGCTGCGGGCAGACGGACCGCGGACGGTCGGTCGTACCGGATCGAGAACACCCGGTCATGCAGATGATCGAGGTGATGCTGGCACAGGAGATGTATCGTCGGCGCTGCCGCTACCGCCGGTGCAGTCGCAGATACTAATGCGTGCACCGGTATCTGTGCGGGCACCTGTACGAGTGTCTGCGCCGGTACCGGTGCGGGCTGTGTGCGCTCCCGAACCGGAAGAGCTATTGCGATGAAAGGACAGTATATCATGCGTATATGGAAACAATGTCTGATTCTGGCGGCTGTGTTTATTGCCGGTCTTTTTGTTTTTGAAAAACTGACGAATCATGAGACACCGGATCTGACTGTGGATATGGCACAGGCGTCACTCCCTGTTGTGTATCTGATCGAGGAGGACGAGCAGGTCAATGAACTTCACGGCTATACGTCAGAGATGGATGCCGATTCCGTCCGGGACACCATCACGCCGGTGGAGTCCGGCGGTGTTCTGCCGGTCAGCGTTGATACGTACGGAGCGGAGATTTCGTCGATCAGCTATGAGGTGAGGAGCCTGGACGCGACTCGCCTGGTGCAGCAGTCCGAGGCGGAGAATCTTTCCGTGTCGGAGGATTGTGTGACGGCGGATCTGCCGATCCAGGATCTGCTGACCGACGGTGAGGAGTATCTGCTGATCCTGCATGTGACGGCCGACGGTGATTCCTGCTATTTTTATACCCGCATTATCCAGGAGGAGGACAGCCATATCAGCGAATGCATCTCTTTTGTCAAAGAGTTTCATGAGATTACGATGGACAAGGACCGCCAGAGTGAACTGGCATCCTATATGGAGCCGCAGTCTGGGGAGGACAATTCCACACTGCAGACGGTTACGATCAACAACAGTCTGTCGCAGGCCTGCTGGGGAGATTTTGAGGGAACAGAAGTGACGGAGCCGACCGCGTCGATCAAGGAACTGAATGATTCTTACAATGTGATTCTGCTGACATACATTCTTTTTTCTGCGGATGAGAGCGGAAATGCGGAGTATTATAATGTTGAAGAGTATTACCGTGTGCATTACGGCACGGAGAAGATATATCTGCTGAGCTTCGAGCGCACGGTAGAGGAGATTTTCCAGGGAGAAGAGAGCGACTTGGATTCGGACGCGCTCGTTCTCGGGATCCGCTCATCTGACGTGGATTATATGGCGAATGAGGCCGGCACGGTGGTCTGCTTTGTGCAGCAGGGTGAGCTGTGGAGCTACAATACGGAGTCAAACAATCTGATGCAGGTATTCAGTTTTCGGACGATTGGAGAGATGGATGTTCGGGAGAATTATGACGAACACGATATCCGGATTATCCGCACCAATGAGAGCGGAAGCGTGGATTTTATTGTGTACGGATATATGAACCGCGGTGAGCATGAGGGTCAGGTCGGCATCAGCGTCTGCTATTATGACAGCACGACGAACACGGTGGAGGAGCAGCTGTTTATCCCTTCTTCGAAATCCTATCAGATCATGAAAGAGGAGATCGGGCAGGTGATGTATATTTCGGATACGGGACTGTTTTATCTGGTGATCGGGGATCAGGTTCACTGTGTAGATATGGAGGCGATGGAGGATTCTGTGATGATCTCCGGTCTGACGAAAGGAAATTATGAAAGCTCGGCGGACGGCAGATATCTGGCCTGGACCGAGGGGGAAGCCGCAGAGGCACAGACGCTGCACCTGACCGATCTTGAGAGCGGTGCGACTGTGGATATCGAGGCGGGCGACGGGTATCGGATCCGGCCGCTGGGATTCCTGGAATCAGACTGTATCTACGGGCTGGCCGCGGAGGAAAATATTTCGGAGGAGGCTGACATTTTTGCCATGAACCGGCTGGTGATCGTGGATGCTTCGGATGCAGATCTCACAGTTTTAAAGACATATGAGGCTGAGGGCGTGTATGTGACGGATGTGACTGTGGAGGACGGCAATATTTATCTGGACAGGGTGACTTACGGCAGCGGTGTATACGTGGAGACGGATCCGGATACCATTTACAACCGGGATATGCAGGAGGAGGAGCTGGTTTACGTCTCAACCGTCACCTCGGACATCAAGCAGACGGAGGTGACGCTTCAAATTACACTGACTTCATCCGGGACGCCGGTTCTGCTGACGCCGAAACAGATTCTTCCGGAGGAGTCCACGACGCTTACCCTGACGGACCAGGATGAGGGCAGCGCCTATTATGTCTACGCAAAAGGTAAGGTTTTGCTCGGGACAGACAGTGTTTCCGAGGCGGTGATCAGCGCGGATGAGAACCGCGGTGTGGTGATCGGAGAAAATCAGGCCTATGTATGGAAACGGGCGAAGCAGTCTTCGCAGTCACTGACGGTGACAGCCGCGGCGGGGAACTCTTCTCAGGCACGCGCACTGTCGATCCTGCTTGCGCAGGTCAGTCTCTCCGCAGATACGGATGCGCTGCTTGCCTCCGGGTTCTCCGCGTATGAAATTCTCGCCGGCACGGTGATCGAAGGTTCCGTGTATAACCTGACCGGATGCACTGCAGATCAGACCCTGTATTTTGTGGGAATCGGGTTGCCGGTGTATGCCGTGCTGGACGGACAGGCAGTTCTGCTTACCGGCTACACGGACAGCGACATCACGATTTATGATCCGCTGACAGATCAGACAACCGTGAAATCGCTCACTGCGGCTTCGGAAGAGTTTGCGGCGAGCGGAAACGTGTTTCTGGCGGTCACGACCGGATAATATTCTTTCGGCGGACGGCAGCCGGACGGCATGTTTCCGGCAGTTGCTGCGTCCGGGTAATGAAAAACGATATGGTTTGCGGGCAGCCACACGGATGGGCTGCCCGTTTTGCCATTCAGAGAACCGCGGCCTAGTGTGCCGCGCCGGCAGCGCATGGATGTTCAGGGAATCCGGCAGGCTTGCATTTTGTACAGTTCCTCTCTCTTTGCGCAGTGGAGAAGGAAATGATATCTCATCTGCGCAGATTTCAATTGATATATATAGCAGTCGATCAGATCCGGATCAAGGGCGTGATCCAGGTTCATATATGCGCTGTCCAGGTCGGCTTTCGCCAGGCGCATGGCTTCTGTAAGGTCTGTCTGGGACTGTTCCGCCCCGGGACGGTTCCGTCGCTTCATTTTGTCCTCCTGTCCGTGATCAGATGGGGTGAGCATGATCTGTTTATCTGATGTCCGGTCATCAGCCGCGCTCCGGCTCATCCGGCTCAATCGGGGTTAGCATGGTCTGGTTCTCTGATGTCCGGTCATCTGTGCGGGCAGGCATCTCCGCTCCGGCAGTCGCTGAACAGATGTCCCTGAGGCATACGGTGCCCCATCTGACTGACCATGGAGAACCCTTTTATAGTAGTATAGTCCGCAAAATGGAAAATATACGCAGCGAATGGTTGTCATAAAATTGCACAAAAATAATATATTACAGGGAAAAGAAAAACGGGTGCGCACGTATGGAAATGCGAATGGGGATTCTGGCAGTCGCCGGAGTGTGCGTTTTGATTCTCCTGATTGGAATTATAAAGAAAAGGGGCGAATTTCTGCTGAATTTTGCGACCCGGACCGTGGTCTGCCTGATCGCCGCCTGCTTTCTGAACTCGTTTCTGGCATCCCGGGGGCTGGATGCTGCGGTCGGGTTTAATCTCATTAGTGTTTTGACATGCGGAAGCCTTGGTTTCTGTGGACTGCTGGCACTTTACGGCATACTTTTCCTTCAGCTGTTGTGAAATTGCACAACGCGGAAATCTGCGGAAAAATTGGGTATGGACAAGGCGGGGCGGGGTGGTTATAATCGGAATCACCTTAAACGTATTACGGAGGTGATGTTGATTGGAAGCTGCATGCATGTTTACATTTCGCTGATTATTCTGTTTGCCGCAGCGGCAGAGGATCTGCATACTGACAGGATTCCGAACAGCCTGATCTGCACGGGACTGGCAGCCGGATTTCTGCTTATGATTTTGCCGCGGACTGCTTACGGGTGGCCGGGCTGTCTGGCAGGATTGCTGATTCCTCTTATGATTTGCTGGATTCCGTTTCGCATGGGGGCGATCGGAGCCGGGGATGTGAAGCTGCTGATGGTGATCGGCTGTCTGAATGGCGGCAGAGATGTTTTTTACTGTATCTTTTTATCTTTCCTGCTTGCCGCAGGAATCTCGCTCGGCAGGTTGCTGAGTCTCAGACAATTCAAAAGCAGTCTGATGTTATGTTTTCAATATTTTCAACGCACATTACTGCAGAGAAAGATGGAGTTGTATCCGGAACGACACAGAAAGTACCATACGATACATTTCTCGGTGGCTGTCTTTTTCGGTTATGCTGCCTGGTGGGGGGTGAGTACATGCAGGAGCATGTTATTGTTCTAGGCGGATTTGAGTCTGCTTATATGAAGAAGCTGGCGCTTTATTTCAATTCACGCCTCGATGATCATACGCGAGTTGAAATTATAAGGGAACTGCGGGATTGCGGTGCGCAGGACACAGGCATGGCATGGATCGGCTCGGAGGATTTTATCCGGGGGATCCGGAGTATGAAAGAGGATTCCTCCTGCATTGTGCTGGCGGAGGAGACATCCGAGGATGCGGACCATGTCTTCCGATATCAGCCCTGTGAGAGACTTTACCAGAAAGTTATGGTTCGATATCGGCAGATGTTTGGGATTTCTGCTGTCTCCGCCGTCGGCACAAAGCAGGAATGGATTGTGATCACGGCGGACACGGCGATGGATTCCCTGCTGGCCTTTTCTGTAATCGGTGCACAGATTCTGGGGGAAAGGGCGGGAGTATTATATCTGAACCTGTCAGAATGCAGCGGGATGGAGGAAGCTTTTTTGCTGGAGCGGGGGATGGATCTGGCCGATGTGGCTGCCGCGCTTCAGAAGGAAGACGAAGTCTGCCTGGATGGCTGCATCCGGCGTCTGGAACAGATGGACTATATCATGCCGCCGGTGAATCCCATGATCCTGCATGAACTGCGGGAGCGGGAGGTCCGCAGGCTGATACAGGCAGTGCAGCAAAAGGAAGATTATGCTTATGTTGTTGTGGCGCTCGGAAGCTGCTGCTGCGGATGTGAGCTGATTTTCCGGACTGCGGCGAGGATTTTTCATCTTTCCGGGAAAGGGTATCTCAGTGACTGCAGCAGGAAGGAGCGGTATCAGTTTATCCGCCTGTGCCTGGGAAAACAGGAGACTCCCGTGGAGCAGGTGGATGCGCCTCCGCTTCCGCCCGGACAGGGCGGTGTGCATCTGATCCATGAGTGGCAGGAGGGAATGATCGGACGGGCAGTCAGGAACTGCCTGGACAGGGAGGTGAATATGTAATGATAAAGGAATGGCAGGGAATGATCGGACAGGCAGCCAGGAACTGTCCGCACAGGGAGGTGAATATGTAATGCCGGAGAAATGGCAGGGAATGATCGGACGGGCAGTCAGGAACTGTCCGTACAGGGAGGTGAATCTGTTATGACGGAGGAGTGGCAGGATATCCGCCTGCGGATTCTGGATGAAATGGATTTGTCCAGAGATATACCGGATGATGAGCTGCAGGAGATGATCGCGCAGTATATCAGCCGTTACGGCCGCCAGCATCTGCTTTCTCTTGAGAAACGCGCCTCGTATAAGAGGCATATTTTCAATTCGTTTCGGCGGTTGGACGTGATACAGGATCTGCTGGATGATGATGAGATCACCGAGATTATGGTTAACGGACCGCATTGCATTTTCTATGAGAAAAACGGGCAGCTGTATCCGTGGACCGGAGGAAATCTGACCGACGAGAGGCTGGCGGATGTGATCCAGCAGATTGTCGGAAGCGTGAACCGGACGGTCAATGAATCAAGGCCGATCGCGGATGCAAGGCTTGCGGACGGCTCGCGTGTGAACGTGGTGCTGGCGCCGATCGCCATTGACGGCTCAGCGCTGTCGATCCGGAAATTTTCAAAAGAACCCATGACGCTGGACAGGCTGGTCGCCATCGGCTCTGTCTCGCGGGAGGCTGCCGATCTCCTGTCGCTTCTGGTCAGAGCCGGCTACAATATTTTTGTGTCGGGAGGCACCGGATCCGGAAAGACTACCTTTCTGAACGCGCTCTCGGAGCACATTCCTCCGACACAGCGGGTCGTGACGATCGAAGATTCGGCGGAGCTGCGGATGAGGACGGTTTCCAATCTCGTGCGCCTGGAGGCCAGGAACAGCAACGGGAGCGGCGCAGAGGAGATCAGTATCCGCGATCTGATCCGGACGGCTCTGAGAATGCGGCCGGACTGCCTGATTGTGGGAGAGTGCAGGGGACCGGAGGCGCTGGATATGCTGCAGGCTATGAATACGGGGCATGACGGGTCTTTGTCCACCGGCCACGCGAACAGCGCGGAGGACATGCTTTCCCGGCTGGAAACCATGGTTCTCATGGCGATGAATCTCCCGATGGAGGCGATCCGCAGGCAGATTGCCTCGGGCATCGACATTCTGGTACATCTCGGGAGGCTGCGGGACAGGAGCCGCAAGGTGCTTCGCATTTCAGAGGTTGCGGACATTCGCGACGGGAGGATTTGTCTTTCCACTTTGTATCGGTTTGAAGAGACAGAAGAAAGAGGAGGGGAAATATATGGGGTCTGGAAAAAAGAGGGGGATTTACGGCATACCCAAATGCTTCATGCAGAAGGGCTGGCAGAAGCGTATCAAAAGCTGCGTGAGCCGGATTAAAAAACACGGCGATCCTTATCATCCGCGTCATCCGCCCGGATGGATGACCGGACAGCTGGCTCTGGGGCTTCTTCTCTCCGCCGCGGCGGCGTTTGTGTTTTACCGTTCCGTCTGGGCGATGGCTCTGGCTATTGTCATTGTCCCTCTATATCTTAAGAGGAGCAGAAAGCGGTGGATGCAGACACGCATGAGGGAACTGCAGCTGCAGTTTATATCCGCCATGCAGATGGTTTCCGGGTCTCTGGGCGCCGGCTATTCCATAGAAAATGCGTGGAGGAAGGCAGAGAAGGAGCTGTGTGCCCTGTACGGAGAAGACGCAGAGTTCTGCGCCGGGCTGCGGTATATGAACCAGCGGATGGCCGTGAATGAACCGCTGGAAAAGATACTGTCGGAATATGCCGCGCAGAGCGGCATCGAAGACATCTGCAGGTTTTCCGAGGTGTTTTCCTATGCGAAGCGCAGCGGAGGAGACCTGACGGAGATCATCCGATCCGTGACGGAACGGATGCAGCAGAAGGCGGAGATTCTTTCCGATATCGAAACCACCGTCGCGTCAAAGAAAATGGAGCAGTGGATGATGAATCTGCTTCTGCCGGGAGTCCTGCTGTTTGTGACGATCAGTTCACCGTCTTATGTCAGCACGCTGTACCATAATGCTCTGGGAATTCTGGTGATGAGCATTTGTCTGGGAGGCTATCTGTGCTGCATGTTCTGGTCGGAACGGCTGACGGATATCCGGGTATAAAGGAGGCCGGATCGGCTGTACATCCGGGAACGCTGTTTTTGTGACGCGGCTGAGAAGCACGGGCATCCCGGATCGCACAGATGGATATGGAATGAACAGAGGGTGCTGTCCGGATGAAAGAGATGGATACGTGATGGACAGAGGATGCTGTCTGGATGAAAGGGATGGATATGAGATGAACAGAGGGTACCGCCTGGTTTAAGAGATGGGTATGGAATGAACAGAAGAAATGCAGTTGAAGTGATAAGGAATGAGACAGGAATTGTAAAAATGCTGAGTTCCCATCGAAAATCCGTTCTGATCCTGGGGCTGTTTGCGCTGCTGTCAGCGGGAATCTGGCTGCGGGATCAGACGGAGGCGGCGGATGACGCGGGGGTCGTCGAGAGAAACGCCGCGGGCGGGAGTACGCAGACCAGGACATTTTCGTTCCGCCTGGGGGAGGCGGACGAGGTGTCCGGGGAAGTAAACCTTGATGTTCTCCCGGTTCAGCCGGACCGGGAGGAGGCGTTTGCACTGCTGGAGGAGGCTGTTTCCGAGTGGGAGAATGTTTATCTCAGGGAGAACGCATCTGCCAATGAGGTGCGGGAGGATCTGGTTCTCCCGACGGAGTTCTGCGGCGGTCTTGTAGAAGCTTCCTATGAGAGCAGTGATAATTCGGTTCTTCATACGGACGGGACGGTTGAAACCGGCGCACTGACGGAAGAGGGAACGCTGGCGGAGCTGACCGCAGTGTTTGCCTGCGGAGATTACACACAGATCGAGACCGCTGCGCTTTGGATCCTTCCGCCTGAAACAGGAAGCACGGAATGGATATACAGTGAGTTGGAGGAAGCCGCGCGGGAGGCGGAGGAGGAGAGCCGGGAGCAGAGCAGCTTTTCCCTTCCGGACTCCATTGACGGATACCAGGTGTTCTGGGAGGCGGGCGAGGAACAGCAGTGGATGTATTTTCTGCTGATCGGCGTTATTGTGGTCATTTGCCTCGAGCAGAGGGACAAACAGGCTGAGAAGGAAAAGAGGAAAGAGAGGATGGCTCAGCTGGAATTTGAGTATCCGCAGATGGTCGACCGGTTTTCCGTGCTGATCGACAGCGGTATGACGATTCGGGGCGCCTGGGAAAGGATTTTAAAAAGAGAATCGTATGCGGATCAGGGAACCGCCGGGGGACATCGAAAAACGGACAGTGTTTTTCTGGAAGAGATGTGGATTACATATCGTGAGATCAAAGAAGGGCGGGGAGAACGGGAAGCATATGAACGGTTTGGCGACCGCATCGGCCTGATGCCGTATAAACGGTTCAGTTCCATCCTGGCGCAGAATCTGTCAAGGGGCACGCGGGACATGAAGGATCTTTTGCGGAAAGAATCCCTGGAGGCGCTGGAGATGAGGAAGACCCGCGCCCGCAGGCTGGGCGAGGAGGCCGGAGCCAAATTGCTGTTTCCGATGCTTGTCATGCTGATGCTGATTCTGCTGGTTCTGCTGCTGCCGGCGCTGACAAGCTTTTAGGCACTTGAAAACGATTTTCAGCGCAGAAAGGGAAAGTTGCCGTTCCGGCTTATCCGGATCAGGCATTTATAAACGATTTTCAGCGCAAAATGGCAAAATTTCTGCCCCGGTTTATCCGGACCGGGAAATGCGGGGCGATGCAAAAAGAAATGAACGGGAGGAGAATGTATGGGTGAATTAAAACGGTTTATAACGGAAGAAGACGGAATCGGTACGGTTGAGGTGATACTTATATTGGTTGTGATTATAGGTCTGGTGATTATTTTTAAGAGTCAGCTGACGACATTGGTAAACAATACGTTCTCCAATATCAGCAGCCAGGCGGGAACATTATAATGAGGCGCAGAGGCAGTATCACTCTGTTTCTGGCCATGCTGCTGACATGTTTTTTCTCGGCAGTCTTCGCGTTCCTGGAGGCTGCCCGTGTCAGCGGGCTGAAGGCAAATTGCCGGATCAGCACCATGCAGGCTGCGGATACCGTGATGGCATCCTACAGCCGGACGGTCTGGGAGAATTACCATCTCCTGTTCTGGCAGGCTGCGGATGGTGATGTACCGGGTCTGGATGCAATGGAGACACTGAAGTGCGAAGCCGTGGAGGGAAATCAGACATCTTCTCTGTTTTTGAGTAAGAATTACTATATGCTGCAGGTTCATCTCAGCGAGGTTACGGCGACTGCCTGCCAGCTTGCGACGGATGACGGAGGAGCCGCCTTCCGGGAGGAAGCGGCTGAGATGATGAAGCTGTCTGTGGGTGAACAGACGTTGCGCACGATGCTGGCGTGGGTGACCGGAACGGATGTGTCCGAAGAATCGCAGACCGATCTGGAATCGGAGGCGCTCAGTGCGCTGGAGACACTGGAAAACGCCGTGAGTGCCGATGAATCGTCGGGCGGCGGAAGTGCGTCAGGCACGGGCGAATCATCGGATGGCGGAATTGCGTCAGGCACGGGCGAATCGTCGGGCGATGGCAGCGCGGAGGGAGTTACGGTTACGGAGAATCCGCTGACATGGGTGAAAACCATGCAGAAAAACGGGGTTCTGGCCTTTGTGATGCCGGAAGAAAGCATTTCACAGAAATCCATCGACACAGGTACCTGTATTGCGAAACGAACACTGGAGAGCGGGAATCTGGCGGCATCGACGGATCCGTCGGCCACGGAAAAGATGCTTTTTTATTTGTATCTGGATTACTATTTTTCGGATGCCTCGGAGGATGCCGCGGATCATGCCCTGGATTATGAATTAGAGTATATGATCGCGGGAAAATCAGGTGATCAGGAGAATCTGAAAGCGGTGGTGCGCCGCCTGCTTCTGCTCCGCGAGGCATCGAATCTGGCATTTCTGGAATCCAACGCGGAAAAACAGCGGGAAGCCGCCGCGGTTGCGGCCGCCCTGACCCTTGCGGTGGGGCATCCGGAACTGGAACCGCTGGTGAAGCAGGGGATCCTGGCGGCGTGGGCTTATGCCGAATCACTGAGCGACGTGCGTATTCTGCTGGATGGCGGGAAGGTATCTCTTGTAAAGACATCGGACCAGTGGCATACGGAGCTCGGGAATTTATCGACCACGGTGTTTTCCGCGGGCGGCGGGGAGCAGACGAAAGGACTCTCCTACGCGAATTACCTGGTTCTCCTTATGTGGATGACTTCCGATGAGAAGCTGGCACAGCGGGCAATGGATATGATTGAAAAAAATACCGGGGTCAGGATGGACCTGATGGTCAGCCGGGCGGAGTGCACCTATGTGTATGAGGCATCTCCCCTTTTCTGGAATTTTGTCACTTTGGGATCGAATTCGTTCGGCACATATCAGTTTCAGGATCAGGCCGGTATCTCGTTCCCCGGATCGGATCAGGAGACATGAGAAAGGAGGCAGACATATTACAGTGCTTTTGCGCAACAACAAAATTGAAACTCGCCGTCAAAAAAAATACTTCAAACCTCTCTCACTTCGAACGCGGAAAGTTCCAGGTTTTGTTCTTTCTGTTACCCCAACGGACATTCGCGCAAAGGCACTGCAATATGCCTGCCGCAGAGGCAGTTTCACGGTGGAGGCTGCCTTTGTACTGCCGTGGTTTCTGTTTGCGGCGGTGGTCATACTCGGCATGTTTCCGATGCTGATGATTCAGACCCAGGTGAACGCCGGGCTGCAGTACACCGCGCGGATGCTGGCTGTTTCATATCAGGACACGGATGAGGACAAAACGGTCATTACATTCGCGGAGGGACAGCTGCTGTTCCGATCCTATATGAATGAGCATGGCTATGAAGATTCCGTGCTGACGAACGGGCTGAACAGTATCTCATTGCTGGAGTCTGATCTGAGCGGCGATTATGTCACATTGACGGCTTCCTATGACGCGGAGCTGCCGATTTCCTTCTGGGGAATCGACGCGCTGCCGGTTCGCCAGAGCGTAAAAATGAAAAAGTGGACCGGCAGTGCGCAGGAACAGGAGGACACGGAGGATTCGTATGTGTACATCACGCCGACCGGCAGCGCTTACCACAGTACGGCGGAGTGCCCGTATTTAAAGCTGTCCATTCAAAGCGTATCGTTAACACAGGTGAACTCTCTGCGGAATAAAAGCGGCGGGATTTATTATCCATGCAGCTGCTACACGGGCGGCAGCATGGTTTACATCACGGATTACGGGACACAGTATCACGGGGATCTGAGCTGCAGCGGGTTAAAGCGGACGATATACAGGGTAACGCTGGACGAGGCGGGAGATCGCCATGCCTGTTCCAAGTGTTATTGAGGTGCAATTTGACGCTTGTCAAATCCATGCGTGCAGGCGCTTTTCCGGAACAGCTGCCAGACAGGACAGTCCCGTCATTTCAAATCCCTGTGGGCAGGAGTCTCCCTTTTTGGAAGCCGGTCACGAAATCATGAGGGACTTCAAATCCAGGCGGGCAGGAGTCTCCCCGCCTGCGTTCCCTGCGGCCGGAATCATTGATACTGTATACGGAAACGGAGGAAGCGTGTGGTTGGAAAATGTATATTATTGGGGTTTTTGTTTCTGTTTGCCTGGATGGATCTGAAAAAATCGGAGCTGTCGCTGCCGCTGCTCGGAGTCTGCGCAGCGGTCGGCGTCCTGGTTTCCCGAAGCGCGGATGCGCTGTCGTGGGCGGATCTTCTGGGCGGACTGTGTATCGGAGGCACACTGATGTTATTTGCGCTGGCATCAAAGGAAAGCATCGGTCTGGGCGACGGGCTGCTGTTCTGCGCCACAGGGGTTTATCTGGGATTGCGGCAGAATCTGCTGCTGCTGTTTTGTTCCGTCATGCTGTGCGCGATTTTCGGCTCAGTTCTTCTGTTGGGGAGAAAGTGTTCGCGAAAATAGCAGCTTCCGTTTGCCCCGTTTGTCCTGGCGGCGGATACGGTTCTGCTGGTACTGCTGACTTAAGGAACTGTTACGGAATAACTTTACAGATTGCGCCGGCAGAGGAAGAGGTGCGCCGATGGGGGAAGATACAGATGAAGGGGGGGATATTTCAGATGAGTAAAAAACGGGATGACAGGAATCACGGCGGGGGATCATTGACGGCAGAGGCTGCCGTCGGGGGATCAGACGCAGCGCAGGCTGCGGTCGGGGGATCAGGCGCGGCACAGGCCGCGGTCCGGGGTTCCTTCACGGTGGAGTCGGTGTTCCTTTTTCCGATGATTGTATTGCTGATCGCGTTTATGCTGCAGCTGTCCGCGGGCTGGTTTGAGGATATACAGCAGACGGCGGAGGACGTGGATGTGCTGCGCGAGCTTGATACGAGAACATATTTTCTCAGGAAGGATGCGCTGCAGGGGATATGGGATGCTCTGAAATGACAGACGGAGGGAACGATGAATGCTGCTTATTGAGAACGGTGCCCGGCGGGGATATGTATATCAACGGTGACGACGGAGGGAACGATGAATGTTGAATATTTAAGAACGGCGAAAAAGAGTTATATGATCGTAAAGGATGCGGATTATCCGTTTGATGCGTACGAGCTGAAGATGGTTCTGCACAATGACATTTCCTGCCTGCTTCCGCTCCAGGTTATTGTTGAAGACGGAAAGGTGGAGTACTGGTATGAGGTGACTGGAATGCAGTCGCTGAAGAAACAGTTTTCACTTGCCCCGGCGGGTGAAGGGGACCTGCGGGGTTTGCTGCGGAATCTGATCGAAATGAAATCGGCAATGGATGAGTATCTGCTGGATGACGCGAGTATCTGGTTTTCTTCGGATATGGTTTATGAGGACCGGTTTTCCGGAAGAATCCTTTTTTGTTATATACCGGGGCTTAGCGGACAGCAGCCGCCCGGTCTGAAAGATTTGTTCGAGGAGATCCTGCAGCAGTTAAACCACGCGGATCCGGCGGCGGTAAAAATGGGATATGAAATGTATGAGCGATGTGCGCGGTCCGAGTTTGTGATCGAGGATTGTTTTGCGTGTCTGGATCTTCTGAATCCGAAAGAGGAACAGGCGGAACCGAGGATGCCGTACCGGGAATGCGGGGAACTCCCGCGGGCGGAGGGAGAGCCGGATAGAGATTTGAGATTAGAAGAGGAAGTGCGGGATCCGGAATATTCCGGAGCAGAGGTTTATCCGGGAAAAAGACTCCGGAGAAAGAGAAAAAGGGTAAAAAGAGGAAAGAGAGAAGAGATTGATTACGGGGAAATTCTGACGGAACAGCAGGAAATTCTGTATGCTGCGGAGAACATCGGGGGAGGACATACGGAGGTTTTTGCGGAGGAAAACCGGATTCGGACATGGGAACTGATTTACAAAGGAGATGGCATGGAAACGGATTTGCGGCCGGTATCTTATCCTTTCCTGATCGGGACTGACGAGCGGTGCGCGGACGGCGTACTGCAGTCCCGGACCGTCAGCCGGATGCACGCGCGGCTGATGCTCGAAGAGGGCAGGCTGTATGCGGAGGATTTTAATTCCACCAACGGAACCTATCTGAATCAACAGCTTATGCCGATGAATACGCCGGTGGAACTCCATGAGGGAGACCGGATTGTCTTTGCCACGGAGGAGTATCTGGTGGCATCCGGGCAAATGATAAAAAAACCATAAATATTATAAAAATCTCCTTAAGAGTGCTGACAATTTTTGGCGTTTCATTTAAAATTAATACACACAAACACGAAAAAGGGTATTGTTGAGGAGATGCGGGATGTCATACATAGAGTTTGATCATATCACAAAAAAATATGAAGTCGGCGGGCAGGAGATTCTGGCGGTAGACGAGGCTTCTTTTGTGGTGGAGAAGGGAGAACTGGCCATCATTCTCGGTGCGTCCGGCGCGGGGAAGACGACGGCGCTGAATATTCTGGGCGGCATGGATGTGGCGACATCCGGCCGGCTGATTGTGGACGGAAAGGATATCACAAAGTATGATAAGCGGCAGCTGGTAGGCTACCGGCGCACGGATATCGGTTTTGTGTTTCAGTTTTATAATCTGGTTCCGAATCTTACGGCTCTGGAAAATGTAGAGCTGGCGGCGCAGATCTGTGAAGATTCACTGGATGCCCCGGAGACGCTTCATCAGGTCGGCCTGTCGGAGCGGATGGATAATTTCCCGGCTCAGCTGTCCGGCGGGGAGCAGCAGCGCGTTTCCATTGCGAGAGCCCTGGCGAAGAATCCGAAGATTCTGCTCTGCGATGAGCCTACGGGAGCGCTGGACTACAATACGGGGCGGCAGATTCTGAAACTGCTTCAGGACACCTGCCGCAAAGAGGGTGTGACAATCATCCTGATCACACACAATTCGGCGTTGGCTCCCATGGCGGATCGTCTGATCCGCTTCCGCAGCGGCAGGGTTGTGGAGATGACCTGCAGGGAAGAACCGGTTTCGGTGGAAGAGATCGAGTGGTAGGCGGGTGAGATGCCGGAGGCTCCGGCATCTCACCCGCCGGACGCACTGCGTTCGAGTGAACAGGCGGCTGAGACACCGTATGCGGCGGCCGGGCAGGAACGGTTCCGGAAATACGGACAGCAGAGACACCGCATGCGGCGGCCGGCCAGAAGCGGTTCCGGAAATACGGACAGCGGGTCGCCGAAAACGGGGAACATACGATACGGTATAACAGAATAGGGCTTTACAAAAATGAAACATGCACTGGTAAAAGATATTTTCCGCACCATGGGAAAGGAGAAGAAGCGTTTTTTCTCGATCCTTCTCATTACGGCGCTGGGTGTCGCGATGATGACAGGCCTGCGTGCCGCCTGCAATGATCTTCGCTATTCGGCGGACGCCTTGTATGATGAGCAGGCGCTTTTTGATATTCAGGTATCGTCCACGCTCGGTCTGGATGATGATGATATCGAGGCGTTAAAGACGCTGGATGAGGTGTGCGGGACGGAAGGAGAATATTCTGCAACGGTCTATACGGATATCGAGGAAGCCCACCAGGATGTGAAAGTCCGCGTGTTGGGAGAAAAGATCAATATTCCGACGGTTGTTGAGGGAACGCTGCCGCAGGCGGAGAATGAGATCGCGGTTACAGAAGGATACCTTCTGGATTCCGGAAAGCAGATCGGTGACACGCTGACCTTTACAGAGAGTGATTCGGATGAGGAGGAAGCGGTTTTTGCCGACACGGAGTATGTAATCACAGCGGAGATCTTGGATCCCTTTGATGTAAATAACCGGGAGGGAAGCACCTCCTTTCGATCATCCGCTTCCGAGGAATATACATTTTATGTGACATCCTCCGCGGCAAACGTGGATTATTATACGGCCGCCTATGTACTGGTGGAGGGCGCGGATGAGCTGATGTGCTATTCGGACGAGTACATTCAGCTGATCTCGGATGTAAAGACAAAGATAAATGATACGCTGAAAGAAAAATAGCAGCAGAACCGCTATGATACAGTCTATGCGGAGGCATTGGCGGAATATAATGAGGCGCTGGCGGAAGTCATGGAGGAACTGGATGACGCGCAGCAGGAGATCGATGACGGGTGGACACAGCTTCAGAACGGGCTGGATCAGCTGAACGACGGCAGAGAAGAGCTGGAATCGCAGGAAGCGGATGCGGACAGCCTTATCGCAGATGGCCTGGCACAGATTGAGTCCGGATATGCGAGCCTTTATGAGGCGAAGGCTCAGCTGGATCAGTCCGCGCAGGAGATTGCGTCGGGTGAAGAGCAGCTTCTCGCGGCGCAGGAAGAGCTGGCGCAGACAAAGGAGGAGACGTTTGCGCAGATTGATGCCGGGATAGAGCAGCTGCAGACCGGAAGAACACAGGTTCAGGCCGGGATTGATGAACTGAGCGTCCAGATCGCCGTGCTGTCCGAAGACGGCGCTGCGTCTTCCGCGGGCAGTGCATCAGGTGATGGGAGCGGCAGCACGTCTTCCGCGGGCAGTACAACCGAGGCGGGGGCTGACAGTACGTCTTCCGCGGGCAGCACGTCCGGTACCGGGACAGGCAGCACGTCTTCCGCGGGCAGCGCGGCAGGAGCCGTGACAGACGGTACTGTGACGGATCCGGCGATCCTTCTTCAGACGCTTCAGGCGCAGCTGGCCGCGCTCGAGGAGAGCCTTGCGAGCCTGGACACACAGCTGGCTGCCCTGCAGACGCAGCGGGCGCAGGCTCAGGAACAGTTTGCGGCAGCGGAAGCCGAGATCGCGGCGCAGGCGGCAGAGTTAAGCGAAGGCAGGTCACAGTATGAATCCGGTCTGGCTCAGTGGAACGAGAGCAGGCAGCAGCTCGAGGAAGGGGAGGCAGAGCTTGCGGAGCAGGAGACAGAGGCGGATCTTCAGTTTGCCAGTGCCTGGGAAACTATCCGGGAGAGTGAGCAGGAGCTTGCGGAGGCAGAACAGGATCTGATTGACGGACAGGAAGAACTTGACGAGAGCCGGGAGGAGGCGCTGGCGGAGCTGGAGGATGCCAGAGAAGAGATTGATGAGATCGAGATGGCCGCCTGGTACATTCAGTCGCGTGATGCCCTGAGCGGATATTCCAATGTTGACAGTGATGCCGCTTCGATTGAAGGACTTGCCGCGTTCCTTCCCCTGATTTTCTTTGTGGTTGCGATTCTGATCAGCCTGACCGCTGTCACACGGATGGTGGAAGAAGACTGGGGCTTGATCGGAACTTATAAAGCGCTTGGATTTAAAGACAGGGAGATTCGGATAAAATATATCCTTTACGCGGCGGGAGCGAGCCTGACCGGAGGGATTGCCGGAAATATCTGCGGGTTTATTGTCTTGCCGGAGATTATATTTACGTTTTTTAAAATGATGTATGTGGTGCCGGAGTATCTGTTGTTTTTTCAGCCGTTTTACGGTGTGGCTGCTGTTTTGCTGTTTCTTGCGGGGATTCTCGCAGCGGTATTGATTGCTGTGTGCGGAGAGCTTCTGCATATGCCGGCGGCTCTCATGCGCCCTCAGACTCCGAGGGGCGGAACAAGGATTTTCCTGGAATATATCCCTTTTATATGGAAAAAACTGTCTTTTCTCAATAAAGTGACTGCACGCAATCTGTTCCGCTATAAAAAGAGACTGATCATGACGGTTGTCGGGATCCTGGGCTGTACCGGACTTTTGGTCTGCGCGTTCGCGATAAAAAATACGGTTACGGATCTCATGCCGCGGCAGTATGAAAATGTCTGTCGTTATGACATTCTGGCGGCGGCGCAGTCTGCGGATAATGAAAAACTGCTCTCTTGTATGGATGACGAAGATAATATCGAACAGTATGTCAACCTGCAGGTGGAGAGTGTGTCTCTGCGGAATCAGGACGGAGAATCGGAGACTGTGCAGATCTTTATCATCCCTGATGACGCTGAGATTTCTGATTATATTATGCTGGCGGACGCGGATGGAAATGACATTGCCCTGCCGGGCGATGGTATTCTGATTACCTTCAGCGCGGCGGATGTTCTGGAGCTGTCCGTCGGAGACGAGGCGGTGATCCAGGATTTGTCCCTGAATGAGACGGAGATCACGGTAGCCGGCGTCACGGAAAACTATCTCGGTGATATGATCTATGTCAGCAAGAGATGCTATGAAGCGTTTTTCGGATCGGATTATGAACCGAACGCCGTCCTGATCAGGCTTACGGAGAGCTGCAAAGAGGACGACCCGATCGCCTATGCGAACGAACTGGGAGCGAAAGACGGCATTCTGTCCATCGTCAGCACGGAAAGCCTGAAGGAGGAATTTTCACAGGCATTTCGGCTGATTAATCTGGTTGTGTACGTGATTTTTGTTATGGCAGCGGCGCTGGCGTTTGTGGTTCTGTTTACATTGTCTGCGACTAACATTTCCGAACGGTGCAGAGAACTGGCTACCATCAAGGTGCTTGGTTTTTTCGACAAAGAGGTTCATCAGTATATGAATAAGGAGACGCTGATCCTGTCCGGCATCGGAATTGCTCTCGGGCTGCCGGCTGGATGGGGCATAAGCCTCTGCCTCGGCATGATGCTGGAGATCCCGGGGGTGTACTTCGCGATCAGCGTTCACAAATCAACCTATCTGATCTGTGCCGTGATCGCATTTGCCTTTGCGCTGGCCGTAAATCAGATCACCAATCGTACGCTGAATAAGATTGATCCGGTGGAAGCCTTAAAGAGCGTGGAGTGACAGCGGGCGGAACCGGGATGCGGCAGTGCTGAAATCGACCGCAACATTTCACTCTGCGTCTAAAGTCGAGCTATTTGGAAGACGATGTACTGGTTTCTCTCCGCAGATGATAAGTCAGTTCCCCCGCCCCATGAAAATTAACGGATTGCATGGAAAGAGTGCCGCAGATTGCGTGAAAAGATAGACAAATGAAAATTTCATGCTATAATGGGCGTATGCTGTGAGAAGTGAAGTGTGCACAGACGCGCGAGGCATGGCATACAGCTGCTACAGAGATGCACCGGGCAAAGGCGGGAAATGCACACAGACGCACGGGGAATGGCTGCTTACGCCGCTTTGCGTCCGGCGCAGAGGAAACGACCTGATGTCGTTTCCTGTATTAAAAAAACGGAGGACAGGAAATGTATATCATATGTTTGGATATGGAAGGTGTTCTGGTACCTGAGATCTGGATCGCGTTTGCGGAGGCAAGCGGTATTCCGGAGCTGAAGAAAACGACGCGCGACGAGCCGGATTATGACAAGCTCATGCAGTACCGGCTGAATATTTTGAAGGAACACGGACTCGGTCTGAAGGAGATTCAGGCGACCATCGCGAAGATTGACCCGATGCCGGGCGCGAAGGAGTTTCTGGACGAGCTTCGGTCCTGCTGCCAGGTGATTATTTTGAGCGACACTTTTGATCAGTTTGCGACGCCGCTGATAAAGAAACTGGGCTGGCCGACGATATTCTGCAATTCGCTCGAGGTAGCGGAGGACGGGTCAATCACCGGCTACAAAATGCGCTGTGAAAAGTCAAAATACACCACAGTAAAGGCGCTGCAGTCCATCGGATTCGAGACGATCGCCAGCGGCGACAGCTTCAATGACCTTGGCATGATTTTGGCCAGCAAGGCCGGGTTCCTGTTTAAGAGCACCGGGCAGATCAAGGCGGACTATCCGCAGATTCCGGCCTTTGAGGAGTATGGCGAGCTGCTGGCGGCGATTAAAGAGGTAATTGCGCGGACATAGAGTTTTCACATTCTTTTCAATATAATTTAAATCCTTTCGATGTATATTGTACCTGACAGTATGAATGTACATGATTTTCGAAAGGATGGACAATGGTTATGAAGAAGAAATATTTGGCGATTGTCATGGGACTGATGGTCGGAGCCTCTGTGCTGGCGGGCTGCGGCACGGATCAGAGTGCGGACAGCTCTGCGGAGGAGGAGACTGTTTCCCAGGTATATGGAGAGATCACCGCTTTAGGGGACAGCAGTTTTACACTGGATTCCGGGATGGGTGACACGATGGAGGTAACTGTTACCGACGACACGGAGTTTACGACACTGACATCAGCCGGCGGTTCCGGCGGTATGCAGGGCGGAGGAGACATGGAGATGCAGGGCAGCGGTGCGCCGGGTGACGCGCCGGCGGACGGAGACGGCGGCTCAGACGCTGCGGATGCCGGTGAGCCGGAGAATGCGGACGGCGGAGAGTCGGATAGTTCAGACGCGGAGAGTGCGGACGGCTCAGACGCGGAGAACGGTGATGAAAGTGCGGACACATTATCCGCAGGCAGCGGAGATGAAAGTGCGGTTACATTATCTGCGGGCAGCGGAGAGTCGGACGGTTCAGACGCGGAGAGCGGCGATGGAAGTGCGGACACCGGCGACAGAAGCGGCGCACCGGATAACGCAGACGGGGGTACCCCGCCGGATATGCCGTCTGACGGCGACAGCGCGGACGGGGATATGCCGGATATGCCGTCCGACGGCGGCAGCGCGGACGGAGAGATGCCGGATCTGTCATCCGAGAGCGGCGATTCGGGGTCGGGCACATCAGCGTCAATTGATTTTGACGATCTGTCTGTCGGCGACGTGGTTGCCGTAACCTGTGATGCGGACGGCAATGCGACATCGGTTCTGCTGCTTTACTCGGCAGCTTCGGAAGAAACCGCTTCCATGGGTGACGGAGGAAGCACATCCTCCGCGTCAGGCATCACCTACACGGCGGTGAACGAGTACACGGCGGATGCAGCGGTGGACGGGGAGACCATATCGTCCGCCGGTGCGGATGAGAACGCGATTCTTATTTCTGACGGAGCGGCTGTGACGATTACGGACTGTACGGTCACCAGAGACTCGGATGGCAGCACCGGCGGAGATGATGCCAGCTTTTACGGGGTCGGCGCGGCGATCCTGGCCGCTGACGGAACAGCCTATATCAGCGATACCACAATAGACACAGACGCGGCCGGCGGGGCGGGTGTTTTTGCTTACGGCGACAGCGTGGTTTATGTGGCGGACTGCACGATCACTACACAGCAGGGTACCTCCGGCGGCATACATGCGGCCGGCGGGGGCACGCTTTACGCATGGAACCTGGCAGTGGAGACGAATGGCGGATCAGCGGCGGCAATCCGGAGCGACCGGGGCGGCGGTACTATGGTGGTTGATGAGGGTACCTATACATCAAACGGCGGCAGTTCACCGGCGGTCTACTGTACGGCTGATATTGCCGTCCATGACGCGGCTCTGACAGCGACCGCGTCTGAGGCAGTCTGCATTGAGGGGTTAAATTCATTGCGTCTGTATGACTGTGACCTGACCGGCAGCATGCCGGATGACAGCCAGAACGACTGCACCTGGAATGTCATTCTGTATCAGAGCATGTCCGGGGATTCCGAGGTGGGCAACAGTGTGTTTGAGATGGTCGGCGGTTCGCTGACGGCGGAGAACGGCGGCATGTTCTATACGACCAATACGGAGTCTACCTTCACGCTTTCCGGTGTGGATATTACCTATGCAGAGGACAGTGAATTTTTCCTGCGGTGTACCGGGAATGATAACGAGCGCGGCTGGGGCAGCAGCGGATCCAACGGGGCGGACTGCCTGTTTACCGCCATCGATCAGGAGATGGAAGGTGATGTGATCTGGGACAGCATCAGTCAGCTGGATTTCTACCTGACGGACGGGAGTACGCTGACCGGTGCGGTGCTGGATGATGAGACTTATGCCGGAAACGGCGGCGACGGATCCTGCAATCTGTATATCGGTTCCGGCTGCACCTGGATTGTGACCGGCGACAGCGTTCTGAGCGGTCTGCAGAATGCGGGAACCATCGAGGATGTTTCCGGAAACACCGTGACGATTCAGGGAACGGACGGCACTGTTTATGTACAGGGAACGAGCCAGTACACGATCACGGTGGATTCTTATGAGGATGACGCGGATCTTTCCGGGGCATCCGCGGTATCCGCGTGGAGCGATTATGAGGTTGAGAGACCGGATGAAATATAATATGGATTCAGTTCTGCAAAGCAGCGCCCTTTTGTCTGACACATCAGGGCGCTTTTTTTTATATGCGCAGGGGCGCGTAAGGAAATTTTGCAGCCTGCGCTGCACGCGCCCCGCGCGGCGAGCGGGAGGCAAAGGCCGCCTCCCGCTCGATTGCACAGAGGCGCGTTCTATCTCCCGACTTGACATTTTCCGGATAAATACATATACTTGTATTTGCGTTGTTACGAAAGGGATAGCTATCAGTAATTGGAGAAAATGAAACATGAGCGAAAAGGTTGCGGTTTCTCCGGGTACGGAGGACAAGAAAAAGGGATTTTTTAAGAATATCGTAAAAAGGAAACGAATGTGGCTGCTGATTGTGATTGTGATCCTTGCGGCTCTCGCGGCGGTTTATCTGATCGTCTCCCTGTTTTATCAAAAGCGGTTTTTGCCGGGAACAACGATCAACGGCATTGCCTGCGGCGGGAAGACTGTTGAGCAGACAGAGGAGATCCTGACACAGGAAACGGAGAGTTACGAGCTGACGCTTGTAGAGCGCGGCGATACTGCGGAAGTGATTGCCGGTGCGGACATCGGACTGGAAATTGATTTCGGCGGGGAGCTGGAGCAGCTTCTTGAGCAGCAGAGCGGGTTCAGATGGCCGGCCGCCCTTTCCGGCGGGGAGGAGCTGGCGGCGGAGCAGATGATATCCTGCGATGAGGATGCCCTGCAGGAGGTTCTGGACGGACTTTCCTGTATGGATGAGGATACCAGGACGGACTCGGCGGACGCGGTGCTTTCGGATTACATAGAGGGAACGGGATATGAGATCGTGGATGCCGTGTACGGCACACGGCTTTATACCTCGGTTTTCTGCGAAGCGGTGGAAGAAGCTGTGCTCAATCTCCAGCCGGAGCTGAATCTGGAGGAGGCAGGATGTTATATTGACCCGGAGTACACAGAGGATTCCGAGGAGATGCAGACCATGCTGGAGACGGCGAACCGTTATGTCGGCACGACGATCACATATCAGTTCGGGAGCAGCAGCGAGGTGCTTGACGGTTCCGAGATCAGCCAGTGGCTGGTGTTCGGCGATGACATGAGTGTTTCGCTGGATGAGGAGAAAGCGGCGGAATATATTTCCGGGCTGGCCTCGGTCTACAATACGGCCGGACAGAGCAAGAGCCTGGTAACATCCTATGGAACGACCGTTACGGTATCGGGCGGCAGCTACGGCTGGAAGATTGACCAGAGTTCCACACTTGCGGCTTTAAGCAGCAGTCTTGAGGCCGGCGAGGATTATACGGGGGAAGTTGTGTACTCCCAGACGGCGGCCAGCCATGATGGTCAGGATTACGGAAGTACCTATGTGGAGATCAATCTGACCGCGCAGCACCTCTGGTTCTATAAAAATGGTACTCTGGTGGTAGAATCGGATTTGGTTTCCGGCAGCGTCAAAGCGGGGAACGCGACGCCTACAGGTTCCTATCAGATTACTTATAAACAGAAAGACGCGGTTCTGCGCGGCCAGGGTTATGCTTCGCCGGTGAGCTACTGGATGCCGTTTAACGGCGGGATCGGGCTGCATGACGCTTCTTGGAGGAGTACGTTCGGCGGAACAATCTATAAGACGAACGGTTCCCATGGCTGCATTAACCTTCCCTACAGCGCGGCAAAGAAAATATATGAAAATATCAGTGCCGGCGATCCGGTGCTTGTATACACACTGTCGGGGACGGAGAGTTCGAGTGCTTCATCCTCTGGCAGCACGGACAGTACGGATGCCTCCGCGGCGAATGCGGTTGTCGACGCAATCAATGCGATCGGGACGGTGACGCTGGACAGCGCGGACGCGATTTCCAACGCGCGGAGTCTCTATGACGCCCTTTCCTCTGAGAACCAGGCACTGGTGACAAACTACAGCACACTGACAGAGGCGGAATCCGCTTACGCGGCTCTGGTGGCAGCCGCGGAACAGGCAGCCGCGGAACAGGCGGCGGCAGAACAGGCCGCGCAGCAGGCTGCACAGTCACAGGCTCAGACTGTCATAGACGCGATCAATGCGATCGGGACGGTGACCGCGGAGAGCGGGAGCGCGATCGCAAACGCACGCACTCAGTATGACGCTCTCTCGGACACGGCGAAAGGATATGTGACTAATTACGATGTGCTGACGGCGGCCGAGGCTGCCTACGCGGCGCTGGGATAAGCGGGGCAGTCAGATTTAGGAACTGTTATTTTTGAACAGATCCTTACCGGCGCGGATGCCGCCGGATCGGGACAGCCTGTGCATAACAAAAACACCCACAGTTGTGGGTGTTTTTTGTTAACGGTAAAATCGTCCTGACCCGGATAAACCGGAATAGAAAATTTGCCATTTGCGTAAAAAATCGTTTATAAGCGCTTAATCCAGGCATTCCTCCTGTAATAATTCATCGCAGCTGATATGAAAGGTCCGGGCAATGATTCTGAGTTCGATATCGGTGACAAACCGTTCGCCCGATTCGATCCGCTGGATTGCATTTTTATCAAGATCCAGTCCCTGCAGAGTCAGCATATCAGAAAGCTGTTTTTGCGATGTTTTCTGAGGTAAACTCTTGCGCAGCTGTTTAATTTTAATGCCGCAGATATTGTTGGAACCGTTTGGCGCTTTGTTTTTGTACATTTTTGATTTCCTGTCGGGCTGAGAAGCAATTGTCTGTCACTTTCATCATTATATGATATCTCTGATTCAATATTGACATCTTAAAGATGTCAAAGACTGAAAAATTATACTACAGGTTCAAAATATGTACGGAAATACCGTTTATATCATGCAATCTGAGAAAGGAATCACCCATGCAATGTCAGTCGCGGGGGTAATGTATGGCGTGCGGATGCCGGAAGAAAGGTAAGTTTTGCAGCATGTTATAAAAGGCAACTTTTGCATTGATTTACTTGCGCGAAACAACATTTTGTATTAAAATACTACATATTATGTAGGAATTGAGGAAATATTGATATCCCGGTTATGGAGAGAGGGCATAAATTTCCCGGTTAGAGAGGGGAACATTGATTCCCGGAACATTATGAAGGAGGCTTTCGATGAAAGTATCTACAAAAGGAAGATACGCGCTGCGGCTGATGGTGGATCTGGGGATTCACAGCGTGGATGGGAAATACATCTCGCTGAAGGACATTTCCGCCAGGCAGCTTATTTCCATAAAATATCTGGAGCAGATCGTGACGCCGCTCCACCGGGCGGGACTGGTGCGGAGCATCCGCGGCGCACAGGGAGGATACCGGCTGAGCCGTGATCCGGAGAAATATACAGCGGGGGAGATTCTTCGCGCGATCGAGGGCAGCTTCGCGCCCATCGCATGCCTGGAGAGCGAAGTGAACGAATGCGAAATGTACAGCCGCTGTCCCACCGTCGGATTCTGGGAGGGTATGTACAGGGTGATTTCCGATTATGTGGACGGCGTCACACCTTAAAACAGCTGATCGACGAGCACCTCGCCAGCACGCAGGAGGGATGCGTGGAGAAATAACAGGGACGCAAAGAGGAAAGACGGTTATTAGAGCTGTTATTAAAGGTTCCGGAATACACAAATTTTTACACCGTTTTTGGTGTAAACCATAAAAAATGATGAATAATGACAAATTATAAAAAATCAGAAAAAGCGCCGGAATGCCCTGTTTTAGGCAGTTTTCGGGCAATTATGAACAAAGATGAATTTACCCCTTGACAAGAGTTTTGAAAAACAGTATTATAAATGAGCGGCTTGCGGGAAGCGAGCCGCTCTATTATGACGATGCGTGGCTCAGTTTGGTAGAGCGCTGCGTTCGGGACGCAGAGGTCGCAGGTTCAAATCCTGTCGCATCGACTCCTTGGCAGGGGCGCCGGAAAGCTTGAATTTACTTGCTTTCCGGTCTTTTTTTGATTTTTTTCGTGAATGAAAAAACATCTGCTTTTGCGTCCCTGAGAAAAAATTCCCTAAAAAATTCCCTAAAACCTATTCGAAAAGATCCGCAACTGAATTCGTCATTTCGGTCAGGTCATTCTCCGCAACGTTTGTTTTGTGACGCATATACTGTGCATAGATGTTCATGACTGTGGCGGCGTCACTGTCGCCGAGCCAGTGCTGAACCTTTTTTACATCCCATCCCTTGTCAATTAGGAGGGATGCACAGGTATAGCGCAGCTTGTGCAGTGTGATCTCCGGCCGCCCGAAGGCTTTCATGGCTTTAGAGAATTTGTTGGTAATGTAATCCGGTCGGTAAGGGCGTCCGTCTTCATGGGTAAATACATAGTTTTTTGTGTCCTGATAGGCATTACCGAAAAATGCTTTATTCTCGTCCTGTTCGTGTTTCACCTTCTGGAAACATAATTCCGCTGTTGGAAAAAGGTTCAGCGTCCGGTAGCCGCTTCTGGTCTTTGCCTTGTCCTCCGCATATATCGTTTTATTGCCGGTGACAGTGTGGCAGATCGTCAGTGTTTTTCTGCGGTAATTAATTGCAGACCATTTCAAGCCGAGGATTTCTTCGCGTCGCAGGCCATAGTAGACACCGACAAAAGCGAGAGGTTTCAGAAACGGAACATTCTCTCCGAGATAGAGCAGCATTTCACGGATCTCATCCTCTGTCAGAAACAGCATTTCTTCCGAAAAATCCCGGTTTTTCTTATTCGTAACTTTAGTATCACGTACCGGATTCGTAGGGACGATCCCCTTGATGATGGCGTCATTAAAAGCTGCGAAAAGGACACTCTTACAGCTTCGAACCGAGCGAACAGACAAAGGGTGCAGGCTCTGATCCTTTTGGCTGACTTTTCCATATTTCAGACTGTAGTGATAAAAATCAGTCAGGATTTTCGGTGTAATATCTTTTAACCGGATGTGGCGCGGAGCAAAGTACCGCTTAATCGTAATAATCCTGCTTTTATAGGTATCACACGTATTTCCGCAGATATCACAGGATTTTTCCTCAATCCAGAGGTCGAGGAATGCACATAATTCGATATCAGGATCAATGTTATCTTGAATGACAGACAGTTGCTCCAGATAGGAATACTGTTTGATGAATTCATTCATCAGGCTTTCAGCCTTGCGCTTATTTCCTTTTACCGGAAGACCGGTCTTTATATCTTTGGTTTTCCATTCCAGCGTATGAGGATCTTTATATGAAAGCCGCACATAAAAGTATTCTTTACCAGAGGATGTCTTTCGTGTTATTAAACTTCCCGTCATATTTTCTTTTCTCCTTTCTACTACAATGACGGGTCGTACAATGTGAAGATATCGTAACATGCCGTCATGTAGATGACAATATATTTTAGAAAAAATTTGAACATTATTTCGTCTGTACTTACTCTTCCTGTAGGTCGAAATTCAGATATTTCAGTACAGCAGATTTACTGATTCGGTAGTGGCGACCGATCTTTTTGTAACTGATTGTTCCGTCTGCGAACAAACGCATCACAGAACGTCTGCTGATCCGCAGTATATTAGATACTTCATCGACAGTTAGCACATCTGGATATTTATCAAGCACGGTATTCAGACACCTCCTTACATTTTCGTTAGGACATTAGCTAAGTGGTTATAAGCGTTTTCCTGTTTGGCATAGCCTGCTGTCTTATAACAATATGGTTATACATCACAAATACAGTTTCGGTTTAGCGTAAATGGTTTTTGACATAAGAGGAACTGAGTTCCGCACACAACGGTTACTTACGCCAGACTTGAACATGAGGAATTATCTAATCCTTCCACTTGCAAGTGTTCCTTCGTTTACCAATATGGGAAATTTTTAGGTGAAAGTTCCGATATTTCATTTTTTTAGAAAAAAAGGAATTTTTATTTTCATTCCTTCGGGAAAAAGTAGTTTGTTTTTCTTTTATAGTCCAAACGCGTACCGTTACTGCAGTTTCACAAGGAATATGTAGAAAAAAGTTCAATAATCCATATATCGCACCAAACGCGTCGAATTTTAAAGTAAAAGCATATTTTTCGCGTAACGGTCATGGTCGGATGTGAAATATGTTAAGCATGTAGAAAAATAACACATGAGATTGCGGAACTGAGTTCCACTTACATTATAATTTACATAAATCAAACTTACGGAACTGAGTTCCGAAAATATGTCAGTCGTCACAGGTTCAGGAGGCTTCCTTACATCGGTAGCGGTTACGCTGACGCATATGTTTAATGACTGCTATGTGCTGTTCTCCCAAGCCGGGTTCAAAGCATTTTTTTGATGATGTGCATTTGAAGTGTTAACATGCAAATACTGCGTTTTGAGCATATCTCTGTACAGGAATTGTGGTGCCCCAAGGATCGAAACTCAGTTCCATAGCTCTTCGCGATTCTGAATTTGTTGGAAATTAATGCCGGGACTATCAGCTAAATTTTCACAAATTAAGTCGGGCGGAACTGAGTTCCGCTCGACTGCAGGTCATCACTTGAATAGGAAGTCTAAATGCGTCGACTGCGGATAATCCTTTACCCGCCGTCCGCATGGCTGATGAGAAATGCTTTTATTCGGCTACTTCGCCGAAAACTTCCTCGAAGCGATCGCCGTCCAAGGCTTCTTCTGCCATTCGCCGATTATTTCTGCGGTATTTGTATCATACTTTTTTCCGTTTATGATTTTTTTCATTTTCAGATTTCTTACGGTGACCGTACACTGCATCTATATAGATACATGCGCATACCTCCTAGTTTTATTTAATATGATAAATTTCTTTTCGAAAAACCCTGGTTTTGCAAAGTCATGCTGATTTTTTTAATAATCATATATCCGACAAGGAACTGAGTTTCGCATATTCCGTATTGTTTTGTTTTTTCAGCTTAACTATCAAGCTTACCTCTTTTACATCATTGCACCCAGGCGGTGCTGCTGGTATAATAAGTCTCATTAGACTCGGGCTTTTTTTCTGGCCGGGAGGAACTGGTTTTCATAAATAGCGGGAGACATCGGGCTTCTGTTATAATATGGGAAAATCGGAAATGAGGAGATTCTTTATGGATTTAGATATAAAGGAAACAGAAGGAAAACTGGAGCAGGGTGTCAAAGCCTTCCACCAGTATATCTATGATAAGCTGGGAGATGCGCTCGATATGGACGACAAACTTTCCCTTTTATGCGCTTTAGCCATGGCAGGTATGATGTGGTAAACTAAGGTTGTAACAGGAGTGGCTAATAAGATATAATCAACAT
>JAJBVI010000172.1 GCA_020859905.1 Lachnospiraceae bacterium | reverse complement strand
GGATGGCGACATAGGCAGTTCTATAATTAAAAATATGATTGAGACGACACACTAGTAGTGTGTTTATTAAAAAACGGGTTGACGAAAACATAAAGTAATGCTATCATAACTGTTGTTAGTTAGGCATAATAAATATTAGGAGAAGAAAGCTATAATTAGTCATGACAGACGCAGAAAAGTACAAAAATACTGAATCTGAAGAAAAAGCTTCACTGGAAACAAAGACGGCGAAACACTTCAGGGTGTTTGCACCGATCCTGTCGGCCGTATTGGTTGTGGCATGTGTTGGGTTCTCTCTTTCTTCCTGGACACCGGCTGTCTATGAGGTGCAGGCTATGCCGACCGTAGATGAGACAGAAGCGGCAGATGCGGAAGGTACGGGAGATACAGATGGTGCCGGATCCGATGGCGAAATGCCGGATGACGGCGAAACCGCTGCGGCTGGGAATGCCGGGGGTCAGGGTGAGACGTCGGTGGATATCGTGGTGGATGCTGCAGCTTATAACGACGGGATCTATTACGGGTCAGCGGTTGGTTTTCGTGGTGCGATCACCGTGAAGGTGGTGATCGAAAACGGACAGATTGTTTCCATAGAAATTACAGACAGTTCGGATGACGCGGCATATCTTGCCAGGGCATCCGCTCTGATCGCGTCGATTCTGTCAGGCCAGAGCACGAATGTGGATACGGTGTCCGGTGCGACATACAGCTCCGTGGGTATCATCAATGCTGTGAGAAACGCGCTCTCACAGGCGGCGGTTTCCGGAACCGACGGCGACACGGAGGAACTGACAGAACTGACTGTGAGCAGTACCTCGGCCGGCTGTGTAACTTTCACGGTTCCGGATGTGACAGAGGGAGAGAGCGGCGCATTTCCCTATCCGGACGGAACCTATTACGGTACAGCCGAGGGCTGGGGCAGAGATATCACGGTAGCTGTGGTGCTTGGAAATCAGACGATTGTGTCGGTGACGATTGTCAGCGCTGAGGATGAAACGGAAGAATATTTCAGTCAGGCGAAGGTGTTGACAGAGAGTATAGTCACCGCGCAGAGCACAGATCTCGATGTGATATCGGGCGCGACATACAGCTCCGAGGGAATTCTGAATGCGGTTAAGGCAGCGCTGGCTGCGGCAGACCCTGCATCAGGCGGGAGCGGCGCGGGGACGGGGTCGGCATCAAGCGGGAGCAGCTCGGTGACAGGGTCGGCGTCAACCGGAAGCGGTTCGGGGACAGGATCGGAATCAGGCGATGGAACGAATGCAGATTCTTCCGGGGATTCCGGATCGGGATCAACAGGCGGCGCCGATTCAGGAGAGACGCAGAGTTCATCCGGACTGTATGCAGACGGTTCTTACACCGTCAGCGTAGTCTGCAGCCCGGATGAGGATGAGGACTTTACCAGTTACAACCTTACGGCGACTGTGACATTCTCCGGTGACCGGATTGTAAGCATAACCGATATATCCGGAGACGGCGATTCCGGCAATGATACATATATTGCATGGGCTGCAAACGGCAGGTCTTCCTATGCGGGAGTGGTGGATCAGGTTCTAGCGCTGGAGCAGGGCAACGTGACGGAAGACTCTGTCGCGGAAGTGGATATTGTCTCGAGAGCCACCTGCTCATCAAACGCATTAAAAGAACTGTGTCAGGAAGCACTGCGTCAGGCATCCGCGGCACAGGCGAGTGAGACAGCGCAGGCAGAAGAGACAGAGCAGGCAAGTGAGGCGGCGCAGACCAGTGAGGCGGCGCAGACCAGTGAGGCGGCACAGGCGAGTGAGGCGGCGCAGACCAGTGAGACAGAGCAGGCAGACGAGTCGGATGCAGGTGAAACCTCAGATGAAAATACTTCCTCCGATGAGGGAACCGCAGCCGTCATGAGACTTGAAGCTGTGACAGAGAGCAGACCGGAGGAAGGACCGGATGCCGGAGCCGCAAATGTTCCGGGAGACTGAATCGCCCGGCGCAGAGATATAATGAAACGGCAATACAGAAAACCCGAGGGACAGCGAAAATGAGGAAATTTCTGATCAGAACATGTAATGTGATCGTAATCGTTGCTGCGCTGCTTGGCTATAATCATGCGGCGAAAGCGCATGAGGCGCAGGACGCGGAGGCGAAAGCGGAAGCCGATGCCGCCAACGCGGAGGCGGCGGTGTTGGCAGAGTCAGCCGGCGGCGAAGCAGGAACCACCGGAACCGGCGGTGAGACAGGGTCCGGCGGAACTGACGGCGAAGCAGGAACCGCCGGAACCGCCGACGAGACGGGTTCAGCGTCCGGTGCGGAGGAATCCTCCTATATTGACGGTGTTTATCAGGGAACGGCCGCCGGATTCGGCGGGGATATCACCGTGGAGGTTACGATTGAGAACGGCAGCATCACGGATCTGACGATCATATCGGCAGAGAAAGAGGATGGCGCGTATCTGGCAATGGCGGAGGATATCATAGAGTCCATCCTGGAGGCGCAGAGTACGGATGTAGACACCATTTCCGGAGCGACCTTCAGCTCCGGCGGCATAAAAAACGCGGCAGCCGAGGCATTGGCAGATGCACGGTAACGCAGATGTCCCGGTTAAAAAGGTTAATGAAGGAATTCAACCAACAAGATTTATGAAAGAACCGGCTAAAGAACTCTATGAAGGAACCAGCCGGCAGGGTTTATGAAAGAACCGGCTAAAGAACTCTATGAAGGAACCAGCCGGCAGGGTTTATGAAAGAACCGACGAAAGAATTCTATGAAGGAATCAGCTGACAGGATTTATGAAGAAGCCAGATAAAAAAACTATGAAGAAAGTACACAGGTGGATCCGCGCGATCATACAGCTTCTGTATTTTCTGTTTATTCCATCGGCGTACACGGCGGCATTCGGCGGCGTGAAGTACATATTTACACAGCTTGGCTCCAGGGCAAGCCTGGAGCTGACCTCCTTTGCAGCAGCGCTGATCATGTTGTGCGCATATACGGTGGTGTTCGGCAGATTTTTCTGCGGGTTTGCCTGCGCGTTCGGAAGCCTGGGCGACGCACTCCGCGCTCTTTATGTGTGGATCTGTAAAAGGTTAAAAAAGAAACCGGTGAAAATACGGGCGGCATGGATGAGAAAGCTGTCTGTTGTCAAATATATCGTGCTGGCAGCCATAGCGGTGGCCTGCTTCGCCGGCGTTTATACGAAAACACAGGGCATGAGCCCGTGGGATGTGTTTTCAATGCTCCATGCGGCAAACTTCCGCCTGGGCGGATATACGGCTGGTCTGATTCTGCTGATCCTGATCGCTGCGGGCATGTGCCTGCAGGAACGGTTTTTCTGCCGGGTGTTCTGTCCCATGGGGGCGATTTTTTCCATACTTCCGGTGCTGCCGCTGTTTTCCCTTCGCAGGGACAGGGACAGCTGCATCAAGGGCTGCAAGGCCTGCGGCATGAATTGCCCGGCGGACATAGAATTGCCGTCCGATACGGCGCCGGAGGCGGCGGGCGACTGCTTTCAGTGTCAGGCGTGTATCGATACCTGTCCGAAGGGAAATATCCATACAGGCATCCGAAAGTGGAAGGAAAATGAGATTGTCCTGACGCTGATCCGTGCGGGGGTGTTGCTTGTCCTGTGTCTGTGGCTTGGGATATGAAAGGTTTTCATAGGTGCTGGCGGATTACTGCGGCAAGGTATGTAAGTTAATTATGATTAATAGTTAGGATATTGCAACTAAATTAAGATGATACTTACAGGCGTTAGGTCAAGTCAATGCTTGCGGGCATAAATCAAGCCGATGCTTGCGGGCAATAAATTAATTCAATGCTTACATGTGTTAAACCGGTTGCAATTCCTGATTTATTAATAAATTTATATTTTAAGGAGGAACTATGAGAAAGAGAAAATTTTCTGCAAAAGTGTTGTCGGGTGCCCTGGCTGCGGCGATGGCGGTTTCCATGCTGCCGGCTGTTCCGGCGCTGGCCGTGACAGGAAGCCAGGTCGCGGCGGACGGAACGTACACGTCGTTATCCCATGATGTCATCAGTAATGATGAAGACTGGGAAGAGGATTACGCGGTTACCGTGTCACTGACCGTGGAAGACGGCGTGTTTTCAGACATTACGGTGACACCGAATGAATCTTATGATTCGGATGTAAACGGCACCTATTTTGAGAAAGCGTACAGTAAGACGAAAGGCATCAAGACGCTGCTGGAGGGTCAGCCGGCGACGGAGGATACGGTCAACGGCTGGGATACGGTTTCCAACGCGACGATCACATCCACTGCTGTAAAAGAGGCGGCGCTGGAGGCGATCGGGTCCGCAGCGGAGGCAGCGGAAGAGTATGTTTATGTCACCATGAACATCCCGTATGATGATTTTGTAAACGCGGTGGACGCGGATGCGGAGCAGGCGGCGGAGTACACGGACGCGCTGGACGGCGTGGATGTTGTATCTTATGCGACGTCAAAGTACGGTCTCAGCACGGATGACGAGGATAATCCGGTTGGAAAGAGGTCGACATCCGGAACCGCGAAGGGCACCTACAATGACGGCACGTCAGTGCGGGGCGTCTACTACGCGGTGCAGATGACGGAGAGCACCTATGAGGAACTGGCGGGTTCCGCGCTGACTGAGGGAGACGACTACTATTTCACCGATCTCGAGGAAGAACCCGATTCCTTTCTGGTACTGACTTACGCGGACGGCGTTTACACATTTGACGCATCCGGTCTCACAACGGCACTGACAGAGGAAGCGGAGATCGCCGATCTTACCTACACCAGCACATATGGCGACTACATGTTCTCCCTGATGAATGTGGAACAGAATGGCATCAAGGATGCGGACGGCAATTCGGATATTCAGATTGACGGCGAGTCTGTGACAATCGCGGTGGAAATTCTGAAATTCTCGGACGGCAGCACCTATGTGATGTATAATGTGGATAATATCTGGATGGGAAGCCGGTACGACCATGAGATCTCCTGGTCGGTGGTCGGCGGCAAAGAATATCACAAAGGGCATAACGATTCCGATAATCCGCTGTACTATCAGTATACCATGACGGATTACACGCTGACCGGCGTGCAGGTGTTCACAGATAAGGGTATTTACAACTTTACCTGTGAGGAGACACTGCTTCCCTATTACAGCGGTGATGAGGAATTTTCGGCCACGGCGGAGGACGGCGACACAGAGGTGTCCGTATCCGTTCCGTCTGTACTGGAGGATGTTGCCGTGAGTGTTTCCTATTCAACGGGAAGCGGCAGAAATGTGACAACGGTTTATGTCGCCGAGGCGGCCGCTGTCGCGGACGGGAAGGTGACTTTGACGGAAGCAATCGATCAGGAGACAAACGGCAGCTATACGATTCTGATCGAGAGCAGCAACTACGCCCCGAAGACGGTGACGCTGGAGGCACCCATGACGGAAGCGCAGGCAGCTGAGCTGGAAACGCTGGCCGCGGAAGGAAACGCCCTGCTGACGGTCGTGGATCACAGCCTGCTTGCGGAGCATGTGGAGGAAGCGGAGGAACTCCTGGCAAATACGGCCGCGACCAGCAGTGAAGCGGCCGAGCTGATCGAAGAGCTGACGGCTTACATCGAGGAGGCGAAAGCGCTGGCCGTATCCGCACTGGAGACGCTCGCGGCGGACGCGGAGGCTCTGAACGAATCTGATTATACAGAGGAGTCCTGGGCCGTACTGCAGACTGCGCTGGCAGCAGCCAATGAAGCGCTGGATTCTGAGGATGCGGCGGATGTGGTCGTGGATGTCTACACAGATCTGAAGAGCGCTGTCGACGCACTGGAGCGCGTGTACGTTGCGGGCGATACCCTTCTGGTGCGCCGGGGAAATAAGTTCTATGTAAGCTATGATCTCGAATCCGGCGATGCGGATCTGGTATTTACCTTCGGCAAAGAAACAGATGAGGTTCTGATCGGCGACTGGGACGGCGACGGCATCGATACCATCTGCGTGCGCCGCGGCAAGAGGTATTATTTCAGCAATACGCTGGGAGAGCAGGCGGAATTTTACATTGACTATGGCCGGGAGAGCGATGGGGTCATCGCGGGCGACTGGGACGGCGA
>JAJBVI010000093.1 GCA_020859905.1 Lachnospiraceae bacterium | reverse complement strand
TTGGCTCGGAGTATGTGATTATTTTCCTGGTGGTCAGGCAGTTCCTAACCAACGGGGTTGTGCTGTAAAACCCAAACGGGTGGATGCGAAATTTCAGGCCCAGAATCTCCTCATAAAAATAATCCTGTCCGTACAGCACCTGTGTGCCCTCATTTTTGACGGCATCCGCCGGGCTGTCATTTCTTGTATGCAGGATTCCCGCAATCTTCCCGTGCAATTCAAGAGAAAACAGCCGCTGTCGCCACCCGTCCAGCAAATCCTTTTCCGTCCGGCAATTGTCAGAAATGTTCCTCTGAAAATTCCTTTTTCCATCCTCATCCGTACTTTCATTTCCATTTATCTGAGAAAAACAGGCCTGTGTCGTTGTGATCAGAACGATCAGTATCTCCCCCGTTTTCGCAGCTTTCCGGATCAGAAGATGGCGCAGATATCCCTCATGGCGCATCCGATGGTAGAACGGTGTGCTCATTTCACGGAAATATGCTTCTGTCGAAGTGAGGATCCTGCGGTAGTCTTCATCCACAATCCGGCACCGATCCACGGTCACGATATCATAAAATCCGTCTCTCTTGTGCATACCGAGCGTCAGCGGACCATCCTTCTCCGCATCACCGAAGGTAAACTCCATCTTATTGCGGTAACCGAACTGCGCCGGACTCGCTTTGATTCCTTCAAAAACATCCGCAGCATCCGGCACAGTCTCCTGCATCAGCTCCAGCACCTGCCCCGCTTTGATGTTTAACTGTTCCGCATAGGGAAGAGTCTGGTAATTGCATCCGCCGCAGACACCGAAATGCGGGCAATCGGGAACGTCTTTCTCCAGCGGAGATTTCTCCAGAACCTCCAGCAGCTGACCCTCTGTCTTTCCGCCTCGTTTTTTCCGGACAGCAAAACGGACTCTCTGACCGGGAATCACATTTTTTACAGTCACCGGGTCGGTTTCCTCCGCGGTCTGTGCCACTCCGCCGGACGCGCCGGTTCGCTGTTTTGGTTTTTCTGGTCTGTCTCCCGCGCTTTCGTATTTTACGGCACCGCCTTCGATATTTTCCAGATCTTCCCGGTTCTCCGCCGCAAAACAACAGCTCGTCACAATCCCCCGGTTCGGAAATTTTACTTTTTCGGCCACACCGTCATAAATCTGCCCTTTTTTCACATCGGTCTCCTCCTGCTCGCAGCGCGGGGCGCGTGCAGCGTAATCTGCTAATTTCCTTACGCGCCCCTGTGCATAAAAAAAGAAAACAGCCCGCCGCAAACAAACTTGCGAAAGGCTGTCTGTCTATCCTGTCATTACACGAACTCCGGCACTCTCCCTGTGCATTCCGGACTGCATCAAACGCCGGCATCCGTCCCGCACTTATACATTCTTATCATTCGGGCGGCAAAAGGGTATGATACTACGGATGTAAGCATCCGATTTCTGACCTTTTGTCTCCTGTATCATCTTATTCGTCGTATTCGTCCTCGTCGTCATCAAAAAAATCATCCTCGAACTCATCCTCGAACTCGTCCTCAAAATCATCCATATAATCCGGAGCGAAGAATCTGTAAAGGAGGGTTATCACAACCACAATCGCGACTACGATACCAACAATGGTGAGTATGCACAAAAGCTTGTTGTGTTTTTTATCCCTGTCGTTTTTGGATATGATCTCCGATAATTTTGCTGTGCTGAGCATTTCTTCCACTTTACTCATAGAATATTCTCCTTTCAAAATACAATGTACTTCTGAAACTGTATCAATTGTTCTGGAAAAATTCCAAACCTCTGTATCCAGTTTATCACAGTCTGATCAATTTTGCAAACGATGCGAACATTTTTTTCCGGCCGGATTTGTCAAAGTCCACAGTCACTTCAAAATCCCTTCCGCCGGAAACAATTGCGGTCATGGTTCCGTCGCCGAATTTCGTATGGCGGACACGGTCTCCCTCCTTATAATCCAGGGAAGTCAGCCTGCCGGCGTTCCCAAACTGCCTGGCCGCCGAAGCATACGGCTTTCTGAAATTCGTGGCGGCCCCCGGGGACGATGAGACGTAATCGGCATCCGCTTTCCCGTGCGGTATCTGCGCCGCGCACTCCTGCCGGCTTGGGATATATCCGCTCAGCAGGTTCCGCGGAATCTCTTTCACAAAACGGGATATTTTATTATACTGCGTTTCGCCGCGAATCATACGCTGTTTTGCGCCGGTCAGCGTCAGATGCTCCTTTGCGCGGGTAATTCCCACATAGCAGAGACGGCGCTCCTCTTCCATCTCAGCCGGATCTTCGGCCATGATCGTCATATAGCCGGGGAACAATCCGTCCTCCATACCGGACATGTAAACATTCGGAAACTCCAGCCCTTTCGCGCTGTGCAGCGTCATGAGAGCCACGTAATCACTGCCCTCCTCCAGGCTGTCAATATCAGCGACGAGCGCCACCTCCTCCAGAAACCCTCCCAGCGTCGGCATTTCCTCCGACTCTTCGTAAGAGGCAATCTTACTGATCAGTTCGTCAATGTTTTCAATTCTGGCACGGGATTCCTCTGTGTCTTCCGCTTTCAGATCATCGAGATAGCCGGTC
The DNA here is from genome assembly GCA_020859905.1 of Lachnospiraceae bacterium. GTDB lineage: Bacteria > Bacillota > Clostridia > Lachnospirales > Lachnospiraceae > Eubacterium_I. The sequence goes on along the minus strand of JAJBVI010000093.1, from coordinate 29,957 downwards.
GTATCCAGGATCTCCTGCATCAGCATTTCAATACTGATATAGGGTAGCTTGCTCCGCATGGTCTGGATGAATGTGACAAACGGCTGCACTTTGGATGCCGCCGCCCTTTTGACGGCCGGGATCTCATCCACCCGCTTCAGTGCTTCATAGAAGCTCAGGCCGTTTTCGTCCGCGTACTCCTGCACGCGGCTGATCGTCGTCGTTCCGATCCCCCGTTTCGGCACATTGATGATCCTGCGCACCGACAGATCGTCGCCGGCGTTCTCGATGGTTTTCAGGTAAGCCAGCAGATCCTTGATCTCTCTGCGGGCGTAGAAATTCACACCGCCGAAAATCCGGTACGGAATATTTTCATGAATGAAACGTTCCTCCAGGAGCCGGGACTGGGCATTGGTCCGGTACAGAACCGCACAGTCGCCGTATGTATAAATCCCTTTCCTCACAAAGGACTGTATGCCAGAAGCGATGACCTCCGCCTCCTCATATGCGGTGTCGACCTGCCGGAGCACGATCTTATCCCCGGCTCCCTTCTGTGTCCACAGTGACTTGTCCTTCCGGCCAAGGTTGTTACGAATCACCGCGTTCGCGGCATCCAGGATATTCTGTGTGGAACGGTAGTTTTCCTCCAGCCTGATGACAACGGCATCCGGAAAATACTGCTCAAAATGCAGAATGTTGTGGATATTCGCCCCGCGGAATTTGTAGATGGACTGGTCGTCGTCGCCCACCACACAGAGGTTCTGATACTTGCCCGCCAGCAGGCGGATCAGATGAAACTGGGCGGTGTTCGTATCCTGATATTCGTCCACCATGATGTAACGGAACCGCTCCTGATAGTAATCCAGCACCTGGTTGTCGTTCTGCAGGAGTTCCACACATTTGACAATGAGATCGTCAAAGTCGAGCGCGTTATTTTTCTTCAGCGTCTGCTGGTACTCCCGGTACACCTGCGCCTGCTTCTTCAGTTTGACATCCGAACCGGCCTGCTGTGTATACTCCTCCGGTGAAACGAGATTGTCCTTGGCGGCAGATATTACATGGAGAAAGGTTCTTTCCTTATACATCTTTGTGTCGATCCGCAGACGCTTGCAGATCTCCTTCATCACGGTTTTCTGATCGTCCGCATCGTAGATGGTAAAATTATTGTCATAGCCCAGCCGGTCGATGTAGCGGCGCAGGATACGGACACAGGCGGAGTGAAACGTGCTGACCCAGATGCTCTCCGACCCGAACCCGACCAGATCATCAATGCGCTCCCGCATCTCCCCCGCCGCCTTATTTGTGAATGTGATCGCCAGAATATGCCAGGGATTCACCCCCTTCTCCTCGATCAGATAAGCAGCGCGGTGCGTCAGTACACGGGTTTTCCCGGATCCGGCTCCCGCCAGGATCAGAACCGGTCCTTCCGTCTGAAAAACCGCCTCCCTCTGCTGTTCGTTTAAAGTATCATAATTTGCCAATGTATTCCTCCCACACAAATTCATCCTTTTCAGCTTAATGATATGTATGATACAAGGGACAAAATGTCAGAAATCAGATGCTCGCATCCGCATTTCTGACATTGGGAGCCGCAAAAACATGAGGAAGTAGCAAATTTGACCGTTTTTTGGTCAAATTTAGCGGATTCCGAATGTTTTTAGGATTGCGGGATAAGTGAGATAAGAAATCTCTGATTTCTGTTATCGAACTTATGCAAAGCTGCAATCCGTAGTATCATACCCTTTTGTCGCCCGAATCATATGTATTTCAAACTGATATGTCAGAAAAACCTCCAGTCAGCAAGCCGTTCTCCCTCATACACCACCTTGAGGGAGAAATACTCCCGGCTCTCCTGCAGGCGTTTCAGGAAAATCCTGTCTCCCTCCCAGAGTTTTAAGCTGCACACCTTTTTGATCGGCACCCATTCAAGGACTCCCTCGTCGCACCCGCGAAGCTCGCCCTCATACTCTGTGGCGGAGAACAGATGCATATATTCCGTCTCCCAGCAGTCAGACACAAACGTGACTATTCCCCGAAAAGCATATTTCGTCAGCGTCAGTCCGGTTTCTTCCCGCACTTCCCGCAGCATACACTCCTCCGGGCTCTCCCCATCCTCAAACTTACCTCCGACACCGAGCCATTTCCCGCCGCTCTGGTCGTTTATCTTTTTCGTGCGGTGCAGCATCAGATATGCCCCATCCCGCTCAATATAACATAATGTTGTCAGGCGCATATGTTATCCTTTCTTCCGCTTCGAATCTGAATGTTTTCCGAAACGTTTTCTGTATCCTGCAAACAGATCATATATCGTAATTTCATCACGATTCTCTTCATCGCACGTCAAATTCATGCAAGCTTATGACTCATTTGCACTCATTACAAAAAAGCATCATACCATTTCATAATGGAATGATCATCATTCTGATATAAATTCTCACCTAACACATAATCCAGAATTTCCTCCTGTGCATAAGATAATTCATTCCTGCGGTTTACATTTTTCGGATCCTGTTTCGTATAGCACAGCATTTCTATGGCATGAATACAGAACTCCTGTGCACCTAATATATCATTCTTATTTTTGCGGCGAATCGCCCTTGCCACTTCACTGCCGGCATTTCCGATCTGTTCACCGATCGACATTTTCCACCACTTCATTTCTTCAGCCATCGTCCGACAACCTCCTCAATCTTTTTCCGCGCTGCAGGATCTGCCACATAGCGCCCGGCTCTCGGGAATCCCGCTTCCCGGTTGCGCGGCGGATTGATCAGTGAATCAAACTCTATTTCACCGTCATCCAGGATATTTATTCCATATAGATCTGATTGAGCAGACCCTTGCTCCAGCAAATAAGATTCCAGATCAGCATGCAGCTCGGCGTTCACTGCCAGAATTTCTTTTTTAATATCAACAACACATTTCACCATATCGCCGAAAAACATATGAGGTTCCATGTGCATCAGCTCATCTGTTGTGACTTCTTTATCTAAAATTAACATGACATACTCCTCCCGGTTCCGGCTCACCCGTTCATAAACCCCTTAAATACAGCATCTAACTTTTTATCAAGGGTATCCAATTTATCTTCATTCTCATGCTCCGCCGCATCATCCTCCTGCAGTGTATCCAGCTCATCCAGCCAGATTCGTGCGCTGGCATCAGACGGCATACGCAGATCGCCGCGCGGAGACACTGCAACGGTACCTACCTTCGGACCGTCCGGCAGGCAGGAACGCTTGAACTGCTGGCTGAAAAACCGGCGGTAAAATGTCCGCAGCCATTTTTCGATGGTTTCATTGCTGTATGTCCCGGCAAACGCATATTTTGCCAGGCGATATATTTTCTTCGGCGTGCAGCCGAAGCGCAGCACATAGTACAGGAAAAAGTCATGCAGCTCGTAGGGACCCACGATATCCTCCGTCTTCTGAGAAATCTCCCCGTCCTCGGGCGGAAGCAGTTCCGGACTGACCGGGGTATCCAGGATATCGAGTAAAACATCCCGCAGGTTTTTTTCCACGCAGGCATCCGCGTAATGGCGCCGCATAACCGTTTCCGCGACATCTCCATTCGGGGATTTTTCCACGCAGGCATCTGCGTAATAACGCACGAGATGGCGCACCAGCGTCTTCGGCACGGAGGCATTTACACCGTACATGGACATATGATCTCCGTTGTAGGTCGCCCACCCCAGCGCCAGCTCCGACATGTCGCCGGTGCCGATGACCATGCCGCCGAGTTTATTTGCGATATCCATCAGAATCTGCGTGCGCTCCCTGGCCTGTCCGTTCTCGTAAGTGACATCGTGGTCGCTCTCGTCCTGTCCGATATCGCGGAAATGGATCCGCACCGCATCCCCGATATTTACCTCCCGGAAGGTCGCGCCGAGAGACCGGATCAGGCTGACCGCGTTCTCATAAGTGCGGTCGGTCGTGCCGAACCCGGGCATAGTGACAGCGACGATACCGCTGCGGTCTTTCTCCAGCAGATCAAATGCCTTCACTGTGACCAGCAATGCCAGCGTGGAATCCAGACCGCCGGAAATGCCGACCACCGCAGCCCGGCTGCCGGTGTGTTCCAGACGTTTTTTTAATCCCATCGCCTGGATCATGAATATCTCTTCGCAACGCTTTTCGCGATCCGCCTTTTTCCCCGGCACAAAGGGCGCCGGATCCACAAAACGGGTCAGCTCCGTGCGCCGCTCACCCAGGTTAAACTCCGCGGCGAGATACACGGCATCCGTCGTCCCGTAGGTGGACATGCGCCGTCGCTCCTCTCTCAGCCGCTGTATATCAATCTCCGTGTAAATGCTCTCATTGACAAACCGCGCGGACTCCGCCAGGACGATTCCGTTCTCCGCGATCAGATTATGGCCGGAGTACACCACATCCTGCGTGGACTCGCCGTCCCCCGCGCTCGCATACACATAGCCGCAGATCAGCCGTGCGGACTGTCCGCTGACCAGATCGCGGCGGTACATATCCTTCCCGGTCGTCTCATCGCTGGCGGAGAGATTTACAATCAGTGTCGCCCCCGCCATCGCAAGGCCGATGCTGGGCGGATCCGGCGCCCAGAGATCCTCGCAAAGTTCCACGCCGATCTTCAATCCCGGCATCTGCCGGCAGCCAAATAAAATCTGTGTCCCCATTGGGACGATATGATCATCATCAAGCCGAACCGGCACCGGCTCTTTCGGTCCGCTCACAAAATGGCGGTGCTCGTAAAACTCATTATAATTCGGAATATGGGTCTTCGGAACCAGACCGAGAATAGCTCCGCCGCAGACAACGGCAGCCACATTGTACAGTTTCCCGTTGTATTCCAGAGGAAGTCCCACAAAAATAACCGCATCCGCCTTCTCTGAACAGGATGCAATGTCAAACAGCGCCTCCTTCGCTTCGGAAAGCAGAAGCTCCTGATAAAACAGGTCGCCGCAGGTATATCCGGTAATGCAAAGCTCCGGGAACACCATCACCTGCGCCCCTTCCTCCTCCGCCGCACTGATCAGCTCACAGATTCTTTCTTTATTATATGTCGGATCCGCCACCCGCACCTTCGGTGTGAGCGCGGCCACCCTGATAAAACCATGATTCATATGATGTCTCTCCCGTACTCATGAAATCCGTTCTTCTCGGTTTCTGTTGTCCCGTACTCGCACAAAACACTCTTCTCGATTTCTGCCCCGCGCCTCCGCGTTCACGCTATCGCATCCAGGCACGTTCTGATCTCATAAAGTTCAGCCTGCTCATCGTACAGCTCGTTCAATCGAATCCAGGCACGCTCTGATCTCATCCGTCTCAAAGGTGTACGCCGAACTGCACATATCACACCGGATCTCCACCGGCTCGCCATCGTCAACCATCTCCTGCAGATCCTCACGCCCCAGGCTGATCAGCATCTTTCTGATGCGTTCACGGGAACAATTGCACAGGAAGGAGGCCGGTATGTGCTCCGTGATCTCCAGACCAAACTCCCCCAGGATATACTCCAGCATGCTCTCCGGCGTATAGCCCTGCTCCAGCATCTCTGTGACTGAGGAGAGTCCCGCAATCTTTTTCTCCAGCGCATCGATCACCTTCTCCTCCGTATACGGCAGGAGCTGAATGATGAAACCGCCTGCCTGCCGGACTGTATTGTCCTTATTCATCAGGACGCCGAGTCCGACCGACGAGGGAACCTGCTCAGATGCGGCAAAGTAATAGGTCAGATCCTCCGCGATCTCGCCGGTCTGCAGATCCGTCTGCCCCGCATATGGTTCTTTCAGGCCCAGATCCTTTATGACATTCAGGATGCCCGGGCCGACCGCCCCGCCGACATCCAGCTTTCCGTTTCTGGGCGGCAGCATCACATCCGGAACCTGCGCATAGCCCCGGACATGGCCGCGGGAATCCGCGGTCACCGTCATGCCGCGGATCGGTCCGCCGGACTTTACCTGCAGCGTCAGCACATCCTCTTCTCCCTTCATCATAACGCCCATCATGGCCGCTCCGGAGAGCAGCCGTCCGAGTGCCGCCGTGACGACCGGACTGGTGCCGTGCCGCTGTCTGGACTCCTCCGCAATCTCCTTTGAAGTAATGGCAAAGGCGCGGACGGCACTGTCCGCCGCCGCAGCCCTTACGACATAATCCTCACTCATACTGTATCTCCTGTATAAACCTCCATGCGCTGCTGTCGCAGCGCGTCAACATCTATGAAAGTCGATCGCTCCGCTCTTCGAGTCCCCGCGATGACCGCCGTTTATCTCTCAGCCCGCGAGGCGGCTGAACAGGCTTTTGAAAAACGCAGCGATCTTCGCGAAAAATCCGCTTGCCTCCTCCGCCAGCTCATCCGTATCAATGGAACTCAGATCAAAGCCCATATTGGTCAGCCGGTCATATACGCTCTGCGCCTGGCTCGCCAGCGTATCCCAGTCCAGATCCAGTCCCTGCAGCTTTCTCAGTAACTCCTTCAGCTGCTGAATCTCTTCATCCGTGAGGGTCACCCCGAACTCATCCGCCGCGTCCTGAATCGCTTCCTCCATCTCCTCGTCCGTCAGATCGTCCTCGCCGCCGACCTGATCCTTCAGATAGGCAACCATGCCTTCCACCTCATCGGTCGTCCCGGTAGACTCCTCGATGGCTCCGGTAATCACGATCTCGTTGATCGCGCCGTCAACCACATCCTCGTCGATATCCTCGCCGGTCATCACGGAATACGCTTCCAGCGCTCCGATCAGCGCGGCTGTGCCGGATATCGAAAACGGACCCGCCACGATCACTTCAGCATCCTCCACGCCGGCCGTCGCCAGCGCGTTCTCATACATGCCAGCCGTACAGTAGGAGATATTTTTCGTCGTCACAGTGATGCCGGTGCCATCCTCAGCCTCCATCACCACAACAGAGGAAAGTGCGCGGGTACCGATCGTACTCGAAGAAATGTAGGAATCCAGATATTCATGCTCCTGGTCATTGGTGACCGTTACAACGTCGTAATTCTCCAGATCCTCCTCCGTCACACCAAGAAGGCTCAGTACCGTCGCCCGCTCGTCGGAACTCAGATCCGCGCCCAGCGCAATGTACGGCCTGTCATCCTCGTCTACCGTAACCTCATCCCCGGCTGCCTCCTCATCCGCAGACATGGTCGCCGTCTCCGCTGCCGCAACCGCAGAAACCGTCTCCACAGCCGTTGCCGTGGAAACCGTCTCCGCCGCCGCTGACGCGGCCATTGTTTCCGCAGCTGTGGCCACCATCCCCGCAGCCATGCCTGTGCCCGACTCTGTCTCAGACGCCCAGGCGCTCACGCAGAATCCCGCGCTCAGGGTCCCGACCAGGATCAGTGCGGTTAATCTCTTTAAAAATCCGGTTTTCATTGTGATTCTCCTTTCTCTTGACTTTTTATTTGCAGGCTGTCATGCCGATTTCTCCGGTTCACGGTATACCTTACCACATTTTTATTCATATGATAACCTCAGGCACTGAAGCCGATGATCTTCATCTGAATCCGCGGCTGCGCGTAATAAGTATCAATCTCCGGATAATACAGAAAATCCAGAGACACATGGCGGCTGCGTGTTCCGTTTACCGTATCCTCCGCCGCCGCTCTGCCATACTTCTCCTCCAGCGCCAGCCTCAGATTCTCTATGTCTCCGAAATACACGGCGTCCATTCTCGTTCCCCGCTCATTTTTCAGCCTCATGCGGATCACGCGCCCCTCCGCCCCGAAGGTTTTCAGGCTCTCAATCTCCAGATTCCGGTCTGCGAACACCGGTTTCTCATTTCCTTTTCCGAACGGCTCCAGCAGTTCGAGCTGCCGGATCAGATCTTCGTACAGATAGTCAATGGGCATGGGGACATCGATCGTCACTTTCGGAATCAGTTCCTGCTCTGTCAGGGATGCCTGTTCGTTCAGGCTGCGTCTCAGCAGATCAATGTTCTTTTCTTCAACAGAAAATCCCGCTGCCATCGGATGCCCTCCGAATTTCAGGAAAAGTTCCCTGCATTTACACATTTCCTCATACATGGAGTATCCGTCTATGGAGCGCCCGGACCCCTTGCAGGCCTCCTCGCCTCTGGTGATCACATAGACCGGCCGGTAATGTGATTCGCGGATCCTCCCCGCCACGATCCCGGCAAGGCTCTCATGGCAGTCCGGAAGAAAAACGACGATCACCTTCTCCTGCCCGTACCCCCGCTCCTCAATGATCTGCTCCGCCTGGCGCACCGCCTGCGCCGTCATCAGCTTCCGGCTCTCATTCAGTTCCGCGATCTCCTGCGCCAGAACCGCCGCCCGGGGTGCCTCCTCACACAAAAGCAGTTCCAGAGACAGGCGGGCCGTCTCCAGGCGCCCGCCGGCATTGAGGCAGGGACCGAGGACAAAGCCGATGTGATAGCTTTTCAGCTGCGCGGGATCCAGATTTTTCTGCAGGATCAGGGCGCGCATCCCTTTATTCTGCGTCTTTCTCAGCCTGCTTAAGCCCAGCTTCACGAGAATCCTGTTTTCTCCCTGCAGGTCCATCACATCTCCCACTGTGGCAAAACCGGCGTTTTCCAGAAACACATCCGCTTCGGAAACCGGGATACCGGCCTGCTCATAGAGAATCTGCACCAGTTTAAACGCAACCGCCGCGCCGCACAGACCGGTGAAGGGATAGGTGCAGTCCCGCTGTTTCGGATTCACGATGGCATCCGCCTCCGGCAGCACCTCACGCCGCAGGCCGTCTGTTTCCTCAAAAGGGATTTCATGATGATCTGTCACGATCACGGTCATACCCAGCCCCTTTGCCATGCGAATCTGCTCACCGGCGGATATCCCGTTGTCACAGGTCAGAATTGTATCGATCCCGTCCGCTGAAGCCTTCGTCACCAGATGATCGTTCAGCCCGTAGCCGTCCCGAATCCGGTCCGGCAGCACGGTATCCGCCTCCGCGCCCAGACGCCGCAGGGCTTTCAGCAATATGTACGCGGCCTGAATGCCGTCGATATCATAATCCCCGATGATCCGGATCCTTTTCGCCGAGTGAATTTTCTCCAGGATGATCCGCGCCGCCCGGTCCGCATCCTTCATCAGATGCGGGTCGTGGAGATCCGCTCCTGTTCCGTGCAGATAAATCTCCATCTCGGAAATATCCGTCATGCCGCGGTTTCTCATCACCCGCGCAATCACCGGATCAATTCCGAAATGTGTGCCGATTCTGTCAAAATCTGCTCTCTTTGCGGCTACCACCCATTTTTCCCTCATGGCGTACCCATACCTTTCCCGCGAGCGTTTCTTATCTCATAATTCATGATTAAGAGTTTCTGCTTTAACAGGTTCTCATAATACCTTTCCTGTGAGACAGGAAAGCGACTGCGAAATAACCATCCCGCAATCGCTCTCAACCAAACTGAACAGTTCCTTATACTCCCATGTGCTGCTGCCGCAGTGCGCCGGCAGCTATGAAAGCCCGTCCTACTCTTCAGCCGTCTCCGCCACCGTAACCTCAGCTGACTCCATCAGCAGATTCAGTGCGCGGTTCTCCGCGAAGCCCAGCTGTACATACTCTTCTCCGCCATATGCCTCATAGAACGCTTCAGCGTCATCATATCCATAATAAGACACATAGCTGTCGACAAACTCCGCCAGATCATCCGTCGTGATGGAAATATCCTGATCCGCAACAACCGCCTCCAGGATCAGTTCCTGAATCAGCTGCTCCTCCAGCGTCTCGGAAACATACTCGGAAAACTCGTCCTCATCATCGTATCCGTAGTAGTTGTAAACGTAATCCATATACTCCATATCAGACTCTTCCGCGTAAGACTCAATATCCGCGATCGTGGCCGCCACTCTCTCATCCAGAAGGCCGTCCGGCAGCGTCACCGTACATCCCTCCTCGAGCTGTTCCATGATCCCGCTCTGAATCTCGCTCTCCTTACTGCTCTCATAAGAGCTCTCCAAGCTGGAAGTGATGTCCGCGATCAGATCATCCACCGTGGTAAAACCGTAAGAACTGAACGTCTCCGCCACATAATCATCCGTTATCTCATCATATGTAAGAGTCTGCTCCTCGACAATGCTGTTGATCGTCACTGTAAACACAACAGCCTGACCGGCCAGCTCCTCCGTGGAATAATCATCCGGGAAGGTGAGGTTTAAGTCAAGCGTGCTGCCGACCTCCGCACCGATCAGACCGTCCTCAAAACCGTCAATAAAGCTGTCAGATCCGATCTCCAGGTCATACCCTTCCGCGGAACCGCCGTCAAACTCCTCGCCGTCTATCGTACCGACATAATCAATGTTCACGGTATCGCCGTCCTCAACCGTAGTCTTGTCCGACTCTGCATACTGCGGATAGTACGGCAGGACATAGGACTCGATATACTCCTGTACATCCTCGTCCGTCACCTCATAATCAGAACTGATCTCCACGGACAGATTCATATAACCATCCATAAGAGTGACATAATCCGTCACATCATAATCCGTAGCCGCCAGAACGACAGCCGCCGTGATCACTTCCCCTTCTGATTCTGCCGACGCGCTGCCGGCTGTCTCATCTGAGCCGCAACCCCCCAATATCGCCGCTCCAGCCATGGCACAGACTAAAAGTGCCGCTATTTTTTTCTTCATTTTCTGCTTTCCTTTCTGTTTCGTTATTAGATAACTGTTTTCTATCATAACACATTTTATTGAAAAAGGGAAGAGATTCTTCTTGTAATTTTATATATTAGATGATAAAATGTACCAGATTCGTTTATGCAGCCGGTTTTTCCGGGATGATTCCGGGAGCGCATTACAAAACACAGGAGGCGGATTTGTGAATACCAGAATTATCATAGTAATTGTTGTCATAGCGGCGCTTGTCGCAATGATCATTGCTCTTTATCTTCTCGCAAAAAGAAATGAAAAGAAGCGGGATGAACAGCAGGCAGCCATCGACGAGATGAAGCAGAACTGCACGATGCTCATCATCGATAAAAAGAAAATGCGGCTGAAGGATTCCGGTCTTCCCAGACAGGTGATCGACGAGGCGCCATGGTACTCAAAGCGTTCCAAACTCCCCATAGTAAAAGTAAAGATCGGTCCAAAGATCTTCACCATGGTAGCGGACGCGGATATATTTGATTACATTCCTGTCAAAAAGGAAGTAAAAGCCACCGTCTCCGGCATCTACATCACAGATGTCCGCGGCATCCGCGGTCCTCTGGACAAGCCGGAGAAGAAAAAGGGTCTCCTCTCCCGTTTCATGGGAGGGCGGTAGACAATCTGCTGAATATCGAGCAGGAGGCAGCTTTTTCCTCATGCTCGCCGCGCAGGGCGCATGCAGCACACGCTGCAAAATTTCCTTACGCGCCCCTGTGCAATATTAACCGGAGCAGGCAAAAACGGCCTGCTCCGGTTTTTTAGTAATCCTCAATATGGATCAGCTGCGTCGTGTCCACGCCGAACGGGAGAATTGAGTTCGCAAACTGCCGGAACTTGTTCGCCGCGTCGCTGACATAGAACTGATGCATATTCTCTTTCACGGGCTTCATGCCGTCATTCGAGATGCCCTCCTCCTCCAGGAGGCATTTCAGCTCCCGCGCCGTCTCATAGGCGGGATTCACGAGCGTCACCTTCTCACCCATAATCTGGTGCAGTGTACCGCGGAGCAGCGGATAATGCGTGCACCCCATGACCAGCGTATCGATCCCCGTCGCCAGAAGCGGTTCCAGATAACGGTTCGCCACCTCCACAGTCACCGGATCCTTCAGCCATCCCTCCTCCACCAGCGGGCAGAACAGCGGACATGCCTTCCCAAACACCTGCGCGCGCGGGTTATGAGAACGGATCACCTTTGTATACAGCTGACTCTCGATCGTACTCTCCGTGGCGATCACGCCGATCTTGCCGTTCACGGTCGTCTCCGCGGCCACCTTCGCCCCGGGCGTCACCACACCGATGATCGGGATGTCCAGCTCCGGCTGCAGGGTCTCCAGCGCCAGTGCGCTGGCCGTATTGCAGGCGACCACCACCGCCTTCACGCCCTTCGTCCTCAGAAAATGTACAATCTGGCGCGAAAAGCGGATGATCGTATCCTGCGATTTGCTTCCATAAGGGACGCGTGCCGTGTCCCCGAAATAAACAATGCGCTCGTCCGGGATCTGGCGCATGATCTCCCGCGCCACGGTCAGACCGCCCACACCGGAGTCAAACACGCCGATGGGGGCATATTTTATATCTTTCATGATAATCTCCATTCCTGACCCTCCGTTCCAGGCATAACTCTCATTGAGAGCTCACAGTCCGCCATCTGGTCTCCTGACACATCCGGCACATGTCTGCTCTGAACGCTTCGATGCGCTGCTGACGCAGCGCGCCAATATCTCTGTTCCGCGTTATTTGCCAGTTCATTATAAAGAAAATCTGATAAAGTGTAAAGGGGATTTTTAATAACAGACGAGATTATTCCACAAGGCGATTCATAAATTTCAATATCTTAAAACTCACTTCATAATCCCCGTTTCCCAGAATTGCCGCATACTCCTCATTTGTCAACTCCGCACTCAATTCTTCTCCGGATGTCTCATCTACCGCATACATGCTTCCCGCGAAGCACAGATTCGGATACAGGACACACCACCAGTTCTGCCCGGCTCCATCCCCGATCACCACCCGGAGCGCCTCATAATTACCCGCCGGGAAAGTATAGATACCGTATGTTTTTTCCGGAAAAAGACAGGTTTCCAGAGAAGCAGCCACCGCGTAATCATAGCCTTCTTCCTGTATCAGCTCCGAAGCGGCCTGCTCGATTTCAGTCAGGTTTTCCAGCACGATTGTTTCACTTTCCTGCAGAGATTCGGCGGCGTTAAGCTGTGCGGACAGGTAAGCCCCCACCTCATCGCGCACCTTCAGTTTGAGCGCCTGATCGGCGCTGCTGTCACTGTTTGCCAGCACGTGAAAACGCAGAATTTTATCTGAAATACCCCGCTGCAGTGACCGTGCCTGTATGATTCCCGAAAGCAGCACACAGCAAAATGCCGCTGCCAGGGTTCCGACTACATATTTCTTCATAATTGATCTCCATTCCGACACTTTTTTTGCGGCACAAATAAGAATGAGCGTCCGCTTTCTTTCAAACAGATCTTCATTCCGGTGCCGCATGTCTGCACATGATGAAGTATTGCCGGATTTTCCCGGGTTATTCAGATGATGCCGGATTTCAAAAGATCCGTTGCCGCGGGTTGTTCTTAAAAACCGTCCCCGCAATCCTCAGAACACACATTTCCGCTGTGTGACAGGGACTCAGCCGGATTTGATATTAGCACACACAGAATACTACATCACACATTTCCGCTGTGTGACAGGAACTCAGCCCTCGAACAGGATCAGGCTGTCATGGGACGCAAACACCTCTTCCATACTCTGCTCCCCGGTCACACGCAGACCGCTCACCGCCGCAAAATTTTCCACGACAGGCTGACTTTCCTCTATGCCGGCCACAGGAACCAGCAGCGTTTCATTTTCGTTATAATACTGGCTTACCAGACTGCCCACCGTGACCAGAGAGCCTGATTTTATATCCTCCCAGCCCTCGATCAGATCCTCCAGATAGATTCCGAGACAGGCATTTATCTGTACCTCATCCGAAAAAAGGTCTTCCATCTCCGCGTCCGCCAAAAGCACATACGCGTTCCATGCGATATCTTTTTCTTCGCGAAAATATTGGATCAGGCAGTCCGCATTTGTGCCGCCATCCAGCATCCGGCTGTCCAGGATCAGCACCTTCAGATGATTCATGTCCACATTCCGGCTGCTTACTTTTGACATCAGTTCTGTCCCCTCTGTCAGATTTTCCAGACTCTCATCCCAGTACGCGTCCTTTGAAAGCGCGTCTTCCGCCGCGTCCGGATCCTCCAGGTCAGGGTAAGCCACATACATATGGAACCCTCCGTCCTGCTCCGCCGCAATGCCGATCGCCAGCGGAAACGCGTTGCTCTCCACCTCATTGCTCACGCACCCGGCAAGGCTGAGCGGCAGAATCATACATATCATAAAAATCCATTTCCTCATGCATACCCCCTTGTATCTCACTGATCCGCTCTTCGAGTTTTATGCACTCCGGCAGGCGCTGAACAGATGTCCATCGGATGCCGGATCAGCTTTTTGTTCACCCACCCGCCATCCGCCGCGTTCACGTTGGTCTGCACTTCGTTTCGGTCCGCGCCGCACCGAAGGCATCCCTTGCGGAAACGAACGTCCGCCGGATGTCGGATCAGCCGGTTTTCCGCGCCTTTTCTGAAAGAAAGAAATATAAAAACGGCAGAACCAGCAGCAGCGGTCCGACCACGCTTAACAGCACGCTCAGACAGCGCCCGGCCAGCGCCTCATTGCCCAGCAGCAGCACCGCACTGATAAAGACAGCCGCCCCGCAGATGCCGCCGGAGACCGGGATACCTCCCTGTTCCGGCGCATCTTTTTTTCGGAACGCGTTTTGCACCGTCCGGCTCCCGTAATACAGCAGGGAGTGAAACAGGGCAAACAGGCAGAAAAACCAGATGCCGATCATCCACGCGTCCTGACGCTCGAAAAATTTTCCCGGCAGCTTCACAACCGCCATCAGGAGAATGACCGGGAATTCCAGTTCTGCCAGAAGCGCATCCTGAAATACTCCGATCAGGATCAGATACACGGCCGCATTCAGGACCAGCGCCAGAAGAATACTCCGCCTCGCGCTCTGTATCGCTTTTTTCGGCTGGCTGCAATGAGGTTTGAAAAACAGGATCAGCGATGCGGCGGAAAAAAACAGAAAAGAAATCCCGCAGCCTTTCAGGAATCCCGGACCGGAAAAGGATGTGATCGTCCAGTACCGGGGGTGAACGCTGAAACAGGCCAAGATCAGCATGATGACAAGCGGCACGATCAGGAACCAGAACAGAACCTCGTAGACGCGGATTCTCAATTCCAGCCCTTTGCGGAGGCCGAAAATCCCCGCCGCCGTCAATGTGATCAGGATTGCCGCTTCATACCGTTCCGTCAGCAGCTGCTCACGAAGGAGTACTGTCAGCAGGTAAAGGACATACCCGGCCAGTTCCAGCAGGCCGATTCCCGCAAGCAGCAGCAGAATCCTGCGCAGGAGCCCGGCACGGAATAATCCTGTTCTGTCCCGCGCAATCTCATTTCCCTCAAAATCACAGTGCTCTGACAGTTGATCCCACACGCACACCAGCGCACAGGCTCCGGCCGCCCCGACAATCAGCGCCGCCGCCCCGAGGATTCCGCCCGTTCCCGCGAGGTAAGGCGGCAGCAGCAGGCTGCTGACCCCGAACAGCTCCAGGGTCAGCGCACGCCGGATCTGCCGCGGTGAGATTTTATGGTTCTGTGAGAAAATCGTGTGTGCTGAGTCAAACACAGCACCGCTGTCTTCCTGTTTCATGCTGCCTCCTTATTTTCTCCCGGTAGAGTTTCGCCGCTATGTCTTCGTTTCTTCCCATACTTCATATCCGCTGCCGCTCCCGGTTTCCCGGTTCGCACAGCCCACTCTTCATTTTCGTATCCGCAGCCATCTGCGCCTCTTCCGGCCTGCACAGCCCGGCTCTCACTTCCGTATCCGCAGACGCACCCGGTTTTTCCGGTTCGCGTAGACCGGCCGGCGTTTCAGGAGTTCCGAAGGAGGGCGGACGAACGTATCCTCCTCATCCGCGTTTTCATTCAGATCCGCGCCGACAAACGGCGTAAAATACGGCATGCCGAAGCTCTCCAGCTGCGCCAGATGGATCAGCACAAACAGCAGACCGATCAGGAATCCGTAGTATCCCCAGGCCGCACACAGCCCGATGAATACGAATTTCTGCAGCCGGAACGCGGTCGCGAAATCCTCATTCGGGATGGCGAAGGAGCACAGCGCCGTGAAGGCGACAATGATCACCACCATCGGGCTGACGATATTGGCGTCCACCGCAGCCTGTCCTATAATCAGTCCGCCCACAATACCGATCGTATTGCCCAGGGCTCCTGGCAGACGCACGCCCGCTTCCCGCAGCAGTTCAAAGGACAGTTCCATCAAAAGGATCTCAACGACGCCCGGGAACGGCACACCCTGCCGTGCGGCGGCAAAAGAAAGCAGCAGCTTCGTCGGCAGCACCTGTGTATGAAAATTTGTCACCGCCAGATACAGTCCCGGCAGCACCATGGCGAAAAACGAAGCGACATAGCGCAGGATCCTCGTGAACGAGGCGATCTCCCAGCGGCTGTAATAATCATCCGCGGTCTTAATGAACGAATTGTAATCCGTCGGGAAAATCAGCGCCTCCGGGGAATTATCCGTGAGTACCGCCATTCGCCCCTCCAGCAGCGCCATGGCCGCCCTGTCCGGGCGTTCCGTCACCTGAAACTGCGGAAACGGCGAATACCAGTATTTCTCCGAGAGCTGCTGTACGACGCCCGCGTCCTGCACCCCGTCTACCGAAAAGCTTTCCAGCCTCCGTTCCATCTCTTCCAGAAACTCGGGATAGATCAGTCCTTCATAATACATGATATACAGCGTCGTATTGGAACGCACGCCCGCCTTTTTCTGTCTCACCCGCACCTCGGGGGAGCGGATGCGTTTCCGGATCAGCGCCGCGTTCTGCTTCACGGAGTTGGAAAATTTCTCATTGCTTCCCCGAACCGATTTCTCCGATTCCACTTCCTGCAGGGACATAGACGGGTAACCCTTGTCCGGAATTTTCACCGCCCGGTCAAACCCGTCGATGAACAGAATGCATTCCCCCGCCAGCATCCCGTCGGCCGCCTCCGCCATCGTCGCAAACGGAACGACATCCGAGATGCCCATCCCGTTTTCCCGTACCTTCTCAATCACCTCATCGCCCGGAAGCCGGCAAAGACTCGAGATCAGATTCCCCAGTGTGCTTTTTTCAAGCATACTGCTCCCGCCGGTCACCTCAATGTAAGTCAGATAAGCGCACACATCCATATCCCTGCCCAGACGCATGCTGATCTTCTTGATGTCCGCGCAGTCGGAAAACTGCGCTTCCCACCACGCGATATTTTCATCCAGTTTTTCGGAAACAGCCTGATTTTCCATATAAACCCCCATGCGCTGCTGTCGCAGCGCGCCAACATCTATGAAAGTCGATTGCTCCGTCTATTATATACACATTTATCTACAAATATTCAAAACCGGGTGATTCTGTACAAAATCACCCGGCTCAATGTTCTTTTTGGGCAAAAGCACGCGGCTCGTGTAAGGTCACTCCTGTTCCCGGATTACCTTTTTCATACTCTCCGCCTGGTTTTCCAGATGCTTTCTGGTATACGCCGCCGCTTTCTCTTCGTCCTTACCCCGCACTGCCTCGTACAGCCGGTAATGCTCCGAGATCAGCTGCGGATAAATGGACGGATTCTTCAGATACTCCACACGGTACCGGTACATCTGCTCGCGCAGATTATTCAGAAGTCCCAGCAGCTTCGGATTGTCCGCGGACCTGTAAAGAACATCATGGAAATTCACGTCCGCCTGCGCGATCACCGCGATATCATCGGTGTTCGTCTTTTCCCGGAACTGCTCCATGGCAACGCGCAGCTCCTGCATCTCCATCTGCGTGATGCTCCGGCAGGCCAGACGAACCGCCAGTTCCTCCAGAGAGCAGCGGATCTGAAGTACATCCTCCATATCCTTCTCTGTCATGCGCGCCACCTCCGCACCCTTGCGCGGAATCATAACCGCCAGCCCCTCCTGCTCCAGCATGCGGATGGCCTCCCGGATCGGCGTGCGGCTGACCCCCAGCTTTGATGCGAGCTGCAGCTCCATCAACCGTTCTCCCGGCTTCAGATCTCCTTTCAGAATCGCCGTGCGAAGTGTCTGAAAAACCACATCGCGCAGCGGCAGATAAGCAGCCGTCTGCAATTCCAGATTGTCAGTCATCCTTTTGTCCCCTTTCCCCAATATCCATAAAAGCCATATGCAGGCAGTCTTTCAGGAAGCAATCTGACCTCTTCCCCAATACCCGTAAAAACTCCGTCTCTGAACTTTTATGGATGAATCTGTCCAAACACCGCGTCTGTTACCTGCGATTGTTGTGAATCTCTGATGTATATACATTCCTGGCAAGCCCGGACTGTTTCAGAGCATCATACGCACCCCGGATATCCTTCTCACTCTGGTAAAGGCCGAATACGGTGGGACCGCTGCCGCTCATAATGGCATTCATGGCGCCGTTATGCTTCATCAGAGATTTGATCTCCCGGATCACCGGATACTGCCGCACAGAAACGGTCTCTAAGATATTGCCCATACTGTCAGCCACGCCGCGGAGGTTTTTACCTTTGATCTGAACGATAATACCGTCGATATCCGGATGCTTTGTCCCCTCCGTCAGCTTCAGCTGATCGTATACATTTTTCGTAGAAACGGAAACGGCGGGCTTCGCAATCAGAACCGGACACTTCGGCATGGGAGGAAGAGCCGTCAGCTTCTCACCGATCCCTTCCGCCAGCGCAGTACCGCGCATGACACAGAACGGCACATCCGCGCCGAGCCTCAGACCCAGTTCCATCAGCTTCGTCTGCTTCAGACCGAGATGGAACATCCGGTTCATCCCGACCAGAACAGCCGCGGCATCCGAACTCCCGCCCGCCATACCCGCCGCCACCGGGATAAACTTCTGAAGTGTGATCCGCACACCCTCCCTGATCTTAAACTCGTCCTTCATCAGCGCAGCGGCTTTGTAGACGAGATTATTCTCATCCACCGGCAGATAATACAGGTTCGTCTGTACGTGTATGTGCGGAGATCTGGTCTTTTTAATCTCCACCCGGTCATACAGATGAATCGACTGCATGACCATGCGCACCTCGTGATATCCGTCCTCCCGCTGTCCGAGCACGTCCAGTCCCAGATTGATTTTCGCCAAAGCCTTTAAGCTGATCTCATCCATGTCATTTCCTCATTCCATATGTATTATGTATACAACTATTGTATTATAATAGATACAATCCTGTCTTTTGTCAATCCTGATTTCTGACAAATATCGTTATCCCGTTTTCTCACAAACATTTCTATTCTGCGGTCTTCGCGTCCGCCTTACTCTGGAATTTCTCATTATTCACAATAAAACGTTCATGCGTACCCTCTCCGATCAGGCCGGTGTCGTCATAGGCTTTCACCGAGAAAACCAGCCGGCGGCCGTCCGCCTCGAGAAGCTCACTCTCGCAGCGCACCGTCATCCCGATGGGCGTCGCGGCCAGATGTCTGATGTCGACCTGCGTGCCGACCGTGCCGCTCCCGGCATCCAGATACGGGAGGACGCTGTCGCAGGCCGTTTTCTCCATCAGTGCAAGCATGCACGGCGTCGCAAACACCTTCAGGACTCCGCTGCCCACCGCAGTCGCCGTATTCTCATACACTACTTCTACCTTCTGTTCTCCTCTGATTCCCTTTTCCAGCATTTGCTGTTACCTCCTTTTCCGTAATCGAACTTATGCAAAGCTGTCATCGACTTTCATAGATGCTGACGCGCCGCGCGGCGAATCAGACCGTGAATTCCACGGGTACACCCGTCATCTTCCCCATTATAAAAAAAATGCGGCCATGTGTAAAGACTGATTTTTCCGACAGCAGCGCCTGTGCGTTTTCTTATATTCCTGCAGCGGCATTCACTTTTATTCCCGAACCGAATCGATCAGGAGGCAGCTTTTGCCTCATACTCGCCGCGCGGGGTGCGGACATCTCAGCTGTCATATTCCTCTCGCACCCCTGCGCACCACGAAAAGACCGGAGATCTCTCTCCGGTCTTTTCGTGATGTATACTAACTAAGGGGATTAGATAGTTACCTTTATCCATGATGCTTTCAGCCCGTGTCCGCCGCCTGGTGTGCCGGCTCCGACAGACTAAACTTCAAACAGCAGATCGCCGTAAGAAGGCATCGGCCACATTTTCTTGTCCACGATAATCTCCAGCTTATCGATTGGCTCACGCAGCTCGGCCATGGCGGCTCTCACTTCGTCTCTGTAATACTCGGCCTGCGCCTTGCCCTCTTCCATGGCAAGCCCCCTGTCCGTCACTTCCTCCAGTCTGGCAAGCGCCACCTTCGCGTCGGACAGCAGAGCGGAACTCTCGGTGAGCAGCTCTGCCTGTACGCTGAACTCACAGTCGCAGGCAGCCTTCACGGAGTTGATGGAATCCGCCAGCGAGGTTATGTATTTGATCACTGCGGGAAGCAGTGTCTTATGTGAGATATTGATCATGGCTCTCGCTTCGATATTGATGGATTTCGCATAGTTCTCATAGAGAACCTCCGCGCGGGATCTCAGCTCAGCCTCGGTGAATACGCTGAATTTTTCAAACAGGTCAAACGCTTTCTGTGTCGTCAGGGCGCCGATCGCATCCACCATGTTGGTGATATTCGGAAGACCTCTGCGCTCCGCCTCCTCAACCCATGCCTGCGCATAACCGTCGCCGTTGAAGATGATCCGCTGGTGTTCGATCGCCTGCCGCTTGATCAGGTCATGCAGCGCTTTCTCGAAGTTGTCGGCCGCCTCCAGCTCGTCACAGGCCTCCTGGAAAGCCTCAGCCACAATGGTGTTCAGCACCACGTTCGGCTGGGAGATGGAATCCTGGGAGCCGACCATACGGAACTCAAACTTGTTTCCGGTAAAAGCGAACGGCGACGTACGGTTCCGGTCAGTCGCGTCCTTCATGAAATCAGGCAGCGTATCCACGCCGGTGTGCAGCACCTCGCCCTCGAGGGAATGCGTCGCCGTACCGGTGCTGGTGAGCTGGTTGATCACATCGTCCAGCTGGTTCCCGAGGAAGATGGAGATAATCGCCGGCGGCGCCTCATTCGCTCCGAGCCTGTGGTCATTGCCGACATCGGAAGCGGACTCGCGCAGCAGATCCGCATGACGGTCAACCGCTTTCAGGATACAGGTCAGCACCAGCAGGAACTGCAGGTTCTCATGCGGCGTGTCGCCCGGATCGAGCAGATTGATGCCGTCGTCCGTCGTGATAGACCAGTTGTTGTGCTTGCCGGAACCATTGACGCCCGCGAAGGGTTTCTCATGCAGCAGACACTGAAGTCCGTGCTCATTCGCTTTTTTCTTCAGCACCTCCATCACCATATGGTTGTGATCGACGGCAAGGTTGCAGGTCTCATAGATCGGCGCCAGCTCATGCTGCGCCGGGGCAACCTCGTTGTGCTGTGTCTTGGCCGGAACACCCAGCTTCCACAGCTCCTCGTTCACATCCTTCATAAAAGCGGCGATGCGCGGACGGATCGCCCCGAAATAATGGTCGTCCATCTCCTGCCCTTTTGCCGGCATGGAACCGAACAGGGTACGGCCGGTGTAGATCAGGTCTTTTCTCTTTAAATATTTCTCACGGTCAACCAGGAAGTACTCCTGCTCCGGACCGACGGAAGGAATGATCTTTTTCGAAGTAGTATTTCCGAATAACCTGAGCAGACGTACCGCCTGTTCGCTGATCGCCTGCATGGAACGCAGCAGCGGCGTCTTCTGATCCAGCGCCTCACCGGTGTAGGAACAGAACGCGGTGGGAATGCAGAGCGTCGCGCCCGCGGCGTCATGTCTCACAAAGGCGTAGGACGTGCAGTCCCATGCCGTATAGCCTCTCGCCTCACAGGTGGCGCGCAGGCCGCCGGAGGGGAAGGACGACGCATCCGGCTCGCCCTTGATCAGCTCCTTGCCGGAAAAACTCATCAGAACATTGCCGCCCGCGTCCGGGGACGTGATAAAGGAGTCATGCTTCTCAGCGGTGACGCCGGTCAGCGGCTGGAACCAGTGTGTATAATGGGTCGCGCCCTGCTCGATGGCCCACTCCTTCATCTCGTGGGCAATGATATCCGCAGTGGCGGGGTCTAATTCCGTACCATCCTCCATAGCCTCGCGGAGCTTCTGGTACGCTTTCTTCGGCAGACGTTCCCGCATCGCGGTGTCGTTAAACACGTACTCGCCAAAGATTTCAGATACATTGAAATACTCACTCATTTTCGTTTCCTCTCTTTCTTCCGGTTTTCAAATATATCCCCTTAAAAGTACTCAGGTAAACAAAGTGATGCCGGTCAGGCGGGAGATGTTCCCCCGCACTCGCCGCACAGGCTGCCTGGTGCCTTACACAGCATTGCGCATAGAAAAAAGGGCATTCCAAAAACCGGAACGCCCTTGTTCTGTCTCACTTATATTATGCAATTAACATAGTACAATTTCCCGGAAATTGCAAGGGCTAAAATAAAATTTTGCTCTTTTTTACAAAAAATATCCGCCGTTAAAGGAATTTTTGTTATATGTCACAACAAAATCGTTTCTGTTCCGTTATAAATTCCCATGCGCTGCTGCCGCAGCACACCAACATCTATAAAGGCCGCAGCAGTCATTTCCGTTTACTCTACCATAAAGGTAATTCTCCTGTAATGATTGATGATCCGCACATCCTTATGCTCCCCGCCGAACTCCCCGTCCAGCGTCCAGGGCACGGGAACCTCGCAATGTATCTCGACCTGATCCGACTTGCAGGAATAAATATAAGGCGTATCGCAGTCCCGCGGCCGGAACAGATGCTGCATGATCTCATTGATCTGAAGCGGGTTCTGCGGCATGCGGATGAATTTCACCTCAAACAGGCCGTCATCCAGCTCCACATCCTTTCCGACCAGATTTTTCATCCCGCCGACAGAGAGCGAATTGGACACCATGCCGTAGACAAAATTCCCCCGCACCGTCTCGCCGTTCGCCTGAATCTCAAGGGAGTAGGTCTGTGTCTGTATGTCCGTGAGCTGCCTGGCTCCCTCAATCACATAAGCCGCGTGCCCGAGAATGTGTTTCAGCCTCTGGTTCGTCTGATAGGACGCGCCGGTAAAAATCCCGCATGCGGCCACATAGATAAAAGCGTCGTCGTTGAATTCCCCCACATCACAGGGAATCAGATTACCGTGCGCGGCGATCTCTGCCGCCTCCGCCATATTCCCCGGTATCTTTAAGGACTGGGCAAAATCATTGGTCGTACCCGCCGGAATATAGCCGAGCGGTGTCAGCGAATCCCCCTGTATCATCCCGGTAACCACTTCATCCAGCGTGCCGTCCCCGCCGCTGCAGACGATCCGGTCATACTCGTCTGCACAGGCCGAAATCACCCGCGTCGCGTCGCCTTTTCCCTGAGTTGGATAAACCGTCACCTCGTAACCGGCTTTCACAAAAACGTCCAGGATATCTACAAGATGAACCCGGATCAGCCCTTTCCCGGACTGCGGATTATAGATAAAAAATAATTTTTTTCTCTCCATGTCATGCATCCTCCTGTCTCAGTGCTTCCGCGATCTCCCCCAGTTTTTTCAGGCGGTGGTTCACACCCGACTTTCCGACCGGCGGATCCAGGTAGACCCCCAGCTCCTTTAAGGACTCCTCCGGATGCTCCAGCCGCACAACCGCCATCTCCCGCAGTGCCGGCGTCAGCCGGTCAAGCCCCAGATTCCGCTCAATCAGCCGGATATCCTCCAGCTGCCGCGTCGCGGTAAGCACCATTTTATTGATATTCGCGGAGTCGCAGTTATACTGCCGGTTCGCACTGTTTTTCATATCCTTGATGATCCGTATGTTTTCCAGACGCATCAGCGCGTTCGCGGCGCTCATCACATTCAGGATATCCACAATAGACTCACTGTCCTTCAGATATACCACATATTTATGTTTTCTCTCTATGATCTTCGGCCGGATCTCAAATGTCTCTATGACCCGGCAGAGTTCCTCCGCCCCCCGCCGATCCCGGCAGACAATCTCAAAATGGTAGGATTTCCCGGGATTGCTCATGGAACCGGCCGTCAGGAAAGCGCCCCGTATAAACGCCCGGCGGCAGCAGGGATATTCCAGCAGGCACTCGCGGAAACCGGGTCTTACCCAGTCCGCCGTCTCCATCCAGACGCGGGAAAACCTGTCCCCCGCATCGATGTTCGAGAAAAATTCCTCCCGCCCGGCATCCCCCATGGCCGGCTGCCGTTCCGGATCCGCCGTTTGCCCCGTGTACGGAACCGGCGTTTTCTCATCCTCGGGAGACGCGGCGCGGGATCTGTCTGCATCGGCTGGCGATGCGTGCGGAACTGGCGTTTTTTCATCCTCGGAGGACAACACGATCC
The DNA here is from genome assembly GCA_020859905.1 of Lachnospiraceae bacterium. Taxonomy (GTDB): domain Bacteria; phylum Bacillota; class Clostridia; order Lachnospirales; family Lachnospiraceae; genus Eubacterium_I. The sequence continues at coordinate 5,900 of JAJBVI010000093.1, read as the reverse complement.
GGTACAGATGGCTCTTCCCGGACGGATAATTCTTTATGTTCAGATCAACCGGGATCTCAAATGCCTTTTTGATCAGACGCAGATATTTCTTCGCAAGCGTCACGTTCTCGGTTTCTACCATGATCCGCCCCTGCCCGGCATCGCCCGATAGCGTTCCCGCGTACCGGATCACGGCAGCGATCTCCGCAAGCAGGCAATGGTATTCGTCCGGAAGCTGCCGCGCAATCTCATTTTTAATATCACCGGAAAACGACATGCCGGTCCCGCCCTTTCGTCTCTCAATTTCAGACGCTGTCAGGAACTGTTGGAAAATAACCTGTGCTTCACGCATTATCCGGCACAATCTGCACAAGTTATTTTCCAGCAGTTCCTTACTGAAATCCTCAGCTTTTCCCGATAAACTTCACTTCGGGTTCCAGTTCAACGCCGCATTTTTCCCTGACCGTCCGCTGCACATGGAGCATCAGACTGCGGATGTCCTCCGCCGTGGCATTGCCGCGGTTGATCACAAATCCGCAGTGCTTTTCCGAGACCTGCGCTCCGCCGCGCGAATATCCCTTCAGCCCGGCATCCTCAATCAGCTTTCCGGCGAAATGGCCTTCCGGCCGCTTAAAGGTGCTGCCCGCGCTCGGATATTCCAGGGGCTGTTTTGAAACCCGCTTTTCCCTCAGCGCAGCCATGCGTGCCAGAATGTCCTCCCGGCTGCCTCTCCGCAGCGTCAGAGAAAGGCGCAGGACAATATAATGCTTTTCCGGGATAACGCTGTGCCGATAAGAAAGCTGCAATTCCTCCGCGGGCAGCGTGCAAATCTCTCCGTTCTCCGTCAGGACTGTCGCCTCCGTCAGAACATCACACATCTCTCCTCCGTAGGCCCCGGCGTTCATCACCGCGGCTCCCCCGATGCTTCCGGGAATCCCCGCTGCGAACTCAAAGCCGGCCAGCCCCTCCGCCGCGGCTTTCGCCGCAATCGCGGAAAGAAGAGCCCCCGCCTCCGCTGTCACGCAGGCGCCGTCGACCCGAACCTCAGACATCCGTTTTCCTATCTCAACGACAACGCCCTCCACGCCGCCGTCGCCGCACAGGAGATTGCTGCCGTTTCCGATCACCAGACAGGGAATCTCATGCTCCCGGCAGAATGCCGTCACCCCCGGCAGGCTCTCCCGGTCCGGCGTCACATAATACGCCGCCGGACCGCCGACCCGAAATGTCGTATGGCGGCTCATGGGTTCGTCACGCAGCACATATTCCTCTCCCGCAATCCGGCATAGCTCCTCATAGATACACGCACTCATCCGCCATTCCTTTCCGTCCGTTCACTGCCGATTATACAAAATCGAGCAGGAGGCAGCTTTTGCCTCATACCCGCCGCGCGGGGCGCGTGCAGCGCAAGCTGCAAAACTCCCTTACGCGTCCCCTGTGCATCCGAAAACCCGCTTCGGGCTTTTTGCCGCGCCGGCTCAGGCATCCTTCAGGAACTCCTCATAGCCGCGCTTCGCTTCATACAGATCCGCCTTGCTGATGATCTCCCACGGCGCGTGCATATTCAGGACAGCCACGCCGCTGTCGATTACCTGCATGTTATAATTCCCGAGTATGTACGCGATGGTGCCGCCGCCGCCCGCGTCCACTTTCCCGAGTTCGGCAGTCTGGAAGCTTACATTGCCGTCATCCATAATGCGGCGAATGCGCGCCACATACTCGGCGCCGGCATCATTGGAGCCGGATTTGCCGCGGGCTCCTGTGTACTTATTAAAGACAAGTCCCTTACCAAAATATGCGGCATTGTTCTTTTCCATTACCGACGGATAGTTCGGGTCATAGGCCGCGCTGACATCGGAGGAAAGCGCCCGGGAATTCTGCAGGGTGCGCCGCAGCCTCAGCTCATCGTAAACACCGCGGGCACGCATAACCTCCGCCGTGATATTTTCGAAAAAGCGGGACTGCATGCCGGTCGCGCCGACACTGCCGATCTCCTCCTTATCCACCAGCAGGCATGCGCACGTGCGCTCCGGTGTCTCTGTCTCCAGCATGGCGGCAAAGGACGGATAGGCGCAGACGCGGTCGTCGTGGCCGTATCCCATGATCATGCTGCGGTCAAACCCGTAATCCCGCGCCGTTCCCGCGGGGACTACCTCCAGCTCCGCGGAGAGGAAATCCTCCTCCTCGATATCATACTGCTCTTTCAGGATCCGGAGGATATTCGCCCGGACCTTTTTCTTTTCTTCCTTTGCCTGCGCATCTGCCTGCTCATCGTCCTTCGCAGAGTTCCTCAACGGTATGCTGCCGGCCAGGACATTCAGATCCTCGCCCTCGATCACCTTCGACGCTTTCTTTTCCATCTGCGTACCGGAGAGATGAATCAGCAGGTCACTGATGCCGAAAACCGGATCCTCCGGCTTCTCGCCGACATGAATCTGTACCACCGTTCCGTCTTTTTTAGCGACAACACCGTGCAGCGCCAGCGGGAGCGTCACCCACTGGTACTTCTTCACACCACCGTAATAATGGGTATCCAGAAGAACCAGTTCCGTATCCTCATACAGCGGATTCTGCTTCAGATCCAGACGCGGCGAATCAATATGCGCGCCGAGAATATTCATGCCCTCCTCAAACGGCCTGCTCCCGATCACAAACAGGGCAAGGTTTTTCCCCTGATTATCCGCGAACACGCGGTCGCCGGGCTTCAGCGCGGCTCCTTCCCGTATCACTTCCTCCATATCCCTGAAACCGGCTGCTTTTGCCCGCGCCTTCAGCTCGGACACGCACTCCCGTTCCGTCTTGCAGGCAGACAGAAACACCCGGTATTCCTCCGCAAAATCAAACACCCTGCGGACATCCTCCTCACTGTATTTCTCCCATGCACTCTTTCTTTCCATCATGAATACTCCTTTCAAATCCTGTCTGCCCCGTATGCGGATCTCTCCGCAGCAGACTGTTCTCACAAAACACGGCGTCTGTACAGCCGTTATTCCGCCCGGATCATATCCCGCTGTACGCGTCTGTACAGTTCCTCCGCCGCATTATATCCCATCTTCTTCTGTCTGTGGTTAACCGCGGCAGCCTCACAGATCACTGCCAGGTTCCGTCCGGGACGGATGGGAACCGAGTGACAGACGATCTTAGTCCCGAGAATCTCCATGTACTGCTCCTCCAGTCCGAGGCGGTCATACTCCTGCTCCTTCGTCCACGTCTCCAGCCTGATGATCAGGTCAATGGCCTGCTTTTCCTTCACCGCCTCGATACCGAACAGGGTTTTGACATCAATGATCCCTATGCCCCTCAGCTCTATAAAATATTGGGTGATCTCCGGCGATTTCCCGATCAGGGTATCGTCGCTCAGCTTATGGATCTCTACCACGTCATCCGTGACCAGGCGGTGTCCGCGGCGGATCAGCTCCAGCGCCGCCTCACTCTTTCCGATTCCGCTCTCGCCCATGATCAGGATCCCCTCGCCGTAGATATCGACCAGAACTCCGTGAATCGATATGCCCGGAGCCAGCTCGCCGCTGAGATACAGGATCGCCTCCGACAGAAAATTGGAAGTGGCCCTCCTGGTCCCCAGAACGGGAACGCCCACCTTCTCAGCAATCTCTAGCCCCTTCGGTTTCAGCTGATAGCCGCGGCACAGCACTAGGCAGGGCATATCCATTTCCATGAGCTGCTGAAACCGATGCAGGCTGATATCCTTTGACAAATGCTCCATATAGGCAGCTTCCACTTTGCCGATCACCTGGATACGCTCCTTCGCAAAGCAGTCGTAAAACCCGGTCAGTTCCAGCGCCGGCCGGTTGACCTCCGATTTCGTGATATACCGCTCTGACAGATCAATCCCCGGCGTCAGGCAGGTAAGCCTCATTTTCTCCGCAAACTGCTGTACACTGATTTTCTGCATAATCTCCCCTCTCTGACGTAAAACTCTCGCGGAAAAACCGATAGACCGACTCGGCAGCGCGTTCATTCATGGCATCCACCTGCCTCAGCGACTCCAAATCCGCCTCCCGGATCTCCTCAAGCGACCGGAAATGCCGCATCAGCGCCTTCCTCCGCGCCGGTCCGATGAGCGGGATATCGTCCAGCACGGAATGCACCTGCTCCCGGCTCCGCAGGGAGCGGTGATATTCAATGGCAAACCGGTGCGCCTCATCCTGGATCCGGGTGATCAGCCGGAAACCCTCTGAATGTGTATCGATCGGTATCTCCTCATTCCCGTAATACAGTCCGCGGGTTCTGTGATGATCATCCTTCACCATCCCGCAGACCGGTATGCTCAGTCCGAGTTCATCCAGCACCTGAAGCGCGGCATTGACCTGACCTTTTCCTCCGTCCATCAGGATCAGATCCGGAAAACGGGTAAAGCTGCCATACTCCTCCCCCAGCTGCTTTGCGCAGTTTTCTTCCCTCTCCTCCATTCCGTGGGTAAAACGGCGCGTCAGCACCTCGCGCATGGACGCGTAGTCATCCGGTCCGGCCACCGTGCGAAGCTTAAAACGCCGGTAATCACTGCGGCAGGGCTTTCCCTTCTCATATACTACCATAGATCCCACCGATTCGAAACCGTTTGTATTGGAAATATCGTAGGCTTCCATCCGGCGGACCGTCCCGATATCCAACAGGGATGCAATCTCTTTAACCGCTCCGATGGTGCGCCCCTCCTCGCGCCGGATCTTCTCCCTGTCCTGTGTCAGAACCATCTGCGCGTTCCGGGCCGCCAGCTCTACCAGCTTTTCGCGGCTGCCCTTCCGCGGAACGCGGATCGTACTCTTCTGTCCGCGCCGTCCGGAGAGCCAGCGTTCCATGATTTCCGCGTCGTCGATCTCCGTCTGCAGCATAATCTCACGCGGAATGAATGGCGTTCCCGCGTAATACTGGCGGATAAAGGCGGACATAACCTCCCTCTGCGTATCCTCGGCTCCGATCATGACATGGAAATGTTCCCGCCCGATCAGCCTGCCCCGGCGGACAAAAAACACCTGAACCACCGCATCCCGGTCGTCCATCGCCAGGGCGATGACATCCCGGTCCTCGCCGTCCGGGCTCGTGACCTTCTGTTTCTGCGCAATCTGCTTCACACTGCCCAGCAGATCCCTGTATTCCGCCGCCTTCTCAAAATCAAGCGCGGCCGCGGCGGCCTCCATCTTGTCCTCCAGTTCCCGGATCACAGGAGAAAACCTGCCGCCTAGGAAATCCGTCGCCGCCCGCACCCTCTCACGGTATTCCTCCGGCGAAACGCCGCCGCGGCAGGGCGCCGTACACTGATGCATGTGATAATTCAGACACGGCCGCTCCTTCCCGATGTCCCGCGGCAGGACACGGCTGCAGCTCCGGATCTGATACAGGCGGCGGAGCAGATCAATGGTATCCCGCACGGCCGCCGCGCTGGTGTACGGACCGTAGTAGCGGGACTTATCCTTTTTCATCTGACGCGAAAAGAGGACTCTGGGATAGTCCTCTCCCAGAGTCACCCTGATATACGGATAAGTCTTGTCGTCCTTCAGCATCGTATTGTATTTCGGACGATGCTCTTTGATTAAATTGCATTCTAAAACAAGCGCTTCCAGCTCGGAATCCGTGAGAATATATTCAAAACGCGCAATCTGCGTCACCATCTTTTCGATCTTCACGCCCTTGTTCCGGCCCGGCCGGAAATACTGCCGCACACGGTTTCGCAGGCTGACTGCTTTTCCGATGTAGATGATCACGTCCCTCGCGTCATGCATCAGATAGACGCCCGGATGATCGGGCAGCTTTTTCAACTCTTCCTGAATATCAAACATGTAAAGTCTCCTCAGACCGCCGAATCAGGCAGGAGTTCGTGTGTCGGGCAGACAGACCGGCTACTAGTGTAGCGTCTCAATCATTTTTTAAGTTATAGTGCTGGATATGCCGTCATTCCGCAAGGC
>JAJBVI010000076.1 GCA_020859905.1 Lachnospiraceae bacterium | reverse complement strand
CTGCCGGTTTCATCAAAATAATACCTGCAGGCATCGATCAGTTCCCGGATATTGTATGCGCGCGCGACCGGCATCAGCCGCTCCCGTTTTTCCTGCGTGGAGGCGTGCAGCGAAAGCGCCAGTGTAATCTGGAGCTTTTCCTTTGCCAGCCTGCGCATGTTCGGGACAATCCCGCAGGTGGAGACCGTGACATTGCGCTGGCTGATATGCAGCCCGTGTTCATCCGTCAGCATGCGGATGAACACAAGAAGATTTTCATAATTATCCAGCGGCTCCCCCGTTCCCATGACGACGACGTTGGAAACACGCTCCCCGATGTCGCAGCTGATCCGGTAGATCTGATCCAGCATCTCCGCCGGTGTCAGGTTCCGCACCAGCCCGCCTAATGCGGAGGCGCAAAAAACGCAGCCCATCCGGCAGCCGGCCTGAGAAGAAATGCAGACCGATCTGCCGTGTTTATACCTCATCAGAACGCTCTCCACCATGTTGCCGTCCGCAAGCTGAAACAGATATTTTCTCGTGCCGTCCTGTGCGGAAACCTGACAGGCCGCCTGTTTTAACACAGTGTAAGTGCATGCCTCCCGCAGTTTTGTTTTCAGACTGCCGGGAATATTGCTCATCACATCCGGGCTGTCGGCCAGCTTCTGATGCATCCACTGATACAGCTGCGCGGCGCGGAACTTCTTCTCCCCGATGTCAGGGATCCACTGTTCGAGTTCCTCATACGGGAGAGATTTAATGTCTGTTTTGGTCATATGTAAAATCTCCGTCATTCATTTTTCTATTGACGACTTATTTTCGCTATATAAAAGCCGTCGCACCCTTCATCGGGCAGATACTGCTGTTCTGATTCGAGCCGGAACTTCGGATGCGACTCGAGGAACCACTCCGTATTGTGCTGATTTTCCTCCTCAGTCATCGTGCAGGTGCTGTACATCAGTGTTCCTCCCGGCTTTACGTAACAGCAGACAACATCCAGCATCTGCCGCTGCAGCCTGGCCAGCTCCCGGATCCTTTCCTCAGACATCCGGTATTTTATATCCGGTTTTCTGCCGATTACGCCCAGCCCGGAACAGGGAAGATCTGCGATTACAAGATCCGCTTTCTGTTCCGACTCGGAATCGAAATCAAGTGCGTCCCACCGCACCGCACGCACATTCTCCGCCCGGCAGCGGCTGATATTTTCCCGGATCATCCCCACTTTATATTCTGTCAGATCACGCGCCTCCACCAGACCGGTTCCGTGCATCATCTGTGCGGCATGCAGGCTCTTTCCGCCGGGCGCGGCACACACATCCAGGACAAAATCTCCGTCCCGCGGCTGAGCCAGTTCCGCCACCATCATGGACGCGGCGTCCTGCGCGTAGAGAATCCCGCCGGCGAACTCCGGGATCTCCTCCGGCACATCGCAGCCATCCAGATAAAACGCATAGGGAAGTCTGTCATGCGGCGTCACGCGTATCCCCTGCGACTCCAGCGATCGCCTGACCTCCTCCGGAGATGTCCGATCGAGATCCGCGCGGACACAGATGCTTTTTTCAGTGAGAAAAGATTCCAGAACGGAGCAGCTGCGCTCCATACCATATGACTTCAGAAAACGCTCCGCCATCCACTCCGGCACGGAATACCGCACGGACAGCGTCAGCACCGGATCCTCGTCGGGAGAAGGCCAGACAATCCGGTCCGCCTCCCGGGAAATCGTTCTGAGCACCCCGTTCACAAAGCCGCGCAGCCCGGAAAACCCCCGCTTTGCCGCCAGCCGTACCGCCTCATTGCACACGGCGGAGTCGGGAACAGAATCCATATATTTCAGCTGGTAAACCGCGCTCCGGATTATGGCGCGGATCACCGGCTTCATTTTATTTACTTTTATGGAAGAAAAAGAATCGATGATATAATCCAGCTCGATCCTTCTCTCAATGGTACCCTTACTGACACGCTTTATAAACGCGCGGTCGCGGCGGGGCAGCCAGCGGTACTTATCCAGCATATTGCGGATGGCAATATGGGAGAATTCACCGTCCCGGTCCACAGCCAGAAGAATGTCAGTCACGAGGTTCCTCGGATTGATCGATTCATTCACTGATGCGTATCCCCTTCCCGCTTCGGCACGTATTGCCATGATCGGCCGGCGATTGGATTTTGTCGCCTTCCCGCACGCCGTTCGCGCCTCGTTGAGCAGTATCACGTTCAGCCGGCGATTGAAATATATCGCCCTCCCGCACGGCGTTCCCTCGCAGGAAAGCATCGCAGGACATGCGCTTTTTCCCCTCCAGCTGGACTTCATTCAGAATCAGAATCCCGTCGCCGGTCTGCACCTGCACGGCATCCCCGGTCACCTGCACCACGCAGCCGGCGGGACAGTCCGAATCCTCAGGCAGCACGTCGGCATTCCATATTTTCAGGGTCTTACCATTCCACTTCGTATAGGCGCTCGGCCAGGGATTCAGCCCCCGGATCAGGCACTCCAGCCGGTGCGCCGGCTGATTCCAGTCTATCTGCCCGAACTGCTTGCGGATCATGCCGACCTTTGTCGCAGCCTCATGATCCTGCGGCGTATAAACCGCGCTGCCGTCCGAGATGGCGGACAGCGTCCGCACACAGAGCTGTGCGCCGACCGCACTCAGTTTATCAAAAAGGCTGCCGCCGGTCTCTTTCGGATCCAGGAGAACCTCCTCCTTCAATATCATATCCCCGGTATCCAGCCCCTCATCTATGCGCATGGTGGTGACGCCGGAAATCCGGTCTCCGTTGATCACCGCCCACTGGATGGGCGCCGCGCCGCGGTATTTCGGCAGGAGCGAGGCGTGCACATTTACACATCCGTACGGCGGCATCTTAAGGATCTCCCCCGGCAGGATCTGGCCGAACGCCGCGACCACGATGATATCCGCCCGAAACGTCCGCAGATATTCGATGCACGCCGGCTCCCTGATCCGGACAGGCTGATAAACCTCAATGTCGTGCGCCAGCGCAGCCTCCTTCACCGGCGGAAACTGCATTGCTTTTCCTCTGCCCCTCGGCTTATCCGGCTGCGTAACCGCAAGCACCACCTCGTGTCCGGCTCCGATCAGAGCCTCCAGTGTCCCGACAGAAAAATCCGGGGTACCCATAAATATAATTTTCAAAATATCCTCCTTGCGCCATCGTCACATACAGGGGCAGCCCTCTGCGCCGGTTCCTGCAGCTGCGCCATCGTCACCCGACCGTATCCGCCTCTTCTTTTACATCATCGCCGCAGATCGTATCCGTCCCTTATTTACATCATCACTGCCGGCGACCATATCCGCCCCTTCTTTTGCATCATCTCAATGAGCCGTATCCGCCCCATCGTTTGCATCATCGCCGCCGGCCGCGTCAGCACCGTCATCTGCGTCCGTTTCATCATCATCTTCATCGTAAACCACATCGTGGATCTCGCCCTCGACCAGCTCCACATACATATGTCCTTCCAGATGATCGACCTCGTGGCAGATCGCGCGGGCCAGAAGCTCCTCCGCCTCGATCTCGCACTCTTCCATATCTTCATCAAAGAACCGCGCCTGAATATAGTTCGGGCGCGTCACCTGGCCCGCCTTTCCCGGAAGACTCAGACAGCCCTCGTCGCCGGTCTGTTCGCCCTCTGTCTTAAGAATCACGGGATTGACCATGACCAGCGGTCCGTCGCCGATGTCGATCACGACAATCCGGCGAAGCACACCGACCTGCGGTGCGGCCAGCCCGACTCCCTCCGCGTGATACATCGTCTCCAGCATATCGTCAATCAGTTCCCGCATGCGGGGTGTCATAGACTTGACCTCCCTGCAGTGTTTGGTCAGAATCTCGTCTCCTAACATACGAATGGTTCTCAGTGCCATACTCTCTCTCCTTAAACTTTAAAATCCGCTCATCGGGTTAAAATCGAACTGCACCGCCGCGTTTTGAAACACGCTGCGTTCCTTCATATAAAGATCCAGATCATTCTTCAGCCGCACCAGCCGCTCATAGTCTCCGCACTTCACGCAGATTACCTTTCTGAACCTGTCATTGATTCTGGAAACCGCGGCGTCCGCCGGTCCGATCATCTGCATGTCGTCGCCGATGACGCCCGCAAAACTGCCGGTCCGGCAGCCTCCGATTTTTTCCGATAACCTGTATTTTAACACAGAAGCCGCCTCGCTGGCTACCCTTTCCTGCTCAGAAGTGATATAAATCACCAGCATGTTCCAGACAGGAGGATAATTCATCAGCCTGCGAAACTGTATTTCCTGCCTGTAAAACTGTTTATAATCCTGGTCTGCGGCGGCGCGGATAGCAAAATGGTCCGGCTGATACGTCTGGATCACAACCTCGCCCGGCCGTTTTCCCCTGCCCGCCCGGCCGGCCGCCTGTGTCAGGATCTGAAAAGTCCGCTCGGCCGCCCGGTAATCACTGATGTTCAGGGAAAGATCCGCCGCCAGCACGCCGACGAGTGTGACATTCGGGAAATCATGCCCCTTGACAATCATCTGCGTCCCGATCAGGATATCTGCCTCCTGATCCGCAAATGCGGAGAGGATTTTTTCATACCCGTCCTTCTGGCGGGTCGTATCGAGATCCATGCGGAGGACGCGCGCCTCCGGAAACTGCTCGCAGATATAGCGCTCGATCTTCTGCGTCCCGGCACGGAATTCGCCGATATAGGGGGAACCGCACTCCGGGCAGGTATGGATCATGGGCTGTTCGCAGCCGCAGTAATGGCAGCGCAGCCGCCCGTCCTTATGCAGATGCAGGGAGACATCACAGTGCGGGCATCGGATCACATGGCCGCAGCTCCGGCATGACACAAAACCGGCCATCCCTCTGCGGTTGATGAACAGCATGATCTGCTCTTTTCTGCGCAGCCGGTCTTCCATAAGCGCCCGCAGTCTTCCGCTCAATACGGAACGGTTTCCATGCTTTAATTCTGCCCTCAGATCCTCCGTATATACCTTCGGCAGAGGGAGGCTGCTGACCCTCTGTTCCATCTCATAAAGCCGGTATTCTCCGTCTTTCGCCCGCGCATAGCTCTCCACGGACGGGGTGGCCGAACCGAGTACCACCGTCGCGCCGCAGAGAGCCGCTCGCGCAATCGCTGTCTCCCGCGCATGATAGCACGGCGCCTTCTCACTTTTGTAGGAGGCCTCATGCTCCTCATCGATAATGATAAAGCCCAGGTCGGAAAACGGGGTAAACAGCGCGGATCTCGGACCGATCATCACATCCAGCTCCCCGTTTTTCGCCCTCTCATACTGGTCAAAGCGCTCCCCCGCGGACATTTTGGAATGCAGGATAGAGACCCGGTCGCCGAAATGATTGTAAAAGCGCACCACGGTCTGAAATGTAAGGGCGATCTCCGGGATCAGCATAATTGCCTGCTTATTCTCCCGCGCTGCCGCCTCGATCAGCTCCATGTAAACCTCCGTCTTGCCGCTCCCCGTCACGCCGTGGATCAGGCAGGTCGTGCGGTCGCCCGCCCGCCGGTGCGCCAGAATATCGTCGGCGATCCGCTGCTGCGCGGCATTAAGCGTCACCCGTTTACCCTGCTTTTTCATCTGGTCGAGAGGATTACGCCAGGTCCGCACGCGCTCCACACGGATCATCTGCCTCTCCTCCATGGCGCGGATCACGGATGCCGTTATATTCAGTTTCGCCCTCACCGTCCCGTAAGGCAGCGGCGACTGTTCGCTCAGAGCCGCCAGCAGGCGCGACCTGGCTGTCTGATGCTTTCTCTCACATTCAGCCAGCAGGCCGCCGGCCTGCTCCCCATCCATGGCAAGATGCACCAGCCGCTCCTCCTTCTGCGCCGTCTTTTTCTTCACCGGCAGAACCGTCTTTAACGCCTGGTTCATCGTGCCGCCGAAATGCTCACGCATCCACGCCGCCAGCGTGATCAGCTGTCCTTCAATGGGAATGCCCTCCGTCACAGCCGACGCAATCTTCTTCATACGCGCCGTGTCAAACTCCGGCGTGTCCGTCACCTCGACCACATAACCGCGCATCATACGGTCGCCCCGGCCGAAGGGAACCTCCACGAGGACACCCGGATGAATTTTATTCTCAAAAGAATCCGGAATTC
>JAJBVI010000214.1 GCA_020859905.1 Lachnospiraceae bacterium | reverse complement strand
GCCGCGCAGCCCGGAATCCAGTATGGTCTGGATGACCTCATCCGGCGTCATTTCCGTCAGCACCTTGCGGATCGCCTCATATCCGCCGGTCGCGATATACTCGTCAATCTTCTCGGGGTCGATCACGCCGCAGTTGCGCAGTGCGATCCTCTCCTGGTTCTTATAGAACACGGACTCATTCAGGGAACGCAGGCATGCGTTGCCCTCCTTCTCATGGAGCATATAATTCTCCACGAGTTTTCCGCCCATGATGTGCTGTTCCACGATCTCCGCGGCCTTGCCCGGATTCATCTTGATATATGTAACCTTGTCCTTCCCGGGCTCGTATACTTCCACAACCGGTTCGTACTGGCAAAGCCCGATACACCCGGTCTGCATCACCACCACATGGCTCAGATCGTGTCTGACCACTTCCTCCGTGATCGCGTCCAGCACCGGTCTGGCGCCGCTGGCAATCCCGCAGGTCGCCATGCCCACCACGATTCTCGTCTCCTTGCTTCCCTCGGGACGCTCGGCGATAAATCCCTCCAGCCGCTTTCTGATTGCTTTTATTTCTTCCAGTGATTTCATAAACCCCTCCTTAATATTTCTCCAGGATATCCGCCACTTCATCCACGTTAAGCCTGCCGTACACCTCCTCGTCGATCATCATGACCGGAGCAAGGCCGCAGGCGCCGACGCAGCGGCACGCGTCCAGCGAGAACTTGCCGTCCGGGGTGCATTCACCGCCGGCGATGTCCAGAATCTCCTGAATCTTGTCATAAATCTGCCCCGACCCCTTGACATAACAGGCCGTGCCCAGACATACGGAGATCTTGTGTTCACCCTTCGGGAACAGGGTAAACTGCGAGTAGAAGGTTGCCACGCCGAAGATCTTCGCCATTGGCACACCCGTGTTCTCGGAGATGATCTGCTGCACCTCCTGCGGCAGGTACCCGTAGATATCCTGCGCCTTCTGCATAATCGGCATGAGCGCACCCTTCTGATCCTTCAGATCACTGATGACCTTCAGCAGCTCCGCTTCCTGCTCCGGTGTCCCCTTAAACGGAACCGTTTTCTTTTTTTCCAAAACATTTCCTCCTGTCTGCTCAGGCACCCTTTTGGTTTTCTGTCTCCTCAGGCACCCTTTTTTACTTTCTGCTTCTTCTTACGCTCTTTCAGGCCGAACAGACCCATCATATCCTTTTCTCCGACCTGCCCGGTCAAATTCTGGTACCAGAGGATATGCTTCGCCTCCCGGTCAAAATACGTCAGCTCGTGATTCAGCGCTTTCCGTGTCAGCTCGCCCGCCTGCTCCTCGCTCACCTTTTCGATCCGGACACCTACCTGCTTATATCCCGGAATCATGCAGACCGGATCAAGGTTCTCAGAATCTGTCAGGACATTCGCGCCTTCCGCGTAATGGAACGGCATCCAGGCCACGCCCGGCTCCAGCGAATCCTCCACATGCACTTCACAGTAGATCGTCCCGCGCGGCGAGGAGACGCTGATCCAGTCGCCGGGCTCCACACTGTTTTTCAGCGCGTCGTCCGGGTTCAGCTCGATGTAATTGCGGGGCGCCGTATAGTGGACGGCAACGGTCCGGTCCGTCATCGTCCTCGTATGATAATGATACAGGATACGGCAGGTCATCAGGGTAATCGGATACTCGTCGTCCTCCGTCTCCGGCGAGGCGGCCCAGTCCATCGCCTTCAGCAGGCCGACGCCGTTCTTTCTGCCCGGCCCGTTCACATGCAGGATCGGCGTCCCGGGATGGTCCTCTGACGGGCACGGCCAGCAGATTCCCTCGTTCTCTTCGATCTTCTGATAAGTGATGCCTGCGTAAGAGGGTGTCACCATGCGCATCTCGTTAAAGACGTCCTCCGCGCTGTCATAATGGCACGTATAGCCCAGCCGGTTCATCATCTCCATGATCACCTGCCAGTCCTGTTTTGACTCACCCTTTGCCGGCACAGCCTTATGCAGCATCTGCACGCGGCGCTCTGTATTGGTAAACGTGCCCTCCTTCTCCGCGAAACAGGTGACCGGCAGCACCACATCCGCCAGCTCCGCCGTCTCGGTCAGGAACAGATCCTGTACAACGCAGAATGTCTTCTCCATGGCCTCTGCTACATGGTGAGAATTCGGATCGGAAACCATGGGATTCTCACCCATAACATACAGCAGCTTGATATTGCCCCGCATCATGGCAGGAATCGTTTTGGTCACCTGCAGCCCTGTGTTCGGACTTAAAGGCACGCCCCATGCCTCCTCAAACTTTTTGCGGATCTCTGGGTCAAATACTTTCTGGTAGGCCGGATAATCCGTAGGAAGCGCGCCCATATCGCAGGCACCCTGCACATTGTTCTGGCCGCGCAGCGGATTGACGCCGCTCCCCGGACGGCCGAGATTCCCCGTGACCAGAGCCAGGTTGCTCATGCTCATCACATTGTTGGTGCCGTTCAGATGCTGCGTGATGCCCATCGCGTACGTGATGTAGGATTTATGAGAGGAAGCGTACAGCCTGGCCGCCGCGCGGATCAGCTCACGGTCCACACCTGTGATCTGCTCACCCTTCTCCGGCGTGTAGTACTTCACCGCTTCCCGCAGCTCCTCCACGCCCTCCGTGTGCTCCGCAATGTAATCCTTATCCTCCAGCCCTTCCTCAAAGATGATGTTCAGCATCGTATTGGTCAGGGCAACGCTCGTACCCGGCTTGATCTGCAGATAAAGATCGGCGATCTCAGCCAGCTGGATCTTCTTCGGGTCGGCGACGATCAGTTTCTTCCCCGCCTGCTTCGCCTGGCGGATCATCATGCCCATCACCGGATGCGCGACCGTCGTATTCGACCCCGTCACAAAGATCACATCCGCCTCCAGGACATCCCGGATCGGATTCGTCATCGCGCCGGAACCAAGCGTGGTCGCCAGCCCGGCCACGGTAGAACTGTGGCAGAGCCTCGCGCAGTGATCGACATTGTTCGTCCCCACCGCCGCGCGCATGAACTTCTGGAACAGATAATTCTCCTCGTTCGTACAGCGCGCGGAAGAAAATCCCGCGATCGCGTCCGGACCGTACGCCGCCCTGATCTCCCTGATCTTGCCCGCGATCAGGTCAAGCGCCTCATCCCAGCCCGCCTCAACCAGCTCGCCGTCCCTGCGGATCAGCGGATGCTTCAGGCGGTTTTTATTATTAACAAAGTCAAAAGCAAAACGCCCTTTGACACAGAGCTGGCCCTTGTTAACCGGACCGTCGGCAGGTCTGGCATCCACAACCTCATCGCCGCGCACCAGCAGCTTCACCTGACAGCCTACGCCGCAGTAGGTGCAGGTCGTCTGCACCTCATGCGTCTCCCATTTGCGGAACGGCCGCTGCGACTTCGGCGCCAGCGCGCCAGTCGGGCAGTTCGACACACAGTTGCCGCAGGACTCACAGTTCGTATCGGCCCATTTCATGCCGAACTCAGGGGAAACCACAGAATTGAAGCCGCGATACGCGGTATCGATAATGCCGAGTCCGTTCACCTTATGGCAGGTGTTCACGCACCGGTGGCACAGAATGCACAGGTTCGGGTTATAGATAAAAAACTTGCCGGAATCGTCGATCGGCCGGTCGAACACATCCTTCGGGAAGGAAGACTCCTCCACACCGTAATCCATACAGTACTGCTGCAGCCTGCAGTCGCCGTTTGCGCTGCAGCTGAAACACTGCGTGTCATGCCGGCTCAGCAGCAGGTCCAGCGTCGACCGCCTGGACTCAACCACCCGCTCACTCTCCGTAAAAATCACATTCCCCTCCGCGATCGGACAGGAACACGCCGTCATCAGCTTCGGGTTCCCCTCAATCTCAACCATGCACATACGGCAGGAACCCTCCGGATCCATGCCCTCCAGATAACAGAGCGTCGGGATCTCAATTCCGTAACGCTGCGCGGCCGTGAGAATGGTGTCGCCCTCGTTCGCCTCAACCGGAATGCCATTAATCGTAGCATGAATCATCTTGTATACCCCATTTCAACAAAAGCAAAATCATACAGTGTTTATTTTTGTATTATACCGCTATAGACTATGTTAGTCAATCTATTTCGGGGTTAGGCATTTGTAATTTTAGTTAGAAATGTGCCGCAGCGTCTGCCCGGCGGCGAAGTTACTCAACATTTTCCTTGAGTTTACAACCTGTTCATTGTATACTTTTAAGCATGAGCACGAAATATCAGAGAACCCACAACAAAATAATCCAATACGGCATGCGGCTCCTGTTTGCCAGCGAGTTTGATAACGTATCCGTTCCCATGATCTGTGAGGAAGCCGGCATTTCCCGCCCCACGTTCTACTCCCATTTTAAAAACAGGGAGCAGCTGGTGGCAGAATATTACGGTTCCTCGTTTTTCCTGGATCAGGAGAAAACCGAATGGATCACCTCTGCCCCCGACAGCTGGACCTCTCTGATCCGTATACAGTTCCTGCAGATCCGGCACACCTGCAATCCGGACCAGGCAGATCTGATCGCGCGGAGCCTTTCTTATCAGATGACCGAGCAGCAGCTTGAGACGGTGAAAGAATATAACGGCCAGCACCAGGAAATGCTTCTTCGGTTTATTAAAAACGCTCAGACGGAAGGATTTATCCTTAACCGATCAGATCCGTATTATCTCTGTAAGAGCGTCTTCATGCTGCAGACCGGCAATCTGTTCCTGTGGTGTGCCGATCACGGCCGTTTTGACCAGTTCACCAACTTTTTCTGGAATCTGGAAGCCATCCTCTGTGCCAGCGACACCTGTCGGGGCGTCTGGAAGTCGGAAATTGCCTTTATACCCGATTTTTAAGCAGGAGGGATTTTATGAAACTGCTGCATGTTCTGACATTAGATGAGGCAAGAACCAGGCTTTACGCCTGCGTCAGACAGATTCCCCGCCGAAAAATAACCGTCCCTCTCACGGAGGCAGCTGATCATATTCTGGCAGAGGACATCCTTGCACCCTTTGACGTTCCCGGATTCCGGCGCTCCGCGGTCGACGGCTATGCAGTGATCGCTGCCGACACCCACGGCGCAGGCGATTCTATCCCGGCATTCCTGTGTGTCACGGAGCAGATAAAAATCGGTGAGCGGTCGCTGCGCCCGGTCACCCGCGGCGAGTGCGCCTACGTCCCCACGGGGGGCATGCTGCCGGACGGCGCCGATGCCATGGTCATGATTGAATACTGCGAGGCATTTTCCGACACAGATATCGCCGTGAATCAGCCTGTCGCCGCCGGCAATCATGTGGTGCTTCCCGGCGATGACATGAAAAAAGGAGATCTTCTCCTGCCGGAGGGAACCCGGCTGCGGTTTCAGGAAATCGGCGCACTGGCATCCATGGGCATCACATCTGTTCTGGTGTATGCGCCGTACACGGCCACGATCATTTCCACCGGAAACGAACTGCTGCCGCCCGGCAGTGCGCCGCGGGAAGGCCGCGTCTATGACAGCAATACTTATGCCCTGTCGGCGCAGGCCGAACATGCGGGTCTGCGGGTTCTGCGCCGGCATCTCGTTCCCGACGACCCGGAGCTGTTGAGACAGATTCTGCTATCCGTCATGACCGACAGCGATTTCGTCATCCTTTCCGGCGGCAGCTCCCAGGGGAAGCAGGACATGACAGCGATGCTGTTTGAAGAGGTCTCCGGCAGCTCTCGCGGAAAGCAGGACATGGCAATAATGTCTGCCGGCCAGGGCATCAGAAAATCCACTGATAATCTGAGCGCGGCAGCCATGCCCTGCGGAGAGATCTCCGGCGGCATATACGCGCACGGTCTGGCCTTAAAGCCGGGCAAGCCCACGATTCTCGCATGGGACAAGGCAGGCAAAACAGCCCTGATTGGTCTCCCCGGACACCCCGCCGCCGCGTCCATGGTATTTGAGCTGCTCGTCTCGCGGGTACTGAAGCTTGCAGTTTCCGACGAAGCTTCCGGTCACGGCAATGATTCCGGTCACGGCAGCGTTTCCGGCCGCGGCGATGATTTCGGTCCCGGCAACGTTTCCGGCCGCGGCCATGATTCCGGGCACGGAAATGATTCCGTCCACGAGCAGGGTTCCGGCAACGTCGATGATTAAGGCCCGTGA
>JAJBVI010000049.1 GCA_020859905.1 Lachnospiraceae bacterium | reverse complement strand
CTGATGTACATGCGTGCATACTTCCCCTGCGCACCGGCTGCCCCGAAGGCATTAGCGGTGACAGCGCGTGATATTTTCCTCATTCAGATCAAAATCAAAGCAATTCGCGTCCGTGCGCTGCGTCCAGCCGAATCCGTGCCAGAACTGGTTGCCGATCTCATTATGTTTAAAAGCGATCAGGCTCACTTTGTTGATCTGCTGTTCCCGCAGCGCCCGCATTGCCTCCGCAGCCATGCGTTTTCCGATCCCTCTTCTCCGGTAAGCCTCATCCACACAGACATGATAGAAATAACCGGTCCTCCCGTCATGTCCGCATAAAACCGAACCGACCAGGCACCCCTCCGTCTCCGCGACCATGCTGGTCCCGGGGTTTCGCAGCAGGAAGTGTTCCGTGCCCTCCCTCGAATCATCAATGCTCCGGATGCCGAATCCGCGAATGGATGTCCATAACGCATAAACCCGGTCATAATCTTCCATTGTCATCGGGCGAATCCGTGCTTCCATCCCCGCGCCTCCCGTTTTTTGCGTTGCTTCATTGCATGTTTATACATCATCTATCTGTTCCCGCGCTTTGTACGGTATCCGTCTGTACCTGTACACGGATCCGGTTCCGGGCGGTTTCGGCTCTTTCCGCCGGAACCGCGCGATCCTACCGCACGCTGTTTTAACAATACCGTTCTATAATATCACAAAAAACAGATTATTCAACCTTTATTTTCCGCTTTCCTGTCTTTCGTGCATTTTTTCCACATTTGTGTATTTTTATAAGTTATTTATGTATATTTTTATCACTTGCATAAGCAGTGATCTTATAGTATAATCGAACAGGCGCAAACCTTACAGATCAGACCTTACAGATTTTTACAGGAAAGGATATTTGTATTATGAAAGAAAAAGTAATTCTCGCCTATTCCGGCGGACTGGATACCACCGCGATTATTCCCTGGCTGAAAGAAAACTATGATTATGAAGTCATCTGCTGCTGCGTAGACTGCGGGCAGGGATCCGAGCTGGACGGTCTCGAAGAGAGAGCGAAATATTCCGGCGCATCCAAATTATATATAGAAGACATCACGGATGAGTTCTGTGAAGACTATATCATGCCCTGCGTTCAGGCGGGCGCCGTATATGAGCACAAATACCTGCTCGGCACCTCCATGGCGCGCCCCGGCATCGCTAAGAAACTGGTTGAAATCGCCCGGAAAGAGGGTGCCGCCGCGATCTGCCACGGCGCTACCGGCAAGGGAAATGACCAGATCCGCTTCGAGCTGACGATCAAGGCTCTCGCGCCCGACATCCGGATCATCGCCGCCTGGCGCGACAGCAAATGGAATATGGATTCCCGCGAATCCGAGATTGAGTACTGCAAGGCGCACGGCATCGACCTTCCGTTCTCCTCCGACCAGAGCTACAGCCGCGACCGCAATCTCTGGCACATCAGCCACGAGGGGCTTGAGCTGGAGTCTCCCGCGAATGAGCCGAATTACGATCATCTGCTGGTGCTGGGCGTTTCCCCGGAGAAAGCGCCGGATGAAGGCGAATATGTTACCATGACTTTCGAGGAGGGTGTTCCGACATCCATCAACGGAAAAGAGATGAAGGTCTCCGACATCATCCGCGAGCTGAACGCACTCGGCGGCAGGCACGGCATCGGTATCGTGGATATCGTGGAGAACCGCGTTGTCGGCATGAAGTCCCGCGGCGTTTATGAGACGCCCGGCGGAACGATCCTGATGGAGGCACACGACCAGCTCGAAGAGCTTGTTCTGGACCACGCCACCATGGATGTGAAAAAAGACATGGGCAATCTCCTGGCTCAGATCATATATGAGGGAAAATGGTTCACACCGCTCTGCGACGCGGTCCGCGCCTTTGTGACATCGACGCAGAAACACGTGACCGGCACCGTTAAGTTCAAACTCTACAAGGGCAACATTATCAAGGCCGGTACCACCTCACCCTACTCTCTGTACAGCGAGTCCCTGGCCAGCTTCACCACCGGCGACCTGTATGATCACCACGATGCCGAGGGCTTCATCACACTGTTCGGGCTTCCGCTGAAGGTCCGCGCCATGATGCTGGCTGAGAACGAAAAAAAGTAAGAAGATCCGGCACACCATAAAAGCGGTAAACAAAAAAGTGCCTGTAAAATCGAGCAGGAGGCGGGAAACATTCCAATTCTCCGCTTCCTGTTTCTATTCATATGAATTCATACGGCACACAGCCGGTACCGAACACTCCTCCCCCGTCATTTCCCATTCCGTACGTTCCTGCGCACTCGCAAAACCCTTCGTATTCCTGATAGCTTGCCCCGATGCGGAAATTCCCGTACGTTCCTGCGCACTCGCAAAACCCTTCGCCTCTGTGCATTTTCAAAGCCCGGCGTATCTTAGGATCTATCACAAAATAACATGTGCAGATTGTGCTGGATAATGCGTGAAGCACAGACCATAAAAACGCAGGCGCAGTGGGCTGCGGCGAGGCTTTTATGGTCTGCGGTTCGCGTATTAGCCGGTGCAAGATGCATAAGTTATTTTGTGAGAGTTCCTTAGTCAGAACGTGATAACACCCATGGTAAACAACGTCAAAAATATCATAAGCAGGAAGCCCAGGAAACCGCAGAACGTAAAGAACTTCACCCCTTTAAATGATTTCCGGATCTTCTTCAGGCTGTTATCATCCAGTTCCAGCTCCTCGATCTTTACCTCAAGGTCTGTCACAAGGCTCTTCATGTTGCGGTAGCACAGCACATTCTCCGCATGTATCTTTCCTGAAATATCCGTCTTGAGGCCTTCCGCCATCTCAGTGATCTCCGGCATGGAAACCATCTGCTGCCCGATCTGTTCCGTCATGGATTTCATCTCATCTATCCGGCTCACAGAGTCCCTGATCTCGCCGATCTGCTCTGTAGATGTCCGAATCTCATCCATATGGCTCACGGCATCACGGATCTCTGCAATCTGCTCTGCGGTGTCACGCAAATCTCCGATATGGCTCACGGTATCACGGATCTCTTCTGTGGAGTTCTGTATCTCACGGATGGGCAAAACCGTATCAGAAATATTCTGAATCTGCTCTGCGGATCCCTTAATCTCATCGATCTGTCTCTGTGTGTTCTCAGCAATCTGTCGGATCTGACGGTCCGTCTTCGTCTCCAGCTGCTTCATCTGCTGATCCAGCGCCTCCATCATCTCCTGAACCTGAACCGTCACTCCGACAATCAGCTGATCGATATCATCCCTCTTCGAATCTGTATTCTGCTCCACCTTCGTACTCTCCTTTTCCATTGTACTGATCCGGTTCTCTAACTGAATAATCCGCTCATTGGCAGCATCCAGCTGTTCCTTCAGCATGATATTCTTTTTATGCAGTTCGCTCTCCCGGCGGTGTAACGCAGCGTTTTTCTGCTCAATCCCGGTTCCGGCCGAATCTGTCTCCCCGCCAAGCAAAGTCCGCAAATCACTTATCAGACCCATCACGCGTCCTCCTTATGTAAACTCGCCTGCGCTGCTGCCGCAGCGCACCATCATCTGTGAAAGCCGATGACAGCTTTGTATAAGTCCGATTACGGAAATCAGAGATTTCCTATCTCACTTATCCCGTCATCGCCTTGTACATCACGTCGATTTTCTTTTCTATCATACTAACATAGATCGTATTCATTTACAATGTTTATATCTCATTCGGACGTACGCGCATGTATCTCATTCAGGCGTACGTGCATGTATCTCATCCAGATGTACGCGCACCATAATGGCAATCTTAAACAGCATGGCATCTTCAAATGTACGGATATCCAGCCCCAGTTTTTTCTCAATACGCTCCAGGCGGTACACCAGCGTATTTCTGTGGATATACAGCTGACGCGCGGTTTCCGATATGTTCAGGTTGTTGTCAAACAGCCTGCTGATCGTCTCCATCGTCTCCTCGTCAAAATCAATATTCCTGTTTTCCCCGAGAACTTCCTGCAGAAACTTCTCACACAGATCCGCGGGGAGCTTATAGATCAGCCTGCCGATCCCGAGGTTCTCATAATAAAACACATTTTCCGCGCCGTAAAAAACGGTCCCGACCCTCAGTGCCGTACACGCATCGCGGTAAGCGCCGCACATCTTCTCACCGGACATAATGGGATCGCTGTATCCGACCCAGACATTCACCATGGCCTCCGTCTGCAGATTATCGACAATCACCCTCGCGTAATGTCCATAATTTTCGTTCCGGATATCCGAGGTACTTTTCATCAGGACAGTTTTTGTGGCATCCATTTCAATCATAAAATCGTCGGGACCGGTCACGAAAAGGTTTTTCATGGTTTCCGACAATACAGAATCCTCATCCTGTTTGTATTGGATCACATAAAGGATATATTTCCCCGGATTCAGACGCAGCTGATGACACTTTTCCGCTATTTTTTCATCCGGAATCTCGCCGTTCAGGATCTGGCGCAGACCGTTCACCCTGTTCTCCGGTTCCTGCATGGACAGGAACAGATTGCGGATCTGACACAGCGCCATCTTTCCGATCACATACGACTGTTCGATCTCCTGTCCGGAACCGCACAGCAGAATATACTCCGTCTCCCCATGCAGCTCCACGCGGAGGAAAATCCACCCCTGCTGTACCTGCGTCTCGGCGAGAGAGAGCGCAAATACTCTGACAGACTCGCAAAGCGCAGTACCCTGCGTCGTTCCCGTCAGCCATTCCCCCGCGGCGGAAAAAAGAAGGAACTCCTTTTTGGACGCCTCTTTCATTTCCTCGAGAACCTGTTCCAGTTTTTTAAGGAAAATCCCATAATCCATAAAATCCTCCAAAAAAGACTGGGTACAAAAAACATACCCAGTCTCGAAATCCGTGATAATCTCCAACATTCATGAAAGTCGATTGCTCCTCACTTCGTACTCCCGCAATCGCCGCCGGTACTCACAATCCGGGCTATCACCCTACTTGTTCGCACCGTCCTGGTACCTCGAATATCCAGTCATCTGTGCAAGCAAGCCTGCCCATCTTACTGTCTATTCACGACACCTTCATAGCAGTTAGTGAACGATCGCCTGCTCCGTCTCTTTGTCAAAGATATGGCCTCTGTCAATATCAAAAGCGATATGGACGCTGTCGCCATAGCGGGCCGGCGTGCTGGAATCCACCTTCGCCGTCATCGTCAGTCCGTTCGTGGTGTAATACAGCAGCACTTCGGAACCAAGCAGCTCGTACCCGGTAACCTCCGCGGCAATCTGATAGTTTTTAAACTTCTCAACAAACTCCGGGAAATCATCCATGTCATCCGGCCGAATGCCGAATACAACCGTTCTGCCGTCATATCCGCCGTCCTTCAAAGCTTTTGCCTTATTTGCGGGCATCTCATATTCGATCCCATTTATAATCAGGAAAGCCCTGTCTCCGCTGATCTTCACAACGGCATCCATAAAGTTCATCTGAGGGGAACCGATAAATCCGGCAACAAATAAATTATCAGGCTCATCATATAACTTCTTCGGGGAATCCACCTGCATGATAATGCCGTCCTTCAGAACAACGATCCTCGTCCCCAGTGTCATGGCCTCTGTCTGGTCATGCGTTACATAAATGATGGTCGCTCCCAGTCTCTGATGAAGGGAAGCGATCTCGGTACGCATCTGAACCCTCAGCTTCGCATCCAGGTTGGAAAGAGGCTCATCCATCAGGAATACCTTCGGCTCACGCACGATGGCGCGTCCCATCGCCACACGCTGTCTCTGTCCGCCGGAGAGAGCCTTCGGCTTGCGGTCCAGCAGCTTCTCAAGGTCAAGAATCTTCGCCGCGTCATGCACCTTCTTATCAATCTCGGCCTTCGGCATCCTTCTCAGTTTCAAAGCAAATCCCATATTGTCAGCCACTGTCATATGCGGATACAACGCGTAACTCTGGAATACCATGGCAATATCCCTGTCCTTCGGCTCCACATCGTTCATGCGCTTACCGTCAATATAGAAATCCCCTTCTGAAATCTCTTCCAGACCGGCAACCATACGAAGCGTCGTTGACTTCCCGCATCCGGACGGACCAACAAAGATAATAAACTCCTTGTCCTTGATCTCAAGATTAAAATCCTTCACCGCCTCAAATCCGTTCAGATA
>JAJBVI010000159.1 GCA_020859905.1 Lachnospiraceae bacterium | reverse complement strand
GGAATGGTACCGCACGTTCCGCACCCGGTTCTGCCTCATTTGCGTCTCTTTCTTCTCCGTTCATCCGGCTCAGTTTTTTCGGACTGTTCTCCAGCATCATCCGTGTTCCCGCGTCTCATTTCAGCAGTTCTTTCGCCCGCGCCGCGATGGCAAGATCCGTTTGTCCGCCCTGGGAAACATCTCGATCCGGCAGCTCCGCCTCACCGGGTGGCCGGTATCTGTTGATCAGCCTGATCGCCTCGCTTCTCGCGGCGGGCAGATTCGCATCATTTTCAAACTGACGGATACTGTTCCTCCTGCGGAGCATGCTGATACTCGTCGAACTGAGGGAGATCAGCTGCGATGTACCCGCCATGAAACTCGAAGCCGCAGATAATTTTTTCAGCCAGCCCGACGTAATCCCGGACAGCGAAGCAGCAGACTTGACAATATTGCTGATCTTTGAGGCCGCCAGGCATCCGTCGCCGACTGCGCCGACAATCAGCATCAGGTTATCCAGAGTCAGCATGCGCCCATCTGCCGCATTGTCGATGATTTTTATTGACTTGCGTATGATGTTAATGCCCGAGTTGACCAGCGCAATGGAATTCGTGACGAGAGCGATAATATTTTTCGTCTTGCTGTTCTCGCTGAAGAAATTGCCGTAGATCGTATCCGCTCCGGACAGGATATTATTCACATCTCCCAGTGCCTCCATGCCTTTCAGGACCGCATCCCCGCCCATATCCAGTTTTTCTCTGAATGAGGCGGATCTTGCCGCCGGGTTCCTATGATGATTATTCAACCATCTGGCTGCGCAGACTGCGCGGTACACATCACTCCTCCGTCTTTCATCCACGCGTGTTTTCAGATACTGTAAACGCGCAATGTTTGAATTCAACGGCGCAATCTCCGGAATACTGTCTGGTCTGTCAAAGAAGTCGTCTGTCTCATCCTGCTCTTCCTGCGGTCCGGCACCATTTCCCTGCTCTACAGCAACCAGCAGTTCCCCCAAATCCTGCTGAAACGCATCCTGTCCATTTCCATTCAGCGGTGCGGCGTTCCCCCCGTTTGGCACTCCTTGATTATTTACTTCCGGCTGTGCGGCGTTCCCTCCGTTTTGCCCTCCTTGATTATTTATTTCCGGCTGCGCGGCGTTCCCTCCGTTTTGCCCTCCTTGATTATTTATTTCCGGCTGCGCGGCGTTCCCTCCGTTTTGCATTTCGGGATTATGTGCTCCCGGCTGCGCGGCGTTCCCTCCGTTTGCTCCTTCCTGATTATGCGCTCCCCCCTGTGCAAAAGCATCCTGCATCTCTCCGCCGTCAAGCGCATCCCCATTCAGAGGAACCTGCTGGGCATTCGGAATCGCGGGATTCTCATTATTGTTCTCGTTTACCAATGGTTGAACCTGTATTCTATAAGACATCTTATCACCTCCTGTTGCCTCTCAAGGTTCCTTTGAGCCTGTTTTCCGGCTCCCTGCGGCACTGCCCGCCTCTCAGACATGCGGGCACACCGCGAGGCTTCCCATTCACGGCACTTTCATAACAGTTCTGAGATCTGATCAATTGCTTCCGCGGCGTCGTTTCCGTCCGCCAGAAGCAGAAGTGCGCCGCATAAAAACTGGTAGATGGTCATAAGCATTGAGATATTCTCCACACACCTGCCAAACTCCGTCTCGCCGCTGAGATCCGTCAGCATGGTGTATCGAAGCCCCAGCGCGTGCGTGATCCCCTCCTCTTCACTCTTATGCATATAGATCGTCTGCCCGATGGGCATTATGGTATTCAGACCGTTGCACAGCCGCAGAAGCTCTGCCTCCTCCGGCATGGATGCTGAAAAAAGAGGGTTGTCGTCCAGTTCAATCTGCGCGTAAAACTGCAGCATTCCGTCTGTCTCCGACTCGTCTATATAATTGCACACCAGATCCAGCGTCAGTTCCTCCATCTCCAGCGGGATATGGAGGGAATCCATGGGTATCTCAGGCGAACGCTCAAGTAACTCGCTGTCAATATCCACTTTCCTTAAAAAATCTCCCAGCCTTTTAAGACCGTCTCTCAGTTCACTCTCAGTCATATACGTATTCTCCTTCCTGTAAATAGTAGAAATATTCCTTCAGCTCTGCCTTGCCAAGCGTTTTTCCGGATTTCCTGTATTCCTGCTGCAGCACTGTCATAATGTGGTACATGCCGGTGGTTTCCTGCCGCGCAGCCGCAAGGAACGCGGCGTTGAGCGCGATATTTTTAATGCCCGCGCCGGTCAGTTCAAAATTCTCCGCCAGATAAGCGATGTCTATATCGTCTTTCCTGGGCATCTGCTTCGGAAACACCTTATTCCAGAGTTCCTCTCTCTGCTCCCTCTGAGGAAAGGTAAAGGAAATAATATACTTCATCCGCCGCCTGTAGGTATCGTCAAAATTCTGCATCAGATTGGTGGCCAGTATCGTCACCCCGTCATAGTCCTCCATTTTCTGGAGCAGATACGCAGTCTGGGCGTTGGCGCTGATATCTCTTGCGTCAGATACATTGACCCGCTTGCCGAACAGCGCGTCCGCCTCGTCAAAAAACAGAATACAGTGGCTCTTTCCGGCTTCGTCAAAAATCTCCCGCAGGTTTTTCTGCGTCTCGCCGATATATTTTGAGAGCACCCCGGACAGGTCTACCCGATAGAGTTCCAGATTCAGTTCGCGGGCAATGACCTGGGCAGCCATTGTCTTTCCTGTCCCCGGCGGCCCCGCGAAAAGCATGGTAACGCCTCTCCCGTAAGCCACTTTGCTTTCAAATCCCCATTCCTCATATACCCGGTAGCGGTACATCACCTGGCCGGCTGCCTGGCGCAGCAATTCCTTCGGCTCTTTTTCAAGAACCAGATCATCCCAGGTATAGGAAGCGTTCACTCTGGCGGCGCGCTCGCCCAGGCTGTGGCTGATCCGCTGACAGCACACCTCATAAAGCGCAGCGCGGGAAATCCGTTTCTTTCCGGCAGCGCCGCCGTCCTTATTTTCCTCACCCTCCGGTACGGCGTCTGCCGTCACGCCGCCTGATCTGTCTCCTTCCTCTTTTGCCTCACCCTCCGGTACGGCATCATTTTTGGACACGGCATCCTCGATGGCCTCCCGGATGACGCCCGGCGTGAAATCAAACTGGGCTGCCAGTGTCTCAAGCTCAACCTCGGATAATGCACAGCCTGTTCCCAGAAACTCCCGCCACAGCCGGATTCTCTGGCGAACAGCGGGCGGGTGCAGGATATACTGCTCCACACGGCATAAGCCGTACCGCGGCGGTTCATAAGAACAGCCGGTCTCCGTCACCGCGAAGACAACCGGCAGAATCACGAACGCGCTCTGCAGAATCTCTTCTATGGCAACATGGTTCCACGTTCCGTCTTTTTGCAGGATTTCCCAGTGGCAAAAGCACAGAAACGCATGATCCAGCAGCGCCCGCACCGCCGCGTCCCGCAGGATTTCTTTCCTGTCCTGCGCCGGCTTATCCCGGAGCGAGCAAAGATCGAAACAGATCACGCTGTGTCCCAGGGACAGCGCCGCAAGCTCGACCTGCGTTTTGCGTCCGCTCCCGCGGCTGCCGGTCAGGATCATCAGCTTCCGTTCCTCCTCTCTCCCCTCTTTAAGCGACCGGATCAGACCGGCCGCAGCCTGGGAATTAACGTTAAACATTCCGGCCTTCGAGCTGTCCGGCACACACAGAGCATACCCGGGCTTTGTCACCCGCAGATCCTCCGCGAAAAAAAACGCGTAATCTATGACAGCATCCCGGAGTTTCATTCTCCAGGACAATCCGCTCTCCAGACCGGGCAGCTTCTCCTGAAACACGCACCGCAGCAGGTCTTTTCGCTCATATACCCGCTGAATCTGTTCCTTCTGGATCATCGGATCCCTGTGATACATCTTCACGCAGAGATCCAGCGTCGGATACTTCAGAGCATAATCATCCTGAAGATAACAGAACATCCGCTCAAACTCCCGGTTCAGTTCCGGCGCAAAGGCAAGGCAGGCGCAGTACTGCTCGAAATCAGTCAGGGCAAACTTCCGCAGCATAAAAGCGAACGGCAGCATGACGCCGCTTTTCAGGGAGCGGTACGCCCCGGCATGGAACTCCCGCCACTCCCTGTCAAGCGCCGCGCGCTCTCTGTCGCAGGCACTGCGATCCATCCCCGCAAAATCATCCTGCAGGATATTGTCCAGCTCTTCCTTAAAAATCTTCGTGTTGTAGATATGGCGGATACCGCCGTCCTCTCGCAGGCGCACCGCGTACCCGACATAGAACGCAATTTCTTTTTTTACCAGCAAAACCAGCTGTTCCTCATATTGTGCCTGCGTTTTAAACATCACTGTCTCCTGTCAGATTCTCCGTGTCCGGCATTTCCGCCACTTTGTTTGCCCCAGGCAGTTCTTCTCCCGGCATTTCCTGATTATTAGTCCGGCTTCATCCGGCATAACATCACATTTTCCTAAAATCGTTCTGTCACCGTGTCCGCGTTTTTCTGTTCTTCACTGCTCAGCTTATAATATCGGTCACACCGATACAGATATTCTCTTGCGGCGCTGTCCCTGCGGTGCTGTTTCAGCACTTCCACAAAGACAAGCCGCGCCTCATAAAATTTTCTTGAGACGAAGAGGTTCACACCCTCCTCGAACAGCAGCTTTGTAAGCTCCTTATAGTAAAACTCATCCTCCGGATCTCCGTCGTATACATCGTAAATCCGCTCCATCGTATCTGTGGCGGACAGATAGATATTGCCCAGATACCGGGCGTGGTACTGCTGTTCAAAATCAGGGATCTGCTGATAGATCAGATGTGTGATCAGGATCCGTGCGCCATACCGGTCGCCCTTTGTCCGAAGCGCTTTCGCCAGATCCGCATGGGCGGATATGGCTGTCAGTTCCATGCGGTTCTTGTTTCCGATCACGCCCAGCATGACCCGGCCGTACGTGACAGCGACACATCTGCCCTCTCCCGGCGCATTCTGATCCAGCGACCGGTGAATGGAGATCGCCGCATCCAGCGCCCGCCGGCAGTCCTCCGTAAAGAGAGCCGTCAGACCGGAATCCTCAAAATGCTCCACCATTCCCTGCTGCTCAACTATGGAAGCCACCATCAGGGAGAGGATGTGGTTGATATTCGCATAAACCTTTTCCGCAGACAGCGCCAGCTTCTGCTTCGGATAATCGATGGCATGCATGGAGAGAATCGTCATATTTTCACTGATCTCATCCCCAAGCTCCACCTGCCGGATCGACTCCTTTCCCAGCAGCGTAAGCATTTTTGCCGGGATAAACTTATAGTAGCACTCCGACATCTCCCGTATATCCGTGACATACCGGGAAATCCCCCCGGACATATGGTTAAATGCCTCTGCGATGACAGCGATCTCATCGTGCCCGCGCACGGGAACCGTAACGCCCAGTTTTCCGTCGGCAAGCTCATCCGCGCACGCCTTCAGCCGCTTTAACGGGCGCATAAAAATGATGATCACCATCACAAGCACCAGAAATACGATCGCCATCATGGCAAGGATAATGATTCTCAGGCTGTTGTCATAACGCCAGATCTGCGCCTGAAAATTACCGCCGTTTACGGCGATCGCCAGAATGCCGCAGATTGTCCCGTCATCCCGGGTAATCGTCATGAAAAGCTCTCTTCTTCCGATGCCGGCATCCGTATCACTTACCGTTATGCTCTCCCCTGATTCCCATGTTTCCATGATTGCCTCTAAGGCCTCCCCGGTGTAGCGCCGCTCAATCGGCACATTTGCGTATTCCTGCGTGGATGCGGAGACTCTGAGCAAGCCGTCTTCATCCGGGGCAATCACCGTATATTCATATTCCTGCGAAACTGACAGCCCTGTCCGCTGAAAAAACTCAGAGTCTGCAATGCCGTCCAAAAACAGTCCCCCGTCTTCGTCCAGATTATCCTCAATCCGGTTTTTCAGGTTCTCCCCCAGCATGGACAGAGCCAGATCCTGTGTCTGAATGATCTGCTCCGTAAATGCCTGTTCCATCCACTGTTCCACAAAGTAGTCGCTGAAATAGATGACCACCAGAAAAATCAGGATGATCCTCGACAAAACAGTCTGCCTGTGTCTTAAATGATAATAAATCAGGCAGATCACAAGAACCAGGACAATCAGAAGTACCAGGGTCATCTGATTGCTGAAGTTCACATCCACAACAGCAG
>JAJBVI010000162.1 GCA_020859905.1 Lachnospiraceae bacterium | reverse complement strand
CTTTGAGGAACTGCATCGGCTTTTTTGCACATCGAGCGCCCGGTATCGGTACTATTTTTTTATTCCCATATCAACAGTATTTTATTCCTTTTCATTTATCCGCGGATGTGCTATGATGAGATACGTATTTATTACTTTAACGCATTAACGCGGTCGGGCGATACTTTTGGAGGAGAAGGTTATGATAGCAAAACGTTTGCGCAAGTCCCTGGATGCGGCGATTTGTATCCGGGATATTTTTGAGGAAGGGAAGAAAATGGCCGCAGTCTGCGGCAGCGAGAACATTTTCAATTTTACGATCGGCAATCCCAGCGTGGAACCGCCGGCCGTTGTCAATGAATCCATGATCGAGATCCTGAAAGAGGAAAACTCGCTGTCGCTGCACGGTTATCCGGCAAATGTCGGATTTCCGCAGGTGCGCGCACATATTGCGGAGCATCTGAATGAGACATTCGGCTGCGATTACGATGAGGACGGCATTATCATGACAGTCGGCGCGGCATCCGCGATCGCCATGATCGCCAACACGCTGTTGGATCAGGGCGACGAGGTGGTCACGTTCGCGCCCTATTTCTGGGAATACAAGAGCTATGTCGAGTCTTTCTACGGGAAGCTTGTCCCCGCTTACTGCAATATGGAGACACTGCAGCCCGACCCGGAGACTTTTGAGGCGGCTTTGAGTCCGCGCACACGCTTTGTGCTGATCAATACGCCGAACAATCCGACGGGCGCCGTCTACACCGACGCGTCCCTGCGGGCGGTGACGGATATTCTTAAGAATAAGCAGCAGGAGTACGGCCATCCGATCTATCTGGTATCGGACGAACCGTACAGGAAGCTTGCCTACGATATAGAGGTGCCGTACCTGACGCACTATTATCCGAATACAATCGTCGTTTATTCCTACAGCAAAGCGCTCTCCATTCCCGGCGAGCGGATAGGTTACATAGCGATGGAACCCTGTGTGCGGGACATGCGTGACCTGTACGCAGGTCTCACGGCCTCCATGCGGTATCTCGGCATTGTCAACGCGCCGACACTCCAGCAGAAGATGCTGCTGAAATGCGTGGACGCCTCCGTGGACATCAGCATTTATAAGAAAACCAGGGACATTCTGTATCAGGGGCTGCAGGAGATCGGTTACACCTGCATCCATCCGGACGGGGCGTTTTACCTGTTCGTAAAGGCGCTTGAGGAGGACGACGCCGCATTCTGTGAGGAGGCAAAAAAAGAGCATATCCTCATGGCGCCGGGCACCGCCTTCTGCGGGCCGGGCTGGGTGTGCATCTCCTACTGCGTGCCGGACGAGGTAGCGTCGAAGAGCCTGCCGGCGTTTCGGCGGCTGTATGAGAGGTATCGGCGCTGAACGGATGAGAACCGGAGACAGGTTTTTGTGGAAGCAGTGGTATAAGGCAGCAAAGCGAAATGTATTGTACCGCTATAAAAGATTGCGGCAGTGATAAATGATGAAAACGATTATTTTTTACTGTGACTGGGACAAAAAAACAAAATCTCATGAGCTGCTGAGGCTTGCGCTTGGCCGGTATCTCGGGCGGGATATCGAAAAGATCACGGTTTGCCGCCGTGAGGAAGAACCCGGAAAAGCGTGCGCGGGAGAAGTCCGGCAGAGCAGAAATGCTGCGGGAGCCGATGGGCGTGAAGGTTACGGCAAACCGTACGTGAAGGAGCTGCCGTACGTGCATTTTTCCATCTCGCACAGCGGGAATGTCTGGACCTGCGCGGTCAGCGGCACGGAGGTCGGTCTGGATCTGCAGATCCGACACACGGGGGACAGTGAGAAGCTGGCGCGTCGGTTTTTTCATCCCAATGAGATCCGCTGGCTGGAGCAGCACGGATTTGATGAATTCAGCAGGCTGTGGGCGTACAAGGAAAGCTATGTCAAATATACCGGCATCGGTTTGAAGGACGGGCTGGATTATTTTTCCGTGGTGGATGAGCTGCAGGTCACGCAGCGGGAGATCCCGTTTCGGGAAGGCTTTTGGCTGGTGCTGACCTGCGGACCGGAAGCGGGCTGTGACAGTACGCTGTGCAGTCTGCAGTGAGAAGGTGGGCTGAGACAGCACACTGAGCTGTCAGCAGAGAAGATCGGCTGTGGATGGCATGCTGTGCTGTCAGCAGTGAGAAGACTGGCTTGTATACGGCAGCCTGCCATGCAGAGAACTGCATATCATGAAGTTTCCTGAGACCGTGCTTTAAGGAGCGCACGCGGCGCACCGTTCATTGCACATCCTGCTGCACATCATGAAATTTCCGCGCACCGCCCTTCAGAAACACACACTGCGCATCGTTCATTACACATCCTGCCGCACATCATGAAATTCCCGCGCACCGCTCTTCAGAAACACACACTGCGCATCGTTCATTACACATCCTGCCGCACATCATAATATTTCCGCTCCCCGTTCTCCAGCGCTTCGTAAAATTCTCTGGAGTCCTCCGGATCCTGGTGTGTCAGCAGGCTTACCACGATCATGCACACGAGGGATCCCGCGAGCCCGAACGCTCCGTACCAGGAGCCGCCCAGATCCCAGACAAAATAGGTCATCAGCACGAGCACGGTGCCCGCGATGGCAGAAACGACAGCGGCCTGTCTGGTCGCTTTTTTCCAGTATATGCCGATCACCAGAATGGGGAAGAGCGGCATGACGATGGCGATGGCGAACATGATCAGCGTGAAGATCAGGTCCGGCGGGTTGACGGCGAACAGGATGCTGATCAGGCCGACGGCCAGGATGACCAGGCGCACGGACAGCAACTGTCTTTTTTCGCTCATTTTGATGCCGAAGGTGTGATGCAGCAGATCCTCCGAGATGATCGAGCCGGTGACCAGCAAAAAGGAATCCGCGGTGGAAATGCCCACGGCGACGGCACCGACAAAGAAGAAGATCATCAGGACGACGGCCATGTTCGGGTGGATGTTCTGAATGATATTCTGGATCAGATAGGGGATGATGTACTCCGTCTCATCCGTGCTGAGGCCGGGCAGCAGGGCGATGCTGACCAGTCCGATCATCATGGTTCCGGTCCAGACAAAGGCCTGCAGGATCGGTGTCAGAAACATCAGCTTGCGCTGAGTGTTCAGATCCGAACCGGAGTAACCGGAGCGGATGAATACGTGGGGCAGCATGACGGTCCAGCCGATGGCGCAGCTGAACGGATATCCGAACCGCGCACTGTAGGGCACCCAGTCGTCCGGACCGGGATAGGAGAACCAGTCGTTTGTATTTTCCCAGATGGTGGAAACAGCGTTCCCGAGCGAACCACCGAAGGCGGTAAACAGGCAGGCGAACACGATGATCCAGAGGATCGATATGTAGGCGAGCCCCTGGATGGTGTCTGTCAGCGCGATGGATTTCAGACCGCCGATCATGACATAGGCGATGATCACGATACCGACGATGATCACGACCTGCCGGTATGCGATGGCGCCGCCCGTGGCGATCTCCGCCGCCTTGGAGATGGCGATCAGGACGCTGGCGATATAGGGAAAAGAGGCGCTTAAAAAAACGAGCGCCAGAACCACCCGCAGCAGCGGGCTTTTAAAACGGTCATAGTAGAAATCCGCAGGGGTCGTATAGTGCCGCGCACTGTTCGTGATCCACACTTTGTTCATGACAAAGTGCACGACGACGGGGAACAGGCAGATATAGCTCAGCTCCGATGCCCAGTATCCGATGCCGCCCCGGTAATACGCGCCAGGACCGGCGAAAAAGACCCAGGTGCTCATCAGCGAGGCGATGTAAGTCATCACAAGGATCGGCCACTTGATGCTGCCGCCCGCCGTGGCAAAGTTCCGGGCGCTTTTCTGCCTGGAACGCATGTGCTCCGTCACAGCGACGATCAGCAGAAACACGAGGTATAAAAGGAAGGCAATCCATATAGTGGAACTATTCAGCATGATGTATCCTCCTCGTCAGATGGTGTTTGTGCGGCGGTTGAGGTATCGGATCCCGCTTCCTGCGGATCACGCAGCCGGTAGATGCGGCACACCCTTACCAGCCCGACATACACGGCGATCCAGAGAGGAACCAGTGTAATCAGCGCGTGGATCAGTGTCGCCCGTGCGTGCCCGTAGGGCGGCACAAAAGGCAGGTTGTAGCACGCATAGATGATAATGACTGCAGCGAGCCATATTTTTTCAGCTTTTGTTAATTTCATATAAAACTCCATTCTTCCGCTGAATTCGTCCGTGACAAACACGCCGGCGTACGGACAGGATTGCCGTTATATCAGTTTGTGTCCGTAAGAATCTCACTGGCGTACGGACAGGACTGCCGTTATATCAGTCTGCGTCCGTAAGAATCCCGCCGGCGTACGGACTGAATTGCCGTTATATCAGTCTGCGTCCGTAAGAATCTCACTGGTGTAAGGACAGGTTTACATCAGACCGCGGTCACCGCAGTTCTTCCGCGGCCCGCAGCACGACGGCATGAACCGCGTCCTTCGTCGCCTTATCCAGCATGCACGGAACCGGCAGCTCCCGCACTGCGTCATATTTTTTCCGCGCACGGTCCAGGATCGTCTTTTCCTCATCCTTCACGCCGCGCAGAAATCCTTTATAAAACAGCTCCGGGCGGTGGGGTTCGCGGAGGTGGTCCAGCGTGTGGTCGCTCATCAGGTACCCGTCCTCGTCGTCCCCCTCGAGAAGCTCCTCGAAATCGAGCGTCTCATCATCGACGGCGAGGCCGGCGCGCAGGCGCTTCGCAATGCCGAAGATTTCATTGTCAATGATCAGCGTCAGCGGATTGATCGTCTTGGCAGTCTCCAGCTGACCGGCGCCGCCGAGCACGCTGGCGTCCGACATGGCCATCATGTGGATGAGCGAGGTGCGTTCGATCATGTTCTGACCGTCGAGCGTCATGCTGTCCGTCCCGGTGCCGTAGGAATGGCAGGGAATGCCGTAACCCTGCTCAAATGCCTGCATACAGATGAGGCGGCCGAAGGTGATTTCTGTGTTGGACTGCAGCGTGTAAGTGGTCTGCATATCCATGGAGAACAGCAGGGGCGTCGCGATGACCGGCAGCCCCGGACAGAGCAGCTCGAGCATCACGATCTGCGCCATCACATCCGCGCAGGCTGCAAGCGCGGTGCCCTGCGCCGTGATCGGCGTGTTGGCTCCGGCGGTCGGGAGCGCACAGGGCTGAACCGGAATGCCCGCCTGCGCGCATTCATATAAAATCTCGGCATCCATGTATTTGAACTTCAGAACCGGAACGCTGCAGGAGATAAAGCTGCAGATCGGCTTTTCGCGCAGCCTGTCCGCACCGCCCGCGGCGGCGGCGCACATCTCGATCAGATATCTGGTGTTCTCCGCCTCATAGGGCTGGATCCAGATATGTTTTTTTGAAATCTGAAGCGCTTTTTCCAGAGTAAAAACATCAATGGCTTTGCCCGGCACGCTGTCATCGCAGGTGGACGGCAGAGCCACATAATCAATGTGTTCCATCTCATTCACCAGACGGAACCATTCCGCGGTATCCTCCAGCGTGACGTAATGCTTCTCCCCGTCCGCCGGGAGATAGTTCGGCGCACCGGTGCAAGTCCTGGTGTAGAAACCGCCCCCGGGATGGGGAAATGTCATATTATAAGATTCATCCGGCGCATAGAGGGTAAACGTCTTCGGAACAGCTGCCAGCGCCCGGTCGATGACGGTCTTCGGGAAACGGACCGTGTCGCCCTCCACCGTGCATCCGGCGGCCGCCAGCTCTTCCTTCATCTCCGGATGATCCATATGTGCGCCGCGTTCCGACAGCAGCCGCTCCAGACGATTTTTAAAAAGAGCAAGCTCATCGGGTGACATGACATTGTATTTGATTCTTCCCTGCATGGTTTTGTGGTATCCTTTCGGTCAATCGTGAATTTTGTGTTACTATTCACAGCCCCCCGCCTCACATGCGCAATTCACGCCTGTTTCACAGGTTCACCCGCACGCTTACGCGTGCTGGAATTGCTTATGTGGGTGGGGTTCCTGTTTCACAGGCTCAATTGTTCCATAATCGCAGCCTCTTACGTGCAAGCACGACGAGTACATCGAATAATTAATAACTGGCTATAGCGCGCCGAATGATTTTTCATGTGCAAGGCGGAGGAAGGAGGCGTAGCGGTGGCTACGTCGACTGACGACAACGCGGCACATGGGAAATCAGGCAAGCGA
>JAJBVI010000042.1 GCA_020859905.1 Lachnospiraceae bacterium | reverse complement strand
CCGGTAAGACCTTCCGCAAACTGCTTCTGTAACACAAAGAATACTACCATGGTCGGGATGGAACAGAACAGTACGCCCATCATCAGGCGGCCGTAGTCGATCGTATAACCGCTGGAAAGGTTGGCGATCAGCATCGGCATCGTCTGCGCGTCAGACTGTGTCAGTACAACCTTCGGCCACAGGTAGGAGTTCCATGCATTCATGAACGTGATAACCGCAGCGGCAGCGTAAGTGGATTTCATCATCGGCATATACATACGGATGAAGATACCGAACTCACTCAGTCCGTCGATACGCGCCGCCTCCATCGTATCGAGCGGGAAACTTCGCGAATTTTGTCGGAAGAACATGACAAGGAACGGCGTCGAAATCGCCGGGAGCACAAAGCCCCACATGGAGTTCAGAAGACCCGCGGTAGACATCATCTTGAACAGCGGGATCATCGTCGCAACCTGAGGGATCATCATCGCAAGGAGGAGGATCGTAAACAGTGTATCCTTCGCCTTGTCATGGTAAAGCTCAAACCCGAATCCGGCCAGCGAGCAGACAAACAGCGCAAGCACGGTCTGCAGGATGGCGTATTTAAAGGAGTTGCCCATCGCGCCGCCCAGGTTCTGGCTGGAAATCAGATTCTGGAAGTTCGTCAGCGCATACGTACCCGGGATAATGCGTCCGCGCGCCACGTCGATCGACTGGTTGGTAGCCGCAGATACCATCCAGTAAAACGGGAATACGGATACGAACGACACGATGATCAGGAATACATAGGTCGGGATAAGCCGGCGCTGAATCATGGATTTATTTCTTTTTTTAGTCACGCGTATCACCTACTCTCATATTGATCAGGGCCAGAATCGCCACCAGTATAAATACAAAGAACGACATGGCCGACGCATAGCCGAAGTTCGCCACGCCGGTACCGAACGCACTGTTATAGATATAATGCGACATCGTAATCGTACTGTTGGCGGGACCGCCGTTGGTCAGGTTGACGGACTCGTCGAACAGCTGCAGCGTACCGTTGATGGACATGATGAGCGTCATGACGATCGTCGGTCTCAGCAGTGGAACCGTGATGCGCAGAAAAGTCTGCATACCGTTGGCACCGTCCACCTTCGCCGCCTCATATACGGAATACTCGATATTCTGCAGGCCGGCCAGATAGAATACCATATTGTAGCCGGTCCATCTCCAGATCAGCGCGATGATGATAACCGCCTTCGCGCTCCCCGGATTCCCCAGGAAATTATAACCCGTGTCGAGGATATGCAGGTTCACCAGAACTGTGTTGATCAGGCCCTCTGTCGCGAACAGAGACTTGAAGATCAACGCGTAGGAAACCAGTGACGTCGCGCACGGAAGAAATACGCAGGTGCGGAACAGACCCTTGCACTTCAGATCCTTGTTGTTCAGCATCTGAGCCAGCAGGATGGCCAAAACCAGCATGATCGGCACCTGAATCACGAGATACAGGAACGTATTCCCGATGGAACGCACAAACAGCTGATCCCGGAACATACGTACAAAATTGTTAAAAATCGGCTCGTTCCAGACCATACTGGCACTGGAACCCGTTTTTAACGACATAATAAAAGCGCGGACCATCGGGTAAAAACTCATGATCGCGATGAGGATGGTGGCCGGAAGCAGCCAGATCCATCCGGAGATCGACTGCTTCGCAAGCAGCCCGAGTCCCTTTTTCTCTTTCAATTGAAATCCCCCCTTACATACTGAATCGGGTGGGAGACTCTTTTAAGTCCCCTGCTCGAAACACAGACCGTATGCGGTCTCGCCGACGCATTCCGCATTCCGCAATGCGGTTCTGTGCAAAAACAGGCGGGGAAACGGAAAATCGTTCCCCCGCCTCTCAAATCAAACTATGTCGGTCTGTCGTATCGGCATGGCTCCGCAGCAATCCGGGATGTCCGGAATTACTCAAGACATCCGTATAATCCGAATGTACAACAGCCCTGTACCTGCACTCCGCAGCAATCCGGATGTCCGGGATTACTCAAGACCCATCTCGAATCTCAGCTGAGACTCGGCACTCTCCAGCTCGGAGGTGACATCGTTGCCGTTGATGATGTTGATGATCGCAGCCGCAAGATAGGTACGTGCGGAATAATGGGCGTCATTCTGCTCAACCGTCGGAACATTCGACGTCATCTCAGCGATCTGCTGATAGATCGCAGTGTCATTGAAGTATGCTACACCCTCGCTGTAGACATCGGAATCACCTGCCGGTGCGTAGGTCGTAACAACACCGCCGTTCGTCAGGGCTTCGTCATAGGTGATGGAGGTACCGGTCTCCTCATAGGAGCCGCCGCCGAATGTGTAAGAAAGGAAATCAACCGCGAGGTCATAGTTCGCGCAGTTCGCTGTGATATACAGGGAAGAACCGCCGTTGGAAGCATAGCCCTCCTCGCCGCTGATCGTAGGCATCGTCGTGATCTCCCAGAGACCTGAATTCTCCTCTACGCCCTCGATCGTGGGGATGATCCAGTTACCGTTGATAACGCCAGCTACCTGATCGCCCTGGATCGCGGTGTTCGTGTACTCTGTCCAGTCGTTCGTCAGAAGAAGGACATTGCGCTGAGCCATCTCAACGATGATGTTAACCACTTCTACGAGAGTCTCATTGTCAGCGATGTACGGCTCGCCGTCCTGGAACTGGGAAACGCCCTCAGCCTGAAGCATCAGGTAAACGAGATCGTTGCCGTCGCCGTCCATGCAGAGCAGGTACTTGCCGGTCGTATCGTAAACATCCTCACCGATATCCATGAACTCTTCCCATGAAACTCCGGTCAGATCGTCGATGGTATATCCGGCCTCCTCAAGAAGGTCAACACGGTAAGCCGCTACGCAGGTACCCGCGTCTACCGGCACGCCGTAGTGTGTACCGTCGATCGTGGAATAATCCAGCTTCTCAGATGAGAAATCATCCCAGCTGATGTCCGCGCCGTCTATATCCTGCCATACGTCCGGATAGTTGGTGTAATACTGCTGGAAATAGTGATCCTGGAACAGTGTGATATCCGGCAGCTGATCATATGCGCTCTCACCGGTGGAAGCAACGTTCGTGATCAGGGTCTCAATATCGGATGACTGAGACTGCTCTACGATATTCAGTACGAAATCAGGGTCTACATTCTCCTGGTAATCCTTCTCAGCCGCCTCAAGAGCCGGGATGTTGAAGGAAGGATCCCATGCATACACAGTCAGTGTATGTCCGTCGTCAGAACCGCCGGCAGCGGTCTCGTCAGCCGCGCTGGTGTCCGTCGCGGTACCGGAACTGCTGTCATCGCTGCTGCCGCAGCCGGCCATTGCGCCCATAGATACGACAAGCGCACCTGCGAGCATAATTGAAATTACCTTTTTTTTCATGCGTTCTCCTCCTCATGAAATAAATAAATTTGTAACGTGCAGCGGTACTATCGGAAATTTTAATAAAATTCCCAATCAGTTACCGCTCTCACATGTGCATATTATATCAAAAGCCTTTTCATGATTGTGTGCATATTCGTCCACAAACAAAGCGTATTCGATTTTAATTGTCAAAACAACCAACAAAACATAAAAAAACATGGGTTTTTTGACTACTTTTTCAAAAAACCCATGCTAATCTTTCTGTTTTCGGAAAATAACCGAACTTCGCCCGTATTTATTTGATAGATTTACGAATAAATAACCGCCAGACCATCAGTCACCGTCCGGTCGGATACAGACTCGCGGCTCACCACCCTTTTTCGACCATGATATTGCATCCGGTCAGCCTGCTCTCAAAATTCTCCGGCTGCTTTTTCCACTGGTAAGGCGAGGTGCCCGTGACACGCTTAAAGTTTCGGTTGAAGGTGGACGTCGTCGAAAATCCGACCCTGGCGGCAATCTCCTCCATGGAGTTCCCCGTTGTCCTGATCAGGTCGCAGGCCTTGCGGATGCGGACCTGATTCAGATACTCCACCGGCGTCATGCCGATGCACTCTTCAAACAGCCGTCGGAAATGGGATTCGCTCACATGGCACACCGCCGCAATCTCCGAGATCTTCATCGGTGAGAAATACTGCTCCCGGATATGATCCAGCGCGGGGCGTATCTGATCAAATCCGGACTTCAGCCGGATGACGCCCTCCGGCATCGCGGAGTTCCCCGCGTTCAGCCGCGCCACGTTGATCAGCAGAGCGAGCGCCAGGCCGCGGATGCATTCCTTATACAGCGGATCCTGTTTGTTTCTCGTCTCATCCAGGATCGTATGCACAATGCACGCCAGTTCCGGTACCGCTTTCTCGCTCCCGAGGAATGGTTTCCGGTTGATCTTCTCCATCATCTTCTGGCGGAAAAGAAGATCATCCGGATACATCGCCTGCAGGATCTTCTCTGAATCGACAAAAAGATACTCCCAGTAGCTCTCCGTGTCCTCCGTACTCAGCGTATTGTGGGGATAGTTCACCGGGAGTACGCTGATCATCCCCGCCTGATAGGGTATATCCTCAGTCTCCATCTTCATGATCCCGCTGCCGTACCGGCAGACCCCGATCTCCATCAGGTTGTGGAAATGCAGCGGGCTGTCCTTTGAGCCGTACCGGTGCTTCCACTCAAGCCCCTGCAGAACCAGCAGGAAATCATTCTGCGGCACATCATAATACCTGAGTTCCAGCTTTTCTTTTGTCTTTTTCATTGCAGAAATACCTTCTGAGGATAACGGAGCTTCAAAAAACGCAGCGTCTGCTCATCCAGATCCAGCAGCAGCTTGATCTTCTCATCGTTCTGGGTGATGATCATCGTATAATACGGAATCCCGTCTTCGTAAGAAGTATAATCGTATTTTTTTATATGCTCCGTCCCGCCCTTTTTCTTATACTTTAAGACCAGTTCATGGTCAGGAGGCGCCACCACCTCCAGATTTTTATAATAAAGATAGTGTGCCGTTGTGCGGCGCCGTTTTCCGCGGATGACGTCAATGCTGAATGCTTCGTTTTCAAAGTTATATTCATAGGCACTGTCCGAGAAAAAAGTAAACACATAATACAGGAACGCAAGGCAAAAAGCCGGCAGGAAAAACGAGTTGTCAAACGCGATCCCGCACAGCACAAGGATGATCGCCAGAACCACCATCAGTGTACTCAGCAGTCTCGAATTCTTCTTTTTCCTGCGCTGCACCTGCTGTGTCAGTTTAAAATCCATCATAGGGCACAAATCCTTTCACTCCGATCCCGGTTATATTCCAAATCGGTTATGTTCCCCAGGTCAAATTCTCCCCGTGTCCTCACGCGTCCGCGCAGCCGAAGCCGGCAGCCGGCAGATCTTGCCGGCCGCACCGGTCTGTCCGGACAGATCATGCGTCTGCGTAGCCGTTCGGGTTGCGGCTCTGCCACCTCCAGGAGTCGGCGCACATGTCTTCGATCCCGTACTGCGCCTCCCAGCCGAGCTCCGCCCTGGCCTTCGCCGGGTCACAATAGCACATGGCGATATCGCCTGCACGGCGCGGTTTAATCTGATAGTTGACGGCATGACCGCAGGCCTTCTCAAAGGCGTGTATTACCTGGAGCACGCTGTATCCGTTCCCGGTACCCAGATTATAAATGGAGACACCTTCGTTATCAGCCAGCTTCTCAATCGCCTTCACATGGCCGGCCGCCAGGTCAACCACATGGATATAATCGCGCACGCCTGTCCCGTCCGGCGTATCGTAATCGTCGCCGAACACGCCCAGGCATTCCAGCTTTCCGATGGCCACCTGCGCCACGTAGGGAAGCAGGTTGTTCGGGATGCCCTTCGGATCCTCACCGATCAGGCCGCTTTTATGTGCGCCGATCGGATTAAAGTAGCGCAGCAGCACGACATTCCACTCAGGGTCGGAAGTATGGATATCAGTCAGCACCTGTTCCAGCATGCTCTTCGTCCAGCCGTAGGGATTGGTACAGGTTCCCTTCGGGCACTCCTCCGTGATCGGGATCATCGCCGGGTCGCCGTAAACGGTCGCGGACGAGCTGAAGATGATATTCTTACAGCCGTGACCGCGCATTACATCAGCAAGAACCAGCGTGCCGCCGATGTTATTGCGGTAGTACTCAATCGGCTTTGCCACGGACTCGCCCACGGCTTTCAGCCCGGCAAAATGGATCAAGGCGTCGATCTGATTTTCTTCAAAAACCTTCGTCACCG
Source organism: Lachnospiraceae bacterium (assembly GCA_020859905.1). Lineage (GTDB taxonomy): Bacteria > Bacillota > Clostridia > Lachnospirales > Lachnospiraceae > Eubacterium_I. The sequence goes on along the minus strand of JAJBVI010000042.1, from coordinate 16 downwards.
CATCGCGGTCCAGAAT
>JAJBVI010000174.1 GCA_020859905.1 Lachnospiraceae bacterium | reverse complement strand
GTAAAATCAGCAGTCGTGGACTCTGCTCGAACGTAACTTGTAAACTACCGCTAGTTACTTAATATTCGATGTACTAGAGCCAGGCACTCCCTCCGGCGCACCATTCAGCACAGTCCGTACACATTATTTCATGACAGTTCCTTACGCTCTAATACAGCCTTCGGAGCACCCCCGCCCTCGCGTAAGCCAGCGCCTCACACATTTTTTTGAACAGGGAAACAGGCGTCCGGTCCGGGAAAGACAATTTCCCGAAGAGGCTTTCATAGATCTCCGCATAGGCTCTCCGGTACGGATGCACGCACCGGGACAGCCACGGCTTGGACGCGGTCGTAAAATGAATGACCGCCGGATGTCTGATCAGATCGCGATATTCCTGCCTCGTCAGTTCCAGCCGCCGGTGCGGAACAAGGACATTCTTCTGGAGATTCCACCGGAAATCCAGCCGCTTCCAGTTCCCTGCAAACACGCTGTTAAACACCGCCTGGTCGTGCAGCTTTGTCTTCGCGTGAAGCCGCATGGTCGCCTCCTCCAGTTTATCACCGGCTCCGTCCCGCCGCATCTTCGCGAGGTTTAAAAGCATCACGCCGGAGTTGAAGGTCGGCGCATCCGGCGGAAGTCCGAGCACTTCGTTCTCATAGCGGTAGCCGCGGTCCTCCGCCGCGCAGAGACTGTATGCCGGATCCGCCTGCTCCAAAAGCCCGCCGATATCCTCCAGGCAGATCACATCCCCATCCAGGTAGATGACCCAGTCCCCGGGAATCAGTTCCGGCAAATACATTTTCGCGTAAGCCGCCCGGGAAACATGTCCGTGCACCTTCAGATCGCCGGCTGTGTCCTGGTCTGTTTTCAGAATTTCCAGACAGATGTCCGCCCGCCATTCCCCAGAAAGCTCCTTCAGAAAAGCAAGATTCTCTTCTGAAATGCCGACATCGATCCAGAAAATACGCAGCGCCCGCTCCTCCCGCAGCGACCGAATGACACTCGTCATCGCCACAACAGTCTGCCGGAAATATCCGTCGTCCGTCACAAACGCAAGGTTGATCCTCTCCTTCATGCAGCCCTCCGTCAACTCCTGTTATAAGTCATATCCTTATCAAACTCCCATGCGCTGCTGTCGCAGCGCATCAACATCTATGAAAGTCGATTGCTCCGCATATGATTCATCTCTCATGCGCGGTTCGCGGAATATTCCGCACTCTGTCCTCCCGCGATCCTTAAATACTCCTCATACACATTCCGGGCATTCTCCTCCGCGGTAAAAGCTTCTGCGGCCCGCCGCATGCCCGCTTCCCTGATGGTGTCTTCATCATATTTTTTCTCATACACGCCCTGCAGCACTTCGGCCAGGTGACGGTGATCACCCTGCCGGTACAGCAGACCGCTGACGCCGTCTTCCATAAGCTCCAGATTCGACCCCGTATCCGTGGCGATCGTCAGCAGGCCGGCCGCCATATATTCCACCGTGGTCAGCCCGAACGCCTCCGCCGGGGAACAGGTAATTCCCACATCATAATCCTTCAGCCTGTGCGGGACATCCCTGCAATATCCGAGAAAATTTACCTGCGCCCTGCAGACTCCCTTTTTCAGGATCGCGCGCAGTTTTCTCTCGTATTCCGCATACGGCTCCCCGATAAAATCGATCACGATACGACTCTGCATCTCAGGCGGCAGGCAGCATACCGCCCGCGCCAGATCCTCCTGCCCCTTGCTTTTCTCCACGCGTCCCGCCGACGCGATCTTAAGCAGTCCATCCGGCCGGTCGATGCGTTTCTCGATCGGGGACAGGTCGATCCCGTCATAGACGACTTTTATTTTGTCCTCATCCAGACCATGCCGGATCCACGAATTCCTCACGACCTCCGTGATCGCAAAAAAGGCGGCCGCGTGCCGGTTCATATAATCCGCCCAGTTCCGTTTATAATACACCATCCCCTTGGTGCCTTCATCCATCTCCCGCAGATGCCAGATATGTGGGATGTGATATTTCTCCCCGAAATACGCGCCGATATCGATCCGGTTCGTATTGGAATGGATGAGATCAATCTCCTCAAACGGAATTTCCAGCCGGTCTGCCTGAAAACGCAGCAGCCGGCTTCGGACATACTGCAGATATTTCACGGTATGCTTCAGCGCATTCTTACCCCTTCCCTCAAAAACAGAACCCGACATCATATCACCGTAGCAGCAGCTGTAATGTTCGATTCCGTGCGCTTCGCAGAAATCCTGCATCTCATTCTCTTTCATGGTGAGAAGGACAGGCTCCACGCCGTGATTCACCTGCAGGGTCCGCATCATGGCCAGCATGGCGCGCGGCGCGCCGTATTTGGAATCCTCGGTTGAAATAAAGAGTACTTTCATCGCTTCTCCCCGCTTTCCGCTAAAGAGACCGTCTCTCCGCAGGATACCCGCAGTATAAGATCAGCCAGCGCCTTTGCATCGCCCATCCGGACAAACAGATGACTGCTGTCATCCGAAAACAGCTCGCGGTTCGCCGGATTGTCCCCCAGCACCATCCGTTTCTCCATCGCCTCATAGATAGAAGCCTTGCCCGGGATCGTCCGCTTTGCCTTCCCGATCACCGGATTAAAATGTCCCGCCAGACACAGATCGGCATACGCGATATGCTCCGCCAGCTCCTCCTGTGCAAGCCAGGGAATAAAGTCCGCATTCCCGGTCTGCCCGGCGGAATCGCCCACCGGTCCGATGATCTCAAAGCGTATCCCCGGCACATCCCGCAGCAGTTCTATGGTCTTCAGGATTACATCCACTCCCTGCAGCGGCAGAATGCTCCCGAAATAAAGTACGAGAAACTGATCGCGGCAGGACTCTGGTTTCTGGATAGACCGCGGATAGTAAATGTCCGGATCCGCCTCCAGATACACAACCCGCAGCTTCTCATCCGGGACACCGAACGTTTCCGAAAAATACCGCGCATGCGCCCGTGTATCCGCAATAACCCGGTCGGTCCGTTCCAATGTCTTTTGGTCAAGCCTCCTGAGAAACCTGCCCGGGATGCTGTCCGGCCGGAACTTCTTCCGGTCACAGGTCATCGTATCATAGAGTGAAATAAAAAAATCCGCCGTGATCACGGATTTTCTGAACTTCCCGCGCCAGAAGGGTAGAATGAGCTGCGGCGCAAATCCGACAAACACCTCATCATAATCCCCGCATGAATGGGACAGAAGCCACCCATACACGTACAGCAGCCGGCCGGCATAGCCGGACCGGCCGGACGCGACCACCGTGACGGCAGCAGCCGTCTCTTCCAGTGCCCGTATTTCCTGTGTGTTTCGGATATAATCCCTGTTTTTTGTTGAAATAAATAAGACGCGTTTCCCCGCGAACCGCGAAAACACATCATCCGCAGTCTGTTTCATCATTTCCGCTTTCCGCCGGGTTCTCACGCTCAGTCCTGTCGTAGTTTTCAGTATGGAACCCGCTTTCGGTCATTTCTTTGCTGAGCACTGTCCCGCCTTCGCTCTTCATCTCCCTGAGGCTGACCTCCATCGCTTCCGTCCGGTAATCGACCCTGCGGATCGTCGTCTGCAGTTCCTGTAAGATCTTCCGGTTTGCCGCGATCACATCCGCCTGCAGTCCCACAATGCAGACCATGACGCCCAGCAGGATCAGCGTGACAGCGAGAAGCAGCGACTGGATATGCCCGCCGCCCGCTCCGTGTGCCATATAGACGAGATACCGGATCCCGATCGCGATGCCGATGACCAGCGGAACCGCCCCGACGGTCATAAAGAAATTCAGCGGCTTGTACATCATGTAGGAGCGCAGAATGGTCAGTATGGACTTTTGGATGTAACCGGTCATACTGTGAAACAGACGCGAGGGGCGAAGCTCCTCATTTGTCCGGATCGGGACGGAGACGATCGCCATCCCGCTCCTGCCGGCCTGGACGATCTGCTCCAGCGTATATGTATATTCGTTGATCACATTCAGATGCAGTGCGGCCTCCCTGCTGTAGGCGCGGAATCCGCTCGGCGCGTCCGGGATATCCGTGTGGGACGCGCGCCGCACCACCCAGCTCCCGAGATGCTGCAGCCTCTTCTTGAGCGGCGAAAAATCATCCGTGTCGTCGATCGGCCGCTCACCGATCACGATATCCGCCCTGCCCTCTAGGATCGGCCGGACGATCGTCTCCACGTCGTCGCCGCAGTACTGGTTGTCCGCGTCGGTATTCACGATAATATCCGCGCCCTGGCGCAGGCACTCATCCACGCCCGCCATAAAACCGCGGGCAAGACCCTTGTTTTTATTAAAACTGACCACATGGTGAACGCCCCATCTGTGCGCGACCTCAACCGTATCATCCTGACTTCCGTCATTGATGATCAGATATTCGATCTCATCCACTCCGTCGATCTGCCGCGGAAGCGCGTTCAGCGCGATCTCCAGCGTCTCCGCCTCGTTATAACATGGTATCTGTATAATTAATTTCACGATTTCACCTGCTGTATATTTGTGATGATACCAAGGTCAAAAGGTCATAAATGGAGCTGACCCCGGCAATTCGTGTTTGCTGCACCTACACTAACATATAATATCAGGAATGTCAAAACCTGATCCCGTGATCGCATCATGAACTAAATCGTCACCCGTCATGATTCCGCGGACGTACAGACATAAAAGCTTTCGTTCTCATACAGCACCTCCAGCCCCGACATATCCGGGAGCTCCGTTTTTTTCAGCAGGACATACTCCCCCGCTTCCGCAAACGCCAGCTGCTCCGCGTCCGTCAGGCTGACGACCGTTTTTTTATTCAGCACCATCTGGAACGAAAATGCCTCCGTCGCCTCCGAAGACAGCACATAAAAGGACTCCGTACCGCTGGCCTCCAGCCAGGCACAGACATCATTAAAATCCGCATTCGCGGTCGGCCGGTTGGTCACGGATGCCTGATCGATATAGCTTTTCGCGACCGAATAGGTTGCACTGTAGCCGACAAAGAGAAACGTACCGCAAAGCACGACGGCTCCCAGATACCGATAACGCTTTCTCTCCAGCAGAAACAGATACAAAATCAGAGCGGACACGGCCGCTGCCATGATACTGCTCGCTTTCACGGAAATCGTGAGGGTCGGGTAGAAAAACGGAAACAGGATCGCAACTACGCTGAACAGGTTATCCCCGGTGTCTGTGTAGGAGGCCGTCACATAATAGACCAGCAGCGACAGGCAGAGAAATACGAGAAAGCACCCGGCGATTTCCCGCAGCTTCTCTCTCAGGTCTCCCTTACGCCACAGCCAGATCAGACCCATAAAGATAAAGAACCCGATCGCCGCCTCCATATACCTTCCGTAATAATAAATATCCGTGCGTCCCTCCGTCAGCGGCGCTTTCCGATAAGTTCCCGCCACCGAGACAGCCAGCATGAACAGCCAGCTGACCACAGCATAGATATAAAAAATCCGCTGCCGGTCCGGAACATCTTTCCGGAAAATACCGCCTTTCAGGATCGCCAGTATGCCCAGTCCGGCTGTCAGAAATGTCCCCGCCAGCATATACCAGCAGGAGCCGAGCGCACTGCACACGGCGGATATCAGGCTGTACAGCGTCAGGCCGGTCGTCACCTTCTGCGTCATGGTTCCGTACGTATTCTGTGTATACACCCCAACCGTACTCTCCGCGGCATCCAGCCACTGTGTCACGCCGTATTTCAGCAGCAGCATGCCGGCCAGAGGCAGAATCATGATCAGCAGCTGCTTTAAGTCTTTTTCCCTGACCAGCAGCACCGCGGCGATCACCGCGTAGGCAATCACAAAACCGATGCAGCGGTTGTGCACGGTGTAAATGTAACCGACCGCCAGCCCGCACAGAATTCCCCAGATCCATTGTCTCGTCTCCATATAGCGCCAGAGCAGCCACAGAATCAGGAACGCAAGGAAATAGATCAGCGTCTCCGCCAGGGAAACCGCCGACTCCAGAATATACGTCGAATAAAGCGAAACGATGAGTGAAATAAAAAGCAGCGCATTCCGGCTCATGTTCGGAGCGATCCGCTTGCCCATTGAATAAGAAAGAGGAACAATCAGAGAACAAAGCACCACATTTATGATGACGGCAATTTTATACATGGTGTAAATGTTGTCAGAGATCAGAAACGGGATCGTCAGAAGCAGGCTGTATCCCCAGGAGTAAAACCAGGACAGATTCTGCGCAACGCCGGACCAGTCATGACACGTTAATGAAGCCGCATGCAGCCGTTCCCCGTCAG
>JAJBVI010000043.1 GCA_020859905.1 Lachnospiraceae bacterium | reverse complement strand
CGCGGTACATCCGCATAAACCAGAAAAAAATGATCGATGCGATGATGTAGAACGGGATGAAATGGATGTACGCCAGCAGGTAGGCCTCTTCAATGGTTGTGTATCTGAAATCAAACCGGAGCCACAGACCGAAAAAGTAGGAGAACGCGACCGCCAGGGCGTCGAAGACCATCAGGCCGGCCGCGATCCGCTTCCAGTGCCGGAATAGCCTTTGCCGCGGCATCCAGTTCTGGATTCTCTTTTTTCGCGGTGCTTTTCGACGCGGTTCACAGTTGTTTTTCGTATTGTTTATATATTGTTCACTCATCAAATTCCTTTATCCTGACATTCCGGTACGTTTTTCCGCTTTATCCGGACATTCCGCATCCCGGTCGGTTTTTCCACCGTCATACGTTTTTCAATCAAAAACCAATTTTGAATAAGTTCGCGCAAACATCTTTATGTTTCCCGGTAATTGTTTCCTGATATTCTAATTTTCGATATTACAGGCGTAACGGTAACGCATACTGCCGCTGCCGTCCGTGCCGACATGTCTCGTTTCTCGAATATTAAGTTCATGATTCGATGTGCTCGTTTCTCGATATTCCCCCGGACGTAACCTCTCAATATTCCCGGGGGTAACCTCTGATTTTGCCATAGCTTCGCCATACCGTCCCTGTTCTTAAAAGCACGGCTTTATGCGTTTCTATGACATCCGGTATCGGCAGCCGCGTAGATCGACGTCCTGCCAACCACCGGAATTTATCTGAACATCATGTGTCATATCAATTTAACATTTATCAAACAGTATTAGATTATACCTTAGCTGACTATGAATTGCAATAGATATCTGAAAAAATTTAAGAACGGTTGCATTTTCTGCGATTAGATGATATAAAAATGAGAGACCGATTGGTGCCATTACCAATATAAGATCCGGAGGAAACCGACTATGAGTTCGATCAAAGATATATCTCTCGCTCCCTCGGGGGCGCATAAAATTGACTGGGTCCGCAAGAACTGCCCGCTGCTGCGCAGCCTGGAGGCAGATTTTAAGGCGGAGCGCCCTTTTGACGGGATCCGCATTGCCCTCTCCATTCACCTGGAAGCGAAGACAGCTTACCTTTGCAAAGTTCTGGCTGCCGGCGGCGCCGAGATGTACATCACCGGGAGCAACCCGCTCTCCACGCAGGACGACGTGGCCGCGGCTCTCGCGGCGGACGGCCTGCATGTGTTTGCCCGCTACAACTGCACGGAGGAGGAGTACGGCGCGGATATACAGAGCGTTCTTGAGAATCATTGCAATATCATCATCGACGACGGAGGCGACCTAGTTCACATGCTTCATACGAGGATGCAGGATGAGATTCCCTATGTCATCGGCGGCTGCGAGGAGACCACGACCGGCATCATCCGCCTGACCGCCATGGCAAAGAACGATGAACTGCGCTTCCCGATGGTGCTTGTGAATAACGCCGACTGCAAACATCTCTTTGACAACCGCTATGGTACCGGCCAGTCCGTGTTCGACGGCATCAACCGGACGACGAACCTCATTGTCGCCGGGAAATATGTGGTTGTGGCCGGTTACGGCTGGTGCGGCAAGGGCGTTGCCATGCGCGCAAAGGGTCTCGGCGCGAGGGTGATTGTCACGGAGATTGATCCGATCAAGGCGATTGAGGCCGTGATGGACGGGTTCGACGTGATGCCCATGAACGAGGCGGCAAGGGTCGGCGATTTCTTTATTACCGTGACCGGCTGTGCCGGCGTCATCGGCGAGGAGGACTTCCGCGTGATGAAAAACGGCGCGATCCTGTGCAACGCCGGACATTTTGATGTGGAAATAGATATGAAACGGCTCCGCGAGATTGCGCTTGACACAATCGACCAGAGAAAAAATATCATCGGCTATCAGATTTCCGATGAGAACTGGATCTATGTGCTGGCGGAGGGCCGCCTGGTGAACCTGGCCGCCGGGGACGGACATCCGGCGGAGATTATGGATATGAGCTTCGCCATCCAGGCGCTGAGCGCGAAATATCTGGTGGAGCATGCGAAAGATCTGACGGAGAAGCTGATCCATGTCCCCAGAGAAGTAGACCTCGAAGTCGCGAACCGCAAGCTGCGTTTCCTCGGAAAAACTATAGATGTGCTGACGCCAGAGCAGGAGGCGTATCTGAACTCATCCTGTGCGGAGACAGCCTTCCTTGCGTGATCGTGTGCATCCCCTTTATAGTAAAGCTGCTTCTACCGCCTCTGCCTGGCCTCCACTTCCATGATCGCCTCATTCAGAGACAGCATCTTCTCATCCAGATTCGCTACGATCCTGGCACATGACTGCAGATCCTCGCTGATGTAATCCGGGGCATCGCCCTCGAATTTGTAATAGATCTTGTGCTCCAGGCTGGCCCAGAAATCCATCGCGATGGTGCGGATCTGCAGCTCAACCTTCGTCGGCACAACGCCCTTTGTCGTCTGGATCGGCACCTGAATGTGCATATGATAGCTGCGGTAGCCGCTCTCCTTCGGGTGCTTAATGTAATCCTTAATGTAGAGGACAGAAAACTCTTCCTGCTTCCCGATAGCTTCCGCCAGACGGTAAATATCCGATGTGAAGGAACACACCACGCGGATACCGGCGATATCGCTCACATGCTCGACCATATTTTTCATAGTGGTCTCATAACCGTCTCTCTTCAGCTTATTCACAATACTCTCCGGCGTCTTGATCCTGGACTTAATATATTCGATCGGGTTATACTGGTATATAAACTGAAACTCATCGCTCATGATATCCAGCTTCGTCCGAACCTCTTTGATCGCAGAATTGTAAAGAAACATGATATTCTGCCAGTCATAAACATTCTCTCTGATCTCGTCCTTCTGTCCTGCCATAATATTCACACCCCGCATCCTGTTTCATCTGATACTGCAGCCGTAACCCGACATCCGATGCCGCAGCCGTATTCCGACATCTGATACTGCAGCCGTACTCTGCGCTCAGTACGACAGTCTTAATCCGATGCCCGGTACTGCAGCCGTAATCCTGCACTCGTTATGGTTCATTATAGCATATTATGCCAATAAAGCATCCCGATATCAACATTTTTTATACAAATTTAATAAGAGCGCTGTACTAATCCTCTTCTATGATATGAATCTCCAGAAAATCAAACGGAATGTTTTCGATGAAGCTGTCCTGATAAAAACGCACCTTCGCGCGGCGCTGAAACTCTTTAATATTGGCATCCAGCCAGATAGGTTTCCCCAGATCAAACGCATAGCACACCTCATCCAGTGCGCGGAACACCTTGTGCGTGCGGGTATCGCCGCTGTCGTCACAGACAGTCATATCGCGTACCATCCGATTGTCTTTCCACTCCTTTGCCCATAAACGAAACATATACTCTTTCACCTTTCAGCTAAGTTAACATTCAATGTTGTGAAAATTTTCATGTCAGTTTCCTCTTCAGACAGAAAAAGATTATACCGCTTCATCTCGACGGGTTCCGAAGCCGTAAGATACTCCGATACAGTCGATACCGGCCTGCGCCGCACCGTCCGCGTCATATTTCGTATCGCCGATCAGCACGGCATCCTCCCTGCAGAAATGATCCCCCAGCCGACGGAAGGTCTCCTGAAGCACCTGAATCTTGGAATCAATCCGGCCGTCCATGCTGGCGCCGACCACCTCATCCAGATATCCGGTCAGGCAAAATAAATGTATTTATATCTCTTCATTACGCCACTTTTGAATAGTCAATCACTGAAATTTCCTGCATGAGTTTCTTCGCAGATTCAACGATATTTTCTAAACGCATAACAACATCTGCAGTATAAGTAACCTCATTACATTCCTGGCATTTAAAACAGGGAACATGTCTTACAATCACAATTCCATTACCCAATTCAGTCACATCTGTTGTAAATCCCTTTTTTAATTCTGCACCACAAGCCATACATAACATAGTAAACCATCACTCCTTTCTCACACTATAACTATCTTTCCATTTTGCAGGATCAGGATAATATGATACAAGGGACAAAAGGTCAGAAATCGGATGCTCGCATCCGCATTTATCATAATATGCTGTAATCAAATAAATATAATAATCATCTTTGCTGACTACAATATGAATAAATGCATTATCAGATGTATATCCCAAAACCAAACAACTGGGCAAAGGTTTATCGTCCTCATACTGTTTAATTATTTTTCCTGTCTGTATTCCATTTATGATATCAGTGATTCTTATTTTTCTTTCTTCTAATCGTTCTTTCGCATGACGCGTCACAGCTATTTTCTCAGGCTCATTCAACTGTCTCAATTCATATATGTCAATCATCATATCACCTCAATTATCTTGATTTCCACAGTAAACGAACATATCTGCTCCTCTGTCATCACTATCTATGAAAGTCGATGAATCCGATAGTTCCCGCAACATTCGCAGCACCGTTTTTCGCAGCACCGGATGCATCCTGCCCGGACACAGCTCCGACAGCGGTTTCAGCACAAACAAACGGTTCTCCATATCCGGGTGCGGAACGATGAGATCCTTCTTTTCCAGAATCTCATCATCATAAAAGAGGATATCCAGATCCAGCGTTCGCGGTCCCCAGTGAATTCCTCGTTCCCGTCCCGCTTCCGCCTCGACCCGCTGCAGAAACGCCAGCAGCTTCTCAGGCGTATACAACGTCCGCAGTCCGATGGACGCATTCAGAAAAGACGGCTGATCCGTGTATCCGTAAGGCTCGGTTTCCATCAGAGAGGAAATCTGTACATCCCGCAGATGCCTGTCTGCGTTCAGCTCGTCCAGACCAAAATGAATGTACGCTTCCCGATCCCCCAGATTGGAACCCACGGACAGATAAACTGTGTGCCAGCCGCGGCTGATCCTCACCGATGCCGTATCCAGCGGCAGCGCGATCGGCGCCCATGGTTTTTTTATCTCCAGATCCAGACCGTCCAGTTTGGGAATCTCCAGCAGAAGCGACTCCGCCAGATGCTCCGCCACGGACTCCAGAAGCTGAAACGTGTTCGCCTTCATAAACTCCGTGATAAAATGACAGACAAAACCATAATCAACGGAAGCGCTGATATGATCGGAGAATCCCGCTTCCCGCAGATCGGTATACAAAACCGCGTCCACCAGAAACTTCTGTCCAAGCTTCGCCTCCTCCGGAAAAACGCCGTGATGCGCATAAACCTCTAAATTCTGAATCCTGATCTGATCGGTCATAGTTCAATCCTCAATCCACTACAAATTCTTCGCAAAGACTCAGCTTTATACTACTTGCCTGTTTTTGTGTCCAAAACCCGTTCCTGCTAACACTGCCTATTCACTGATTACCAATCTCTGACCACTATCCACTAATCACCCAGTATCGCCCGCGTCATCCGTATCGCCTGCACATTCTCCCTCACATCATGCACCCGCACAAACGAGCATCTGTGAAGCACCGCAAATACCGTGGTGACCGCCGTTCCCACCACACGGTCGTCCGCAGGGACGTCAAGCGTCATCCCGATCACGGATTTGCGCGATGTCCCTAAAAGCAGCGGATACCCGAACGAGTGCAGCTGATCTATGTGACGGATCGCCTGCAGATTATTCTCATAGGTCTTCCCGAACCCAACGCCCGGATCCAGAATAATATGCTCATCCCGGATACCTGCCCGCTTCGCCAGCCGTACCGTCTCCGACAGATCCGCTTTCCAGGCTGTCACAAAAGCAGTGTCACACGCATTTCCTGTCAGCGCAGAACCGGCATCATCCGCCTGCTCCCGGTTATGCATCAGGCAGCAGGGCACGTCATACTTCGCAATCACCGCCGCCATCTCAGGATCGTATTTCAGCCCCCAGATATCATTAATGAGATCGACACCCGCTTCCAGCCCGGTCCGCGCGACGCCGCTCTTATAGGTATCCAGGGAAACCGGAATGTCAAATCGAGCCTTCACCGCCTCGATCACGGGCAGCACCCGTGCTATCTCCTCCTCGTCGGAAATCATGGCATAGCCGGGGCGGGTCGATTCACCGCCGATGTCGATGAGATCCGCCCCCTCGCCGATCATGCGCTCCGCCTGCCGCAGTGCCCGGTCAACGGAATCATACCTGCCGCCGTCCGAAAAGGAATCCGGCGTCACATTGAGAATGCCCATGACATAGGTATTGTGATCCGTATCAAAGGTTCGATTTCCTATCTTCATCCGGCTCTCTCTCCTATACATTTTATTATCTCTCCTGTTACGTAAGCGATGAATAATCCGGCGTATATAAAGCTTCCGTCACCAAGTAGGAAG
>JAJBVI010000219.1 GCA_020859905.1 Lachnospiraceae bacterium | reverse complement strand
AAATAATTTTATTCAGATTTAATAAAATAATGCTTGCATTTCCATATGTTATTGTATATAATGATAACACTTCGCCGGGAAATCTTGCTCGGTATGGCTGCAGAATATACGATATCCATTCCATATTTATCAGGACGTATTACACAAAAACAGGATTGACATTTTTAAAATTATATATTACTATTATCACATCTAAAGCGAACATAAGTTCGGAAAAGGAGACGCATATGGCAAAAGATGATAAATTAAAAGCGCTGGACGCGGCGATCGCCCAGATTGAGAAGCAATACGGCAAGGGTTCCATCATGAAGCTGGGAGATCCGGATCTGCATATAGACGTACAGACCGTACCGACCGGCTGTCTGAGTCTGGATATCGCTCTTGGGCTGGGCGGTATTCCGAGAGGACGTATCGTGGAGATTTACGGGCCGGAGTCCAGCGGTAAGACGACAGTGGCTCTTCATATGGTCGCCGAAGTACAGAAGCGGGGCGGCATCGCCGGGTTTATTGACGCGGAGCATGCGCTCGACCCGGCCTATGCGCGCAATATCGGCGTGGATATTGACAACCTTTACATTTCGCAGCCGGATAACGGGGAGCAGGCTCTGGAGATCACGGAGACGATGGTGCGTTCCGGCGCCGTGGATATAGTGATCGTGGATTCCGTGGCAGCACTTGTTCCGAAAGCGGAGATCGAGGGTGATATGGGAGATTCCCATGTCGGCCTGCAGGCACGTCTTATGTCCCAGGCTCTCAGGAAGCTGACGGCGGTGATCAGCAAGTCCAGCTGTATCGTGATTTTTATCAATCAGCTGCGCGAGAAGGTCGGCGTTATGTTCGGCAACCCGGAGACGACGACCGGCGGACGGGCTTTAAAGTTTTATTCTTCCATCCGTCTGGATGTCCGCCGCATAGAGTCCCTGAAGCAGAGCGGAGAGATGATTGGCAACCATACCCGGATCAAGGTTGTGAAGAACAAAATCGCCCCGCCGTTTAAGGAGGCAGAGTTTGATATTATGTTCGGGAAGGGTATTTCCAGAGAGGGAGACATCCTGGATCTGGCAGCGAACCTGAACATCATCATCAAATCCGGCGCATGGTACTCCTATAACGGAGACAAGATCGGACAGGGCCGGGAGAATGCGAAGATTTTTCTGGCGGAGCATCCGGATGTCTGCAGCGAGGTTGAGGCGAAGGTGCGCGATCATTATGACCTGGACGGAAAACGCGCGGCAGCCGCGCGAGAGAGCGCGGAGGCTGTTGCGGACGAAGATGCTGCCGAGTGACACAGAGAAAATCAGAGTGCGGTTCCGGGTATCCGGACGCCTCTGGCAAATACCGGTTACGAAGAGGATAAGAAGTGTGGTTCCAGGCATCCGGATGTCTGAACCGGACGAAGATGCCGTGGGCAGATACAATGGATCGTCAGGGCAGGACATACAGTACACCAGAGGGATATCTGAACCCGTCCGGGGGCTTTTCCCGTCGGTTTTCAGACAAATGTAAGGGAGCAGAGAGATGCGGATTACGGAGATTAGAAAAGGAAAAAACGGCAGGCTGCTTATTGCGACGGATGAGGCGGGCATCTTTCCCTTATATGAGAAGGAGGCTGCCGCCTTTCATCTGGAGGAGGGGGCGGATCTTCCGGACGGCGAGTGGGAGCGGCTCTGCACGGAGGTTCTGCGCAGGCATGTGATCCGGAGGGCGATGTATCTGCTGCAGCGGGCGGACCGCACGGAGTATCAGCTTCGGCAGAAGCTGACTCTGGATCATTATCCGGATTTTCTGATTGATACGGCTGTGGACTATGTGAAGTCCCGGCACTATGTCGATGATTTGCGTTATGCGTCCGCCTATATCCGTTTTCACCAGACAGGGAAGAGCAGAATACAGCTGAAACTGGCTCTGCAGAGCCGCGGTGTGTCCGCTGCCGTGATCGAACAGGCGATGGCGGAGACGTACGAGGATCATGAGGCGGAACAGATCCGCCGTTTTCTACTGAAAAAGCAGTATGATCCGGAGCGTACGGATCAGAGGGAGAAGTACAGGATTTACCAGAATCTGTGTCGAAAAGGCTTCTCAAATTCTGAGATAAAATATCAGATGGACTTGACATAATGCCCGAAAAAGTATAGAATCAAATAGTTGTAATTTATGACATAATTATTCATTTATAATTTTTTTGTTATATGTACAATAAAACTTAATAAGGAGGTGCGTCTGAGGTGCAGACTGGCATAGCAGTAGTGATTACGGCTGTTGTCGCTGTTATTGTCACCTTTCTCATCACCTATGTTGTTTCTAAAGCCCGCTTCAAAAAGGATACGGAAGAGAAGATCGGAAGTGCGGAGGAGCGTGCGCGGAGTATCATAGATGAGGCAGTGAAGAACGCGGAGTCGAAAAAGCGAGAAGCTCTGGTCGAGATCAAGGAGGAGTCCATCCGGACGAAGAACGAACTTGACAAGGAGATCAAGGACCGCAGAGCTGAGATTCAGCGCAATGAGAGACGTGTCGAGCAGAAGGAGGCTAATCTGGATAAGAAGCTGGAGGCTGCGGAGCGTCGCGAACAGAGTTTCACTGCGAAAGAAGAGGAGATCAAGCGGCAGAGAGCTGAAGTTGCGAAGTTGAATGAAGAACGCATACAGGAACTGGAAAGAATTTCAGGACTCACCTCTGAACAGGCAAAAGAATATCTTTTAAAAACTGTCGAAGAAGATGTAAAAATTGATACGGCAAAACTGATCAAGGAGATGGATCTCAAAGCCAGAGAGGAAGCAGAAAAGAAAGCCAGAGAATATGTGGTGAACGCGATACAGAAGTGTGCTGCGGATCATGTGGCGGAGACGACGATTTCTGTTGTACAGCTTCCGAATGACGAGATGAAGGGACGGATTATCGGACGTGAAGGACGAAATATCCGTACACTGGAGACCATGACGGGGGTGGATCTGATTATTGATGACACCCCGGAGGCAGTCATTCTGTCCGGATTTGATCCGATCCGCAGAGAGGTGGCGCGTATCGCCCTTGAAAAATTGATCGTGGATGGACGTATCCATCCCGCCAGAATCGAGGAGATGGTTGAGAAAGCTCAGAAGGAAGTGGAGAGCGTGATTCGCGAGGAAGGCGAAGCCGCTACACTGGAGGTCGGCGTGCACGGTATACATCCGGAGCTGGTCCGGCTGCTCGGCCGCATGAAGTTCCGTACCAGTTATGGACAGAATGCGCTGAAGCATTCGATTGAAGTCGCTCAGATTGCGGGGCTGCTTGCCGCGGAGATTGGCGTAGATGTGAGAACCGCAAAGCGTGCGGGGCTGCTTCATGACATCGGCAAAGCCGTCGATCATGAGATGGAGGGATCCCACATTCAGCTTGGCGTTGTTCTTTGCAGGAAGTACAAGGAATCCGCGATCGTGGTCAATGCAGTGGAAGCACATCACGGAGATGTGGAGCCGGAGTCTCTGATCGCATGCCTGGTGCAGGCGGCTGATACGATTTCAGCTGCACGGCCCGGTGCGAGAAGAGAGACGTTAGAAACATATTCCAACAGATTAAAGAAATTAGAAGACATAACGAACAGTTTCAAGGGTGTAGATAAATCTTTTGCAGTTCAGGCGGGCAGAGAAGTTCGTATTATGGTAGTTCCGGAGCAGGTTAGTGATGCTGACATGGTACTTCTGGCCAGGGATATTTCCAAACAGATTGAGGCTGAATTGGAGTATCCGGGACAGATTAAAGTAAATGTGATCCGCGAAAGCCGTGTTACCGATTATGCGAAATAGGAAGCGGCATCGGATCTGAAACAGCGTGAAGTTATTGCGCGGCAGCTATAGTACAAGGTTCGTATGAAAGCCGGAATCCCGTAAATTCTCTTCCGAGAGTTTACGGGTTTTCTGGTTAACCGACCGGATGGCGGCTTTTTTGTTCAGACTGGAGATTGACGATGAAATTAATATCTTGGAATGTAAATGGACTGCGTGCATGCGTGCAGAAGGGATTCCTGGATTATTTTAAAAGTGCGGACGCGGACATTTTTTGTATACAGGAGACCAAACTGCAGGAAGGACAGATTCACCTGGATCTGGAAGGATATGGCCAGTACTGGAATTATGCCGATAAAAAGGGCTATTCCGGCACCGCGGTTTTCACGAAAGCGGCTCCCGTTTCTGTTTCTTATGGGATTGGGATTGATGAACATGACCATGAGGGACGCGTCATCACACTGGAGCTGGATCGGTTCTATTTTGTCACGGTATATGTGCCGAACTCACAGAGTGAGCTGGCACGCCTCGATTACCGCATGAAGTGGGAAGATGATTTCCTGGCTTATATACAGAAGCTGGAAGAAAAGAAACCGGTGATCTATGCGGGAGACCTGAATGTCGCGCATCAGGAAATCGATCTGAAAAATCCGAAAACGAACCACAGAAATGCCGGATTTACGGATGAAGAACGGGAAAAGATGACAAATGCCTTAAAAAGTGGTAGAATAGATACATATCGCTATTTTTACCCGGATCAGACCGGGATTTATTCCTGGTGGTCCTACCGGTTTAAAGCGAGGGAGCGGAATTCCGGCTGGCGTATTGACTATTTTATAGCTTCGGAGTGTCTTAAGGACACCCTGAAGTCGGCGGACATCCATACGGATGTTTTCGGCTCGGATCATTGCCCGGTAGAGCTTGTTATAGACTTGTAAACAATAAGGAGCGGTTATGGACGACGATCGAAAGAAGGAACCTAAGACCCTGCGGCGAAAGCGTGAGATGGAAAAGAAACAGGAGACGCGCAGGGAAGTGTTCGGCTGGATTCGCATGTTTGTGATTGTGGTCGTGGTTGTGTTTGTCTTAACAAGGTTTATTATCATTAACGCAACCATTCCGTCCGGTTCTATGGAGACGACGATTATGACAGGAGATCGGCTGATCGGATTTCGCTTTTCCTATTGGTTTGATGAGCCGCAGCGGGGCGATATAATTCTGTTTTCCTATCCGGTGGACGAGAGCCAGACTTATATAAAGCGTGTGATCGGGCTGCCCGGCGAGACAGTTGAGATTCGGGACGGCAAGATTTATATCGACGGCAGTGACACCCCGCTTGAGGAGGATTATCTGCCCGAGGAGTGGTACTGGGAAAATGACGGCTATTATTTTGAGGTTCCGGAGGATTGCTATTTTGTCCTGGGCGACAACCGAAACAATTCCCTGGACGGGCGCTTCTGGGCAGAGCAGGCATTGAAGGACGGTCTGGCTGACACGCAGGAGGAGGCGTTGCCGTACAGCTTCGTAGAAAAAAAGAAGATTAAGGGTAAGGCTATCTTTACCTATTACAGATCGTTTGTGCTGCTGGTAAATACGGCAGACTATCAGGCGGAGTGACAGCAGCGGATGGCGGTACAGGCAGTGCTGTAAAGGGGATGAACACAATCGCGCAGGGAGGGCTGCCTGCGCAGTCCGCGGTCGGCGCGACAGCAAACGACACACAAGGAGACAAGAATGGAAACAATGCAGACAGACACCAGCGAGAAGAAAGACATGGCAGCGGAAAAAGCAGATCATTCAGAATATGAAAATGCTGATAATAATGAACTTGCCGCAGAAAATGACAGCTCGGCAAAGAAAGAGGAGAATATGGATACTGTACTGGATACGGAAGTAAAAGAAACCGAAGTTAAGGAGCCGGAGGCAGCAGCGGAAGCAGATGCGGCAGCGCAGCCTGAGACAGCAGATGCGGCGAAAGAAGCAGCGGAGCCTGGGGCAGAGGAAACAAGTACGCAGGAGTCAGAGGCGGCAGCGCAGGCTGAGGAAGCAGAAGCAGCGGGAGCAGATGCGGCAGCACAGCCTGAGGCAGCAGAGGCGGCAAAAGAAGCAGAGGAAGCAAGTACGCAGGAGTCAGAGGCGGCGCCGGCAGAGTCCATGAAGGATATGGAGAAAGAGCTTGAGGCCTCCTACAAGATGATGGGCGACGGCGTACATGACACGGACACGCTGCTGGCATGGTCAAAGATCATGGAGCTTTACGAGGCGAAGGAGAACCTGACCGTGGAGATATCCGGAATTGTCAACAAGGGCGTGATTGCCCAGGTGGAGGGGATCCGCGGATTTATACCCGCATCCAGACTCAGCCTGCGGCATGTGGATGATCTGAATGAGTGGCTCGGCAGAGAGATTCAGGTGCGGATTATCACGGCGGATCAGTCTTCGGATAAGCTGGTTTTGTCCGCCCGTGAGATTTTAAAGGAAGAACATGATACCGCAAAACAGCAGAAGTTATCCGCGGTAGAAGTCGGAAGTGTATTCGACTGTAAAGTAGACAGCATCCTGAACTACGGTT
>JAJBVI010000110.1 GCA_020859905.1 Lachnospiraceae bacterium | reverse complement strand
GGATTACTGCCAGCAGGTGTTTGGCCCGTGACAAGTTTTTTTGCATACCACACAACAGTTGTACTGACCCGGCGCAGCCCGCCCTTTATACTGGAACCATCACAGAAAAAAGGAGGCCGGATGCCATGAATGACACTGATTACACCCGCAAGGCTGCTGAGATCGCCCGGTTCCGCTTTGCCATCATCGCCCCTGTCGTCCAGGGGCTTTTCCCCGATGCTTCCCAGACCGCTTACTTCAAGCGCGTCACGGAACACCCGCTCGTGCTGCCCGACGGCTCATCCGTCAAATACAGCTACAAGACGCCCGAAAAATGGGCATACCTGTACAGGAAAGGCGGGCTGGAAGCCCTGATGCCGACAGAACGCTCCGACAAAGGGACAAGCAGGGTGCTTTCTGACGAGGCAATCGCAGAAATCTACCGCATAAAAGAGGACCTGCCCAGGATCAATGCCACCCAGATCCACAGGAAACTCGTGCAGGACTGTTTTATCCCCTCATCAGTCAGCGTGGATGCCGTGCAGCGGTTCATCCGCCACAATGACCTGAAATCCGCGCGCAACCCGAATGTCCGAGACCGGAAGGCTTTTGAAGAGGACGCTTTCGGAAAGATGTGGCAGGCGGATACCTGTTATCTCCCCCATATCACGGAAGACGGGAAAAGCCGCCGCGTCTACTGCGTCATGATCATCGACGACCATTCCCGCCTGCTCGTGGGCGGAGGGCTGTTTTACAATGACAACGCCTATAACTTCCAGAAAGTCCTCAAAGAAGCTATAGCAACCCACGGGATCCCCCACAAGCTGATGGTCGACAATGGATCGCCTTACTCCAATGAGCAGCTGTCCATGATCTGCGTCGCGCTCGGGGTCGTCCTGATCCATACCCGTGTCCGCGATGGCGCCTCAAAAGGAAAATCGTTATACGACGGATTTTTTTATCCGCATCTTTTCAGGGAAGCATTGAGTTTGTGGCGTTCTTTTGAAAAAGATGCGGATAAAATTTTTACGACAGCCCGAACATTTGGCGGATTTCCTCATCTTTTCCTTCCCAGATGCGTTCCACCTGTTCGTCTTCAGGCTGTCCCTTCTCTAAGGCTTCCCGCATCTGGTCAACTGATGGAATGGCGTATGTCTTTGTCACTTCCGAGCTTGAGTGCCCGAGGATAACAGAAACCATCTCAAGCGGCACTCCATCCCGGTATAAACCGGTTGCCCGGGAGCGTCTTAACATATGTGGATAAACGCTGTCCGGCATCGTGGGGCGATCTTTCTTGGTGATATCTCCATACTTTTTCACAATCCGCTCCACGTTCCGCTGAGACATGTGGTTCATTTTCCCGTGAATCACTGTGTAAAAAAGAGGTGTTTCCGGAGGTGCATCTTCGCTATGATAACGGCGGATATACTCTTTTAAATGCTCGGCGCACTTTTGGTTCAGGGTGATGGCTCTCATTTTCCGTCCTTTCCCATGTATGACAACCGACGGACTTAATGTATTAAGAGTCAAATCCCCAAGGACGATGCCGGTTAATTCTGACACGCGGATCGCAGAGTCGAACAGCAGAACCAGAATAACCCTGTCCCTGTTTCCGAAGGTGGTATCCGCCGGCATATCAAGGAATACGCCGAGGTCTTCTTTTTCAATAACGGGGCGATGTAGCTTCGGTATTTTAAGAAGCGGCACTTTTGAGACTCCCATATATACCTGCATCAATGCGATATCTCCATCGGATACATATTTCAGGTAGGATTTCAGGGCTGCAAGCCGCTGATTCACCGTGCTGTTTGCAAGTCCTTTCACTTCCTGGAGGTACTGCGAATAGGAAAGGACGAAATCATATGTACAGTCTCCAAAGCAGAAATTCATCACCCGAATCTTCTTCTCTTCCGTTACATAAGTATAAAAGCTGGTGAGCGAAATGCGGTAAGCCTTTACGGTGTCCGGACTGCGCTGTTCCTGCCTCGTAAGATACAAATCCAGGAAATCTTTTGTCCTGGAGAAAAACAGATCCTTGAATTCCGGTTTTTTATTCATAGCCATGCACCTCCGGAATTACTGCGTCTGCATAGGTATCTTTTTTCGCAACAGTGCGGTAGGCATCGCTCACAAGGTGGTAATAGTAAAAGGTTTCTTTTGTTGACTTGTGTCCAAGGTACCTGCTCAGATATGGCATCATCACCTGGAGATCGATCCCATCTTCAGCCCACCGGTTCATGCGTGATACAACGAAAGTGAAGCGGAAGTCATGAACCGTCGGTTTGTTGCTGTACCCGGCATAACTGGTTTTCTTCCAAAACCGGTTAAACACTCCGTCTACTGTGGTGTTTGGAAGTGGATTTTCCGGGTTCATCCCCGGAAAGAACCATTTCGGTTCTTTCCCAAGCGTATCCGTCAGGTAGCGGTAATAGTTTCTGGAACTTTCCAGAAGATCATCCGGAAGATACACAAGCCGGTCCTTGTTCCCTTTCGAGTCGAAGAGTGTCAGGATTCCTTCTTCAAGATTCACGTTTTCAGCAGCAATTCCGGCCGCTTCGTTGTTGCGGAGGCCGCAGCAACAGTACCAACGGAAAAGCAGCCGGTATTCATTCGCAAGGCGCGGCTCAAAAGACGGCCGTTTCGTTGGAAAATAGGAATCCACCACAGAAAAGAATTCCGCAAGCTCTTCGGCAGTGAAGATATGCGGCAGCACTTTTGTGAAATGGCAAAAATCATGCGGGATGTACACCTGGATACCACAGGAAGCCATAAAAATGAGAAGCTGCCTTACAGCGGATATCCGCTTCCCACGGTGGAATTCCCCTTCCGTTTCTGTTTTCTCCATCCATCCAGAGAGAAAATCCTTTGTTATTTCCAGGGTTTCAAGGGTATTTTCGATGCAGTAGGTGTCGAACCGGTTTAAAATAAGTTCTTCGCTTTCGTAAATGTACCCGTTTGCATGTTTTCTTCGAGCAGGCCGCTTATGTAAGGTGCGATTATGCTGCTTCTGACTGTATTATCTGCCATTTACCCAGCCTCCAATCCCGCATTCAGCCTGCGAAAGTGAACACATGCGCATGCGTTCGGCATCAAGCGACAGATACCGATGCACCGATGCCGTGCCGCGTTGCCCGAGAGCATCTGCCACAACGTTGAGGCCAACGCCTCCCCGCAAAAGGTTTGTGGCATAGGTCTTCCGTGTCACATGAAAACCAGAGCCTTCCACATCCCTGTCCGGCAGTGCCGTTTCAAGTGCAAGGCCGCAGACAGCGCGGCCAACCGGCTTGTGAGGTGCTTTCTCGCTGAGGAATATGGCGGATGTTGCCTTTTCATGGCGTTCTTTGGTAATGTAGCGGAAAAGCGCATTCCCGACTTCGACCGGCATGGGAAGTTCCACTTCCACATCCGTCTTTTCCTGTACAAACCTTATGGAGGCCCTATCCCAGTTGATATCATCAATCTTAAGATTGACGATATCCGAGGAACGCATCCCCATTTTTAAGCCAAGAAGAAGCATTGCCTTTTTTCGGAGAGAAAGGGAGTTATTATCACAGTTCAGTTTTTCCCTGAGCTGCTCCATTTCTTCTTCTGTAAGAACTACCACAATGGTCTCTTTCGAAGCCTTGGTTTTTGGCAGGGCTATAAAAAGCATGGGATTAGACAGCTTCCCATGTTCGCCAAGATACATAAGGAACTTGCGGATTCGGGCGTTGTAAGCATTTTTCCCCTGCGGGGTTTTGTGCATATCTGCCGTGTTAAACGCTTTTACGTGTTTAACGTCCAGGTCAAGAAAGGAACGAAGGCCGGAACCATCAAGATAATAGCAGAACCTGCTGATACTGGAGCGGATCATGTTAATGGTAGATTTTGCCCATCCCTCTTTCTCTTTTTCGGAGACATAACCGTTCGCATCTTCGC
This sequence comes from Lachnospiraceae bacterium, assembly GCA_020859905.1. Taxonomy (GTDB): domain Bacteria; phylum Bacillota; class Clostridia; order Lachnospirales; family Lachnospiraceae; genus Eubacterium_I. Next base: position 2,512 of record JAJBVI010000110.1, on the reverse strand, counting down.
GGCACCACTCCGGCAGAAGATCGAACGCGCGCGGCGTCATACGATAAACTTTTTCCAACTGTATATTCGCAGAGCGATGGTAATCAGCCACCATAAAAAGAGCACGGTGGATTGTATCATCCTCGGTTTTGAACCAGTGGCTTACTTCCCGGAACCATATTTCCGCAATCTGCGGGCTGTACGCATAAGAATTCATGTCAAGAAACAGTATCAGGAGATCCACAGCACGGTTATTCGCACTGATGACATTCTTACAATAGCCATTATCAGCATGGATTCGAAGCAACACCTCCTTATATTCGTATAACTTTCGGGTGGAGACTGTATCCGATACACTCATAACAGCCAGTATGTTTTCGTGTGCATCTGTGGAAACGTCATTCCAGAAACAGCCCTTTCCAAGAGAAAGATAATGATAAAGGATACCGCATCCATATGGCAATTCCCCTGAACGGAAAAAATAAGCCATCATAGTTGAGGAATGTGCTGTAACATGTGCCTTTCCCCATTTCCCTTTATGGACATCGGACTTATAAAAAACCAGGAGAAGATCAAATGTGATGTCCTTAATCTTTTCGACACCATTCTTCTGCATAAAGATGAGGAATCTGGCACAGTCATGCCTGTAATTGTCAACGGTTCTCACTGACAGGTTCTTCCGTAGTTCGCCAAGAAAGGCTTCCAGGCTGTTTTTTAGTTCATCGGCCAATACCGTATACGATTTGTATCGCATCGCATCGTGGTCCGGAAGGATTTCGCCGCACTCGTAGATATCCTGCAGCCGCATAAGTGCGGCATGGTAATGGGCAAGGTCCGTGGAAGGCAGCTGGTCTTCATACACACGAAACCATTCATCTGCTTCTACTGGCGTATAGTCCACGCCTTTGGCAGCCAGATATGTATCGAGTCGGCGAAAGCACCGCTCATTGGCCATGACAACAGTGTTGCAATAATTGTTCTCAGAGAGATATTTTCTGAGACAACAAACTGCTTCTTCGTAGTCCTGCATAGAGGTACCTCCTTAAATTTGGTACCCCTATTATCGTACCGATGAACATTTTTATCCGCATCTTTTTCAAAAGAATGCAACAAACTCAATACTTCCCTGAAAAGATGCGGATAAAAAAATCCGTCGTATAACGATTTTTATCCGAACATTCGGATAAAAATCGGAGCGCCATTGGAGAAGCCTTAAGGAGCGCTGGTTATATACGCTCGACATCAGCGCCATCCATTCCCTTGCGCAGTTCAACGGCATGCTGAAGGACTATATGCGCACCTACAATACCACGTTCCACACCGGGATCCAGTCCACGCCCATGGAGCGCTACCACAACACAATGGACGGCGTACGCCTCCCGGAATCCACGCAGTGGCTCGATGACTGCTTTTTCAACCGCGTGAAACGCAAAGTCCGCAAGGACGCCACGGTCTCCATCGACCGCGTCAGCTATGACGTCCCCATGCAGTTCATCTCCGCCACCGTCGAGATCCGCTACCTCCCGGACGACATGTCATCCGCTTTCATCCTGTTTGATGGCCAGAAGTTCCCGATCCGCCAGACGGATAAGAATGAGAACTGCCGCACGAAGCGCAATAACGGCCCGGCCATAGACTACGCAAAGGCAGGTGACAGCGAATGAAAGCAACTACCTACTACGGGATGTCCTGCAACCCGTTTGACAAACAGCAGGTCGGGGAGAAAGACTGCTTCCGTTCCAACGATTTCGTCCAGATGACTTCCCGGCTGGACTACCTCAAGGATATCCGCGGCATCGGCGTGTTCACGGCCATGCCCGGCATGGGCAAGTCCTTTGCCCTGCGCTGCTTTGCCGACAGCCTGAACCGTAATCTCTACCATATAGAATACATCTGCCTCTCCACCGTGAGCGTCTCTGAGTTCTATAAGGAAGTCTGCGGCTGCCTCGGGGTGAATGACAAAGGCGGGAAAACAGTCATGTTCAAAGCCATACAGGAACAGGTGTTATATCTGTACAAAGACAGACGCCAGCCCCTGATCCTCGCGATTGACGAGGCACAGTTCCTGAGCACCGGCATCTTCAACGACATCCGGATGCTGATGAATTACGGGTATGATTCCATGAACTGCCTCACCGTCATCCTCTGCGGCGAATCCCATCTGAACAACATCCTGCAGAAACCGGTGCATGAGGCACTCCGCCAGAGGATCACTGTCCATTACAACTTTGCCGGGCTGGATGACCAGGAAGTGGCTGCTTATATTTCCCACAAACTGCGTATTTCCGGCGCTTCCGAATCCATCATCAGCGAAGCTGCGCTCTCAGCAGTCCACAGCTACGCACAGGGGAACCCGCGCATGATCGACAACCTTATGACGGATGCGCTCACCCTCGGGGCACAGAATGACAAAAAAGTCATCGACCCGGAGACCATTATGGCTGCAATAGAAAACCAGAAACTCATTTGATCATTTTTTGTTTTCAAGGTACAACAACAGACTATGGCAACAAACAGCTACAAGGAGGCATCA
>JAJBVI010000155.1 GCA_020859905.1 Lachnospiraceae bacterium | reverse complement strand
TTTGGTTCTCTAATGTCCAAACATCTGGGCAAGCAAGCTTGCCCATCTGCTTGTCGTCCATTGAGAACGCTTTTATAGTAAAGAAAGCGAAAAAATGATCCTGAATCCTGTCTTTTATATTAACAGCATTTTTCTCGGCATCGGACTTGCCATGGACGCCTTTTCCGTATCACTGGCTAACGGGCTGCATGAACCGCGGATGTGTCAGAAAAAGATGGCCGGCATTGCCGGCGTTTTCGCCGGCTTCCAGGCATTGATGCCGATGATCGGGTGGCTCTGCGTACACACCTTCGTCCAGTATTTTGCTGCGTTCGAGCCGCTGATCCCCTGGATTGCGCTGATCCTGCTCGCGTGTATCGGCGGGAAAATGATCATCGACGGCATCCGGGGCGACGATGGGGATAACCAGGTAAAACTCGGCATCGGCGCTCTGCTTCTGCAGGGAATCGCGACCTCCATCGACGCATTGTCCGTCGGCTTTACAATCGCGGATTACAACGGTCCGGCCGCACTTGCGGCGGCGCTGATCATCGCGGCCGTAACCTTCCTCATCTGCATGGCCGGCCTGAAGCTTGGGAAAAGATTCGGAACATGGCTGGCAGACAGAGCACAGATCATCGGCGGGATCATCCTGATCCTGGTCGGGCTGGAAATCTTTATCACCGGGATTCTGTAAGAAAACCAGATTCCGCACTGCAGGATTCCTGCGCCGGCGCGCATCTGCGTAATCCTTAAATCGAGCAGGAGGCAGCTTTTGCCTCATACTCGCCGCGCGGGGCGCACGCAGCGCAAGCTGCAAAACTTCTTTACGCACCCCTGCGCAATCAAAATCAGCAGGCAGCGTTCTGTCTTTACTTTCGTTACTTTGTCTGTTCAAACAGCCATTCGCGCACGGTGTCGAGATTGTATGCCACGCGCCAGGTGTTCATGTGCTCCGTGGCATCCGAAGATGTCACGTCATCCCTCATAACGGTTCCCGTGTCGAAGATCGTCCAGTTGATCGATGTTCCCGCAGATGCCTGTTCCGCCGCCAGCTGTTCCTGCTCTTCATCTGACAGGACCGCGGACCACTGCGCGGTCGTCACCGCCGTGCCGGCGGTCTCCACGGCCTCCGTGATCTCAGTCATCCCCGGATAAGCTCTCGCGTCTCCCTCCGAGCAGATCATCCAGATATTCTGTGTGGAAAGCTGCGAGATATAATCCGTATAGGCGGAGTCGGTCTGGCCGGCTACCAGCAGCGCACCCGCGAATTCATCCGGGTAATCAATGAGCAGCTTGATGGAGCGGATCGTTCCGGAGGACTGTCCGACCAGGTATTCTCTGGAAGAATCCACACTGTACAGACCGCAGATCTCCGTCACCAGTTCCATCGTATAGACCGGGTCTTCCGTATTTGAGTCTTCATACTGAGGGACAAGCACGATCGTCTCATACTCGCTCTGCCATTCATCCGTCGTCCAGATCACGCCGCCCAGGCTCTCTGTCAGCGTGAGGTACTCATCGCTCCCCTCGCCGGTGGCGTCCGGCATAAACAGGACGAGCGGATACTCCGTATCCCCGCTGTAATCCTCCGGCAGGTACAGGCTGTACATGATCGCTGTACCGTCCGAGAGCGTAAGCGTATCCTGGGTGAAATTCTCAACCAGCAGATTCACATTTTCCGTGTAATCGGTGGTACAGCTTTCCGACCAGGCGCTGATCTCCGTCCCATCCGCACAGGAAATGCTGCCGGTCTGTGTACATGTAACCGTCAGCTGATTGCTGGCCGACGAGGAACCCGACATCGAACCCCGGCCGGCACCGCCGCCTCTGTTCCCGGTTCCGTCTTCCGAACTGCCAGACGCGTCCGAACTGTCCGTCCCGGATCGGTCCTCCTTTTCCCCGGAACCATACTCCCCGGACCGGACTTCCCTGTCACCGATATCCGCATCGCCGGCCGCATCCGCATCATCCACGATCTGCGGCAGATCCCCTTCGAAATCCTCCGGTGTCTCGCCGTCAAAGTCTCCCAGGCTCTCCGGCATCTCGCCGTCGAAATCTTCCACGCCCTCCGGCGTCTCGCCGCCGAGAGCTTCCGTATCTTCCGACGAGCCGTCCGAAAAACCGCCGGACAAATCCGCGCCGCCGGAGCCGCTTCCGCCGTAATTAGCTGTCGTATAATCCGTCGAAAGCTCCAAGAGAACATAATTGCCGGCGGTACTCTCATCCGGCAGCTCCGCCCCGGTATTTACGTAAACAGCTTCAATGTCATAATTCTCAACTTCATAATCATCCGCGGACACACTGTCCGGGTCAATCTCACTGCCGTAATCCAGCACCACATACCAGGGCTTCTGCCCGTCCCCGTACACATCCGTCACAAGATAACCGCCTTCTAACGCCGCTGCGGCGCTCTCTGTTTCCGCACTGGTTTCTTCGCCGCCCCCGGAACTCTCTGATGCACCGCATCCGGCGAGAGCCAGAGCCAGAATCAGAGAAAGTAAGACCGAAAGACACTTTCTCATACCGCAATTCATGTCGAAATCGCCTCCTTTTTGTCTGTTACATGACAAATTATTTTTGTCGTTCACCATAAATATCCCTGTTCCTTACGCACCTGCGCCATGATCGCCATCCGGCTTCTCCCCTCCCAATTTTCCGATCTCATCCACCATCACACCGGCACATCGCTTTGCGCTGGCATAGTTCAAATGGATATACGGCACACCGCTGCTTTTACAGGCATCACAGACGGTATAATATCCGCTGTGGTCTGTCTTATTGATCTGCAGGAAAACGATATCTGCGTTCCGGATCGGATTGATGTCGATATGTGACCCGGTCTCCATGATACGGACATCCGGCAGCAGCTTCAGCAGTTCCCGGTGGAATATCTCAAATCCCCCGTACAGAACCACCTTAAACGATGTCCTCCATGGATACTCTACGGTCTTCGGCTCTGTCGATTCCGGTTCCTCCGACATTCCCCCGTCATTCTGTTTTTCAGCGAGTTCTGTTTTCAAACGCTCAACCTCTTGCTGAAGCGCACTGATCTCGCGGCGGCAATTATTGATCTCGTGGCGGCAGGCCTGGTTTTCTTTCCTGGCCAGCTTCAGGCTGTGTTCCGCCTCTTCCCTCGCGGCAGCCTCCGCCCGGATCCGCTCATCCGCCTCCGCTTTCCGTACCCCGGCCTCTCTACTTTCCTTCCGGGTCTCCGTTTCCCCTGTCTCTTTCGGATATTCTCCCGCAAAACGGTAGTCATCCGCTTCCTCTTCCGATATGCTGAGCAGCGTCGCGACAATCACCGCGTAATCGCGCGCTTTCCTGTCTGAACAGCCGCCTTCCTTAAACTTTCGGATCAGACTTTTTCTAATATAAAGCGGCGAGGTAAACGGGCGGTCCGCATATCTGGAAATGACAGATGTTACCGGCAGCGCATAATGAAATTCTTCCACATCCTCCTTTGGCCGAAAAGACAGGCAGTCCCCATCCTTTATCACCGGCAGTCCCAGTCTGCCGTTACTTTCCGTTGCCCAGTAATCCCACTCGTCCTCATCTTCCAATTCCGGTGTAAGGCTGGTCGGAAGGGGCATCTCACAAAGAGTCATCATATCTTCCATAATGAGACGCCCGATCCGCATCCTGTAAATATCATCGCCTTCAAGAATCGAGCGGAACGCTCCCCTTGCTACGTCGGGGATAAATAAATCTGCCGCAGACTCCGCCCATTCCGCAGAATTTTCTTCAGTAAGCCGGTCAGACGTTTCCCAGCATTCCTCCTGCAAAATGGCCGCTTCCTCATCGAACCTCTCCAATTTTCCAAACAGGGTTCTCACTTCCGGCGGCATATCGCGCAGCGCCGCCGTGTCAGGATCCATATGTCGCGGGAAATGGATCCCCGCTCCCGAAAAAGCAGAGGCAAACTCCGTAATAGAAGGAACGGATGGCAAAACAACAGGCGGATCGGCAAACGGAGCAGCCGATTTGCGCACAGCAGTCCCCACCGTGCCATCCATCCGGATTCCCGCCTCCCGTTCCATCCTTCGTATCATGCTGTGCATCTCACGCATCGACTCCTCGCCCACCTCCTTCTGCCGGCGCGTAATTCCTTCAAAAACACTTTTCAATTCCTTATGGATACACGAAATCCTGAGAAAGAAACGGGCATGCTCCTCCACAAATCTCCTGTACTCCCCTGTATCACACTCTTCCAGAAACAGCAGCCGGTTTTCCTTCATATAATCCACCAGCGCTGTCAGTTTCTGCAGCGATTCGTTCGGGACGGGCGTATAGTTTTTCTTTTTCTTTCCCTTTTTATAGCCCCGCCATATACTTTTATCCCCCATGGCCTCCGACAGAAGCCTCGATAACAGGCATACCGTCGGCACAAGATGCTTTACAAAGATACAGTTAGGCATTACCTGGCCGTACTTTCGGACATAATCCTTCATCTCCTCACCGCTGTATCCGCTGATACGGAGCATCTCCAGCATCTGCTCATCCGTCGGAATGTTCATATCATAGCGCGACAGATTTGCCGCAATGGCAAATGCGGTATAGTCCAGGTATAACTGAAATTCTGCTTCTGCCGGCGATATGTAGTTAAAATACTCTGACATACGGAAGTCACTCCCCGCGTTGTAATTCTCTGCCCCCTTCAATACGTTCAGTTTCAGGAAGTCACAGCATCTCTGCGATACAACGTGGTAATCCCGCATATCAGACATGGCTTCTATCAATTCTTCTCTGGTCACGTCAGCACTCCTCTGCAAAAACAATTCTATAAGCTTCTCATGAAATTTATTGTAACACAGCAAACGGAGAAATCAATACATTTCAGATACTGATTGAAAATGGATACGATGCGGCAGGAAGGTCGGGAAATAAAGCGGATGTTAAAATTTACAGAGGGAAACAGTCCGCCAAACCAATCCGGCAGCTTACCGGACCCGGCCTGTTCATAGCCATTCTGAGTTTTGTCGGAATCATTTGGGCGTTAACCGGAGACTGCGGCTCATCTGCAGATCGACCACGGAAATCGGCCGCAGTGGAATGTTATTTGTAGGGATGTCCATGATTTTGATGGTAAGCCTTATCATAACAAAATGAATTTGCTGTCGGGAGGTGTCCCATGCCCGCCGTTCAGCGTTGCAGGCAAGCAGCTTGGAGCAGATGACGAGCGAGACCTTTTTCCACAGATGCTTCGCCTTGTAGAAGAAGTGAATTCCCGGGCGGTCATGATTGAAAATGTTCGTGGATTGCTGGATCCAAAGTTTGATGAGTATAGGATAGAGATATTAAATAAGCTTGAAGAACTTGGATACAGCACACACATTAAGCTGCTGAATGCATCCGGTTATGGAGTTCCGCAGCTGAGACCAAGAGTAATTATTGTTGATTAAATATGTGATTGGAATTTTCAGTTCTCACCGCAGTCTCCGCAATCTGTTTCTGGAGGCTCCTCATGTTTACCGCTGCTCTCACAGGTACGCTCGCTTATGATATATCTGGGCCGGGCTTTTGTCTCCAGATATATTTTCCCGATATACTCGCCAATCACTCCAAGGCATAATAACTGGATACCGCTCATAAAACAGACAATGCAGACGATACTTGCCCATCCGGGAAATGTTGTACCCATAATGCTGCCGGCCAATGCCCAGATGATTCCGACAAAACTCAGAATGGCTATGAACAGACCAAGCCCGGTAATCAAACGGATTGGTTTGACAGACAGGCTTGTAATACCGTCAAAAGCCAATGCTAACATTTTCCTTAACGGGTAATGGCTTTCTCCTGCAATCCGTTCCGATCTTTCGTAGTAAACACTGGTACTTTTAAAACCAACCAGGGGCACCATGCCTCTTAAAAAAATATTTACTTCTTTAAAATTTGCAAATTCATGAAGCACACGGCTGCTGACCAGTCTGTAGTCTGCATGGTTGAACACTACTTCAGCACCCATCCGGTTCATCAGCTTATAAAAACCCTCGGCGGTAAAGCGTTTAAAGAAGCTGTCGGTATCTCGCCTGCTTCTGACGCCATAGACAATCTCACATCCATCGAACCAGGCATTCACCATATCATCCATAGCATTGATATCATCTTGTCCATCACAGTCAATGGAGATGGTGATATCACATTTATCTTTTGCCTCCATCAGCCCGGCGAGAACAGCGTTTTGATGCCCCCGGTTTCTGCTCTGTGAAATGCCTGTATAATGCGGATCGCGTTTCGCCAGATCACAGATGATTTCCCATGTATTATCCCGGGAACCGTCATTCACGAACATGATTTTGCTGTCAGCACTGATTTTTCCATTTGCGGTCAGGCTGTTTAGCTTTTGCAGAAACATGGGCGCAGTAACAGGCAGCACTTCCTGTTCGTTGTAACACTAAAACTTAAGTTATTACGTAGATAGATTACGCCGCTAAATTCGTTAGT
>JAJBVI010000186.1 GCA_020859905.1 Lachnospiraceae bacterium | reverse complement strand
ACAATCCAATGATTTTTTAGCCATAAATGTTACAAAAATGCTTGACCAGAACACTTACTCCATATTTATTATGAAAAATGAGAAATATGACAGAAAAGAAATTCGTGCTGCTGTTTCCTGCTCGATTATGCTTTATTCTGAATAAAAAGGTTGCATTTTTCTGAGTATTCAGTAAAATGGAACTATGGATCTGAAAGTAAAACTGGAAGTCTTTGAAGGCCCGCTGGACCTTCTTCTTCATTTATTAGATAAAAACAAAGTCAGTATTTATGATATTCCGATCGTGGAGATTACGGATCAGTACCTGGAATATATCCGTGAGATGCAGAGACAGGATCTGAATGTCATGAGCGAATTTATGATTATGGCGGCGACGCTTCTGGATATCAAGGCTCGCTGGCTCCTGCCGAAGGAGACAGATGAGGAGGACGCGGAGGAAGATCCGCGTGCCGAACTGGTGGAGCAGCTTCTGCAGTACAAGATATATAAATATATGTCCATGGAGCTCCGGGATCGGCAGCTGGATGCCGGCCGTAAAATGTACCACAGCCCGGCGCTGCCTGCGGAGGTGCGGGAGTATGAGCCGCCGGTGGATATGGATCAGCTGACGGCCGGACTCGATCTTCGGATTTTACATGATATTTTTGCCTCTGTGATGAGCCGGCAGGAGAAGATGGTGGATCCGATCCGCTCGAAATTCGGCAGGATTGAGAAGGAGGAGATTTCCGTTGAAGAAAAGCTTTCCTGGATGGAACGGTATCTGGAAACGCATAAATCCTTTTCCTTCCGGGAACTGCTGGAGCGGCAGAACAGCAGGGTGGAACTGGTCGTTACATTTCTCGCGGTTCTGGAGCTGATGAAAATGGGGGAAGTTTCCGCACACCAGGATGATACGTTCGGGGAGATATACATAGAGACGAATCTGCATTGATACATAGCGGGAAAGTAATGAAACAGTTGAGAAGCCGGATGACTTTAAACAGTTTGAATATTTGTGCGGGAAGGAGGCGCATATGCGGATCGAAGAATATGAGGCGGCAGCGGAGGCCATTCTGTTTGCCATGGGAGACTCTGTGGAGCTTTCGAAAATAGCGGGTGCGCTGGAGCTGTCGGTGAAAGAGACAGAGTCAATTCTGCGCAATCTGAGCGACCGTTATAAATCGGACGCAAGCGGACTTCAGATCATTGAGCTGGACGGTTCTTATCAGATGTGTACAAAGGTCAGCCAGTATGAGTATCTGATCCGGGTCGCGAAACAGCCGAAGAGGCATGTGCTGACGGATGTTGTGCTGGAGACGCTGTCGATTGTGGCCTATAAACAGCCGGTTACCCGTGCGGAGATCGAGAAAATCCGGGGAGTTTCCTGTGAACACGCGGTCAATCGTCTCATAGAGTACGGCCTGATCCGCGAAATCGGACGTCTGGACGCACCGGGCAGGCCGATTCTTTTTGGTACGACGGAGGAGTTTCTGCGCTGCTTCGGCGTGCAGTCAGCGGATGACCTGCCCTCGCCGGATCCGGAGCGGGTTGAGGAGATGAAACAGGAAGCACAGGAGGAGGTGCAGCTGAAACTGAATCTGTGAAGCGCAGAGATTTCCGGTGTGGTATTTCGGTTCAGAATGTCTTTTTTTCCACATCTTCTCATATCATATGATATAAGGGACAAAAGGCTGGAAATATCCTTTTTGTTGTCCGGATCATTTTATGTGAAAAAGAGGAATGAGTCTGCATTGAAAAACATCGCGTCTGTTTTATTCGTTTTTTTTATTTCGTTCTGGATTATCGTGCCGCAGGGTGTGTGTGCCGCGTCATATTCAGAAATCAGTTCCGCCGGCATCTGTGACAGCGTGTCGTATTCGGAAATCAGTTCTGTCGGCACCCGTGACGGTGCGGTATATACCGATGTTTATGACGCACGGAATTTTTCCGATTTTCATCAGGAGGATCTGACTCTGTACGCGTCCTCGGCCGTCCTCACGGACGCGGATTCCGGCCGGATTCTCTATGGGAAAGCGGCCGGCACCCCGATGGCGAATGCGAGCACTACAAAAATTCTGACCTGTATCCTGGCCATTGAGGAGGGAACGCCGGACGCTGTTGTGACGGTGTCGGATTACGCGTGCAGCATGCCGCAGGTCAGCCTGGGTTTTTCACCCGGCGACAGCTTTTATCTGCGTGACCTGCTCTACTCTCTGATGCTGGAATCACACAATGATACGGCGGTCGCTGTCGCGGAACACATCGCGGGCAGTGTGGAGGCGTTTGCGGATATGATGAATGAAAAGGCAGAGGAAATCGGGTGCCTGGACAGCCATTTTGTAACGCCGAACGGACTGGACGCTGAGGATGAGAATGGCGAACATCACACGACGGCTTACGATCTGAGCCTGATCATGTCTTACTGCATTCAGAATGAAGAGTTCCTGGAAATTACCCGCACGGCATCGGCGCAGATATCTACGGTGGACGGGACAAAACAGTTTGCGCTGTCAAATCATAATTCACTGCTGGAAATGACGGACGGGGCGATCAGCGGGAAAACCGGTTTCACGGGAAAGGCCGGGTATTGTTATGTGGGCGCTTATCAGAGCGGAGCGCATGTCTATACGTTTGCGCTTCTCGCCTGCGGCTGGCCGAATAACAGGGATTATAAATGGTCGGACAGCACGCAGCTGATTCAGTACGCGGATGAAAATTACACGGATCGTGTGCTGCTGTCGGATGGTGTCAGGGCGGAAATTCCCTGTGACGGCGCCGCAGCCGTGAGAGACGGACGGATTGTCTACCCGGAGACGCTGGAGGCGGTCAGTTCGGATGCGGTTATAACCGGGTTTGTTTCGGATCAGGATGAGATATCGGTACAGTACGATCTGCCTGAGCGGATCGCGGCGCCGGCAAAAGCTGGTACGGTAATCGGAACAGAAAAAGTGTATCTGAATCATGTCCTGTATGCTGAACGGAGTATCGTTTTGACAGAATCGGCGGAATTCTGCGATTATTCCTGGTGCCTGAAATGGATTGTCCGCGTATTCCGGATTTAAAAATCCGGTTGTTTTTTCCCCTGCAAAAGATTATACTGTTTTCTGTAACGTGAAATCATAGGGAGTCACGTTATCTGTAAACTGCGAGGTGTACGAACACATGAATCAGTCAAATGAATTATTAAACAGGATCAATGACCGCTACAGCAGTATGAGCAAGGGACAGAAGATGCTGGCCACCTATATCACGGATAATTATGACAAGGCTGTTTTCCTGACTGCGGAGAAGCTTGGGAAGGTTGTCGGAGTCAGCGAGTCTACGGTTGTCAGGTTTGCCGTATGTCTGGGATATCGCGGATACCCGGAGTTCCAGAAGGCTCTGGAGGAGCTGGTCCGCAATAAGCTGAATTCCATTCAGCGTATGGAGGTGACATACGGCAGGATCAGTCAGTCTCAGATCCTGGAGTCGGTTCTCCAGTCGGACGCTGAGAAGATTAAACGCACACTCGAACAGATCAGCCAGGATGCGTTTGAGGCGGCTCTGGACATCATTCTGCACGCGGAGCATATTTACATTGCGGGGATCCGGAGCTGTGCGCCGCTGGCGAGTTTTATGGCTTTTTATTTTAATCTCATTTTTGACAATGTACATCTGCTGCAGACGAACAGCTCCAGTGAACTGTTCGAACAGATGGCGCGGATCAGCGAGCGGGATGTGATCATCGGAATCAGCTTTCCCCGCTATTCGATGCGCACCCTGAAAGCGATGGAGTTCGCGAATAACCGGCAGGCGAAGGTGATCACGCTGACAGACAGCGTTCACTCGCCGATGAACCTGTATTCTTCCTGCAATCTGATCGCGAAAAGCGATATGGCATCCATCGTGGATTCTCTTGTGGCACCGCTGAGCGTGATCAATGCGCTGATCGTCGCTCTGTGTATGAAAAAGCAGGATGAGGTGTCCGAGACGCTGGAGATGCTGGAACAGATCTGGGATGAATATCAGGTATATGAGAGTGATGAGATTAATTATATCGACGACCATCTGAAAATGCGGTACGGAAGAGAGGGAGATGCAAAAGAATGAGCAGGGTAGCTGTCGTCGGCGGCGGAGCCGCCGGTATGATGGCGGCATATGCCGCCGGTGCTGCCGGACATGAAGTGACTCTGTTCGAGCACAATGAAAAGCCTGGCAAGAAGCTTTTTATCACGGGAAAGGGCAGATGCAATCTGACGAATGCCTGTGATGCGGACGAAATGCTTGCACACGTTCCGAGAAACAGCAAATTTTTATACAGTGCCTTGTACCGGTTTGATAACCGCGCGGTCATGGATTTTTTTGAAAATCAGGGGCTGCGCCTGAAGGTTGAGCGGGGGAACCGTGTCTTCCCGCAGCCGGATCATTCATCCGATGTGATCCGGGCGCTGCAGAGTGCGCTGCGCAAAGCGGGAGTCAGGGTGATCCTTCATGCGCAGGCAGTTGACATTGAGACGCGGGAAGGAAAGGTATGCGGACTTCGGTATCGGGCTGTGCGGGGGAACCCCTGTCCGGAGGTGCGCATGTTCCCCTGCGACGCGCTTATCATGGCGACCGGCGGGATTTCTTATCCGTCCACAGGTTCCGACGGCAGCGGCTGGGAGCTGATAAAACGGCTGGGCCATACCTGTACGGATGTCCGTCCGTCACTGGTCGGGATGACGGTGAAGGAGGATTATATCACACAGCTGCAGGGACTTTCGCTTAAAAATATTTCTTTTTCGGTCAGAACCGGAAAAAAGAAGCTGTATGAGGAGTTCGGGGAACTCCTGTTTACACATCAGGGCATCAGCGGACCGGTGGTGCTGACGGCGAGCAGCGTGATACCGGATCGATATTTTTCCGGGGAACTTTCCTTTGAGATCGATTTAAAAGCCTCTCTGTCGGAGGAACAGCTGGATCACCGGATCCGGCGCGATTTTGAGGAGAACCTGAACCGTCAGTACAAAAATTCGCTGGGCAGGCTGCTCCCGTCCGGACTCATTCCGGCCGTGATCGGACTTTCCGGCATTGATCCGGAGAAAAAAGTGAATTCTGTTACGAAGGAGGAACGGAGAAGGCTTCTGACTGTATTAAAGCATTTCCCGGGAACAATCACGGGGCTTGGCGGCTGGCGTGAGGCGATCGTCACGCGCGGCGGCGTCCGGGTTCAGGAAGTCAGCCCGTCCACGATGGAGTCTAAAATCGTAGCGGGTCTGTATCTTTGCGGGGAAATGCTGGATCTGGACGCGGCGACCGGCGGTTTTAACCTGCAGATCGCGTGGTCTACGGGCTATCTTGCAGGGAGCAGCGTATGAGATTATTAAGGAGGCAGAGATGAGTTTTAATATTGCGATCGACGGACCCGCGGGAGCCGGGAAAAGCACCATAGCAAAACTGCTTGCCGCGAAACTTTCTTTTTTTTATGTAGATACGGGTGCGATGTATCGGGCTATGGCATATTTTTTTCTGACACACGGGATTCCGCCTGATGATGAGAACGCGCTCCGCGCCGCCTGCGGCGGCATTCATATTTCACTGTCTTATGCGGACGGCGCACAGAGGGTCATGCTGAACGGAACGGATGTCACGGATCAGATACGGCGGGAAGAGGTCGGCAGCATGGCTTCCGTCACCAGCGGATATTCTTTTGTCCGGGAGAAGCTGCTTTTACTGCAGCGGGAACTGGCGAAGGAGCATGATGTGATTATGGACGGGCGGGATATCGGCACCTGTGTGCTTCCCGGCGCTCAGTTAAAGGTTTATCTTACAGCCAGTGTGCACACACGCGCACTACGCAGATATCAGGAACTGACAGAGAAGGGGCAGATCTGTGACCGGGCAGAGATAGAGAGGGATATCGAAGCCAGGGATTACCGGGATATGCACCGGGAGATCGCTCCGCTTACTGCAGCGGATGACGCTGTAACCGTGGATTCCTCAGAGATGGGGATCGATGAGGTGGTTCAGAAGATATATGAGCTGGCACAGCGGAAAATAAGTTCCTGATAGTTTAAGCCGGATTATGGCAGGAGAATCGGAGGATTGGATATGCGTGTGGAGCTTGCAGAGAAGGCGGGGTTTTGTTTCGGCGTGAGCCGTGCGGTTGATATTGTGTTCCGCGAGGCATCGAAGGACGGCCGCCCGGTATTTACCTACGGACCGATCATACACAATGAAGAGGTAGCTGCGGATCTGGAAGAAAAAGGAGTCCGTATTATTGATTCGGTGGAGGAGGCGGCAGCATTGTCCGGCGCAACAGTTATTCTGCGTTCCCACGGCGTTCCCCGGTCGGAACAGGAAGCTCTGTCCGACGCCGGCCTGACGGTGGTGGACGCAGCCTGCCCTTATGTGAAGCGGATCCACCGGATTGTGAGGGAATATTCAGAAAAGGGATATCTGGTTCTGGTCATCGGCAGCGGGGATCATC
>JAJBVI010000131.1 GCA_020859905.1 Lachnospiraceae bacterium | reverse complement strand
TTTCATATGATTCGAAATGATAATTATGTGGATAAGACGGGACTGATCGGGTATGTTAACAGCACAATTGATAAGCCCAGAAATCTGGTCTGTGTCAGCCGTCCTCGACGATTTGGCAAGTCTTACGCGGCGATGATGTTATCCGCTTATTATGACAGAAGTTGTGACTCTCATTCCCTCTTTGATGATTTGGAAATTTCTCGCGAACAAACGTATGAGGAATATATCAATCGATTTGATGTGATTTATCTGGATATTACATTATTTCTTACGTTAACGGAGAGGGTGGAGGAGGTTATTTCCTGTATTCAGCAGTCTGTGATCGAAGAACTGACGGAGGCTTTCCCCGGGTGCGTAAAAGACGGAACGGTCTCATTGCCGGCTGCTCTTTTGAGTATTAACCAGAAAGCAGGAAATCGTTTTATTATTATTGTGGATGAATGGGATGCGCTGTTTCGTGAGACTAAGCAGAAGGAAAACTTACAGGGGGAGTACCTTCGGCTTTTGCGTGGGTTGTTTAAAGGTGGCCCGGCCATGAAAAAGGCGGTTGCAGGCGCTTATATGACGGGCATTCTTCCAATCAAAAAATACGGGACAGAATCGGCACTGACGGATTCCCGGGAATTTACTATGACAGATCCGGATATGCTTGCGCCGTATGTTGGTTTTACAGAGTCAGAGGTTCGTGAATTGTGTGAAAAACACGGGATGGATTTCGGTGAGATGAAACAGTGGTACGACGGATATTCCTTTTCTGCTCTTCAATCAGTGTATAGCCCGAATTCTGTTATGACGGCCATAGAGCGCCGGGTATTTCGGAGTTACTGGAAGAAGACGGAGACATACGAATCTCTGAAAAACTATATTACAGAGAACAGGGATGGTTTAAAAGATGCTATTGTCTCTATGCTTGGAGGCATTAGTGTACAGATTGACACGGGTACTTTCCAAAATGATATGGTATCTATGAAGAGCAGAGATGATATATTAACGCTTCTGATACACTTAGGATATCTGTCTTATGACGAACAGGAGTCTACGGTGCGTATTCCGAATCTTGAAATTGCTGATGCGTTTCGAACAGCGGTAAAAGAAACGAGCTGGGCAGGTGTGTCGGAGGCACTTGCTGAATCTGATAAATTGCTGAAATCTACTATAGCAGGGGATGGCGACGCTGTTGCAGACGCACTGGAAAATATTCATTCTGCCAGTTGTTCTGTTTTAGAATATAATGACGAAAATTCATTGAGTTGTGCAATTACAATTGCCTACTATACTGCACAAAATTATTATAATATTGTCAGAGAACTTCCGGCAGGAAAGGGATTTGCGGATCTTGCATTTATTCCATATAAAAATGTGGATAAACCGGCTATGATTGTGGAATTGAAATACGATAAATCAGCTGACACTGCGATTCGGCAGATTAAGGAGAAATGCTATGATGGAGTACTGCGAAACTATGGCGGGGAGATGCTGTTGGTCGGAATTAACTATGACAGCAAAAATGGTTCGAAAAAGCATGAGTGCGTGATTGAAAGATATTCGGATTTTAAATCCGATTAGAAATCCTTTGTCTGTTTCAAAGAGATTATCAGTGAAATATCAGCAATATAAAATCAGGTTTGTGCATAGTCTCCGATATATGAAAACGGGAGACGCCCATCCGGACGTCTCCCAAACATTTTTATGAAACATTGTTATAGAATATCTATGTACTCCCCCGACAGCGCCTTATTCATACTGCGGACTGCACAGAACTTTCCGCACATACTGCAGGTGTCGCTGTGATCATCCTCGGGCAGCCGGTCATTGCGGATGGCTTTTGCCGTCTCGGGATCAAGCGCACAGGCAAACTGTGCGTCCCAGTCGAGATTGCGGCGGGCATCCGCCATCCGGTCGTCGATGTCCCTCGCGCCGGGGATGCCCTTCGCGATGTCGGCCGCGTGCGCAGCAATCTTTGAGGCGATGATGCCCTGCTTCACATCCTCGACATTGGGCAGCGCCAGATGCTCCGCCGGCGTGACATAACACAGGAAGGCAGCGCCGTTCATCGCGGCTACCGCGCCTCCGATGGCGGAAGTAATATGATCATATCCGGGCGCGATGTCGGTCACCAGAGGGCCGAGCACATAGAAGGGAGCGCCCATGCAGATGGTCTGCTGTACCTTCATATTGGCGGCTACCTGATCGAGCGGAACGTGTCCGGGACCCTCTACCATGATCTGTACATTGTGATCCCAGGCGCGCTTTGTCAGTTCGCCCAGACGTACCAGTTCTTCAATCTGGCATACATCTGTGGCATCTGCCAGACATCCCGGACGGCAGGCGTCCCCGAGGGAGATCGTCACATCATACTCTTCGCAGATGTCCAGTATCTCATCGTAATATTCGTAGAACGGGTTCTCCTCGCCGGTCATGGACATCCAGGCAAAAACAAGGCTGCCCCCGCGGCTGACGATATTCATCTTTCTTTTATGCTTTTGTATCTGTTCAATCGTTTTCCGGGTGATTCCGCAGTGCAGCGTGACGAAATCCACTCCGTCCTCTGCGTGCAGCCGCACGACATCAATAAAGTCCTTTGCGGTCAGTGTGGCGAGATCACGCTGGTAATGGATGACGCTGTCATAGACCGGTACGGTGCCGATCAGAGCCGGACATTCCTGCGTCAGCTTCCGACGGAACGGCTGTGTATCTCCGTGACTGGATAAATCCATGATCGCTTCGGCGCCGAGCTTCACGGCGCTCATGACCTTCTCCATTTCGATATTGTAGTCTTTGCAGTCCCTGGAGACGCCCAGGTTGACGTTGATCTTCGTGCGCAGCATGCTGCCGACGCCCTCCGGGTTCAGGCAGGTGTGGCGTTTGTTCGCGGGGATGGCGACCTTGCCCTCCGCGACCAGCTGCACCAGCTTTTCGACCGGCATGTTTTCCTTTTTTGCTACGGTTTCAATCTGCGGTGTGACAACGCCTTTTCGTGCTGCATCCATCTGAGTGGTATAACTGCTCATAAGTTCCTCCCTTTGCACGTTTTATATAGCGACAGAAAGTGGTGTCCCCGATCGGCCGCTGATTTAACAGTGAATAACAAATTTTTGCCATTCACTGTAATTATACGCTTTCCCGTTTGTATTGCAAGGATTTTTGATTCGCGCATAAGAAGTTGTTGAACTTTAGACAGTTACATACCTGTTCGTTTTTGCGTTGGTATTTCCGCACAGGTGTGACGGCAGTAAATTTACTCTTTCAAATTTGTGACAAAAGTGCTAAGATATGTTTCGCTATGAAAAGAAAAACCGGTATACAAAAAGAAAATTTATTGTTCACCAACCGGGATCTGTATCTGCTGCTTGTTCCGCTGATGATCGAACAGCTCCTGAATGCTTTGATGGGCACGGTGGATACCGTGATGGTGAGCAATGTCGGGAGTGCGGCGATCTCCGCGGTCTCCCTGACGGATTCCATTAACACGCTGGTGCTGCAGGTATTTGTGGCGCTGGCGGCGGGCGGCACGATCGTGTGTTCCCAGTATCTGGGGCAGCACAATCATGAGGCATGCCGGCGGGCGGCGAATCAGGTGTTTCTCACCATGTTTCTGATCTCGGTCGGTATCATGGCAGTCTGTATTGTGATCCGTTATCCGCTGCTGCGGCTCATCTTCGGACAGGTAGACGCGGATGTGATGGAGGCATCACAGATTTATTTCCTTGTGACGGTGCTGTCCTATCCGTTCATTGCTCTGTTCAATGCGAACGCGTCTTTTTTCCGTGCGGAGGGAAATTCCCGGCTGCCGATGACGGTGTCGGTTGTCTGCAACTTTGTCAATATCGCGGGGAATGCGATTTTAATCTTTGCGCTGGATCTGGGTGTGCTGGGCGCCGCGCTTTCCACTCTGATTTCCAGGGTGGTTATGGCGGTCGTCATGATCTGCTTTCAGCGGAGGGACAGGCAGGTGATCGTGATCCGGAATTATGCGAAGCTTAAGCCGGATCCGATGCTGATCCGTGTGATTCTCGCGGTTGGCATTCCCTCCGGCATTGAGAACGGCATGTTTCAGTTCGGAAAACTGGCGATCCAGTCCACCGTCTCTACGCTGGGTACGGTCGCGATCGCGGCGCAGGCCATGACGAATATCCTGGAATATCTGACGAGTGTGTGCGCGATGGGGATCGGGATCGGTCTGATGACGATCGTCGGTCAGTGCATCGGCGCCGGGGAAAAGGATCAGGCTGTCTATTATATCAAAAAACTGAGTGTGTTTGCGGAAGTGACGCTGATCGCGTTTTCCCTCCTGATCTTCGCGCTGACCCGGCCGGTTGTGCGCCTGGCGGGGATGGAGGCGGAAAGTGCGCAGCTGTGTGTTTTCATGATGTCGTGGATTACGCTGATCAAACCGATCGTCTGGACGATGGCTTTTGTGCCGGCATACGGTCTGCGGGCAGCGGGAGATGTGAAGTTTTCCATGGTGACATCTACGCTGTGCATGTGGATTTTCCGCGTGACGCTGTGTATCTATCTGTGCCGCGTGCAGGGGTTCGGACCGATGGCGGTGTGGATTGGCATGTTTACCGACTGGACGGTACGCGGCATCATTTTCGGCGTTCGTTTCAAACGCCGAAAATGGCTGCGGCACCGGGTAGTGTGAATGTCATGCGCGGACGTGTTCCTGCGTTTGTCACTCAGCTTGCTCCTTCTCCTTTCGAAGCAGCGGCGGCGGGTAGGGATACAGCTCCTGATAAGATTCCCGTTCAGCATCGCTCATGATGCCGGCGGGGATCAGACCGGTCTGGTCATTCGCGGAGGCGGAATGCATCAGATAATCATAGCCATCCGCGCCATCCGCGCTTTTCCTGTCTGTTTCGGACGCGGGCGCGTCCGATGGCTTTTTTAAAGACATAAAAACTCCTTTTGCTGTATGGTCTGGCGGTTACAGGAACTTTGCCGGAAAACTGTCAGTTTCCGTCAGCCTGCGGCCGCCTGTCGCTTATGAAGACAGTATCTGCAAAAGGAGTTTCTTTATGCGTGGGGCAGCAGAAAATATTGCCGCAAGTCATTCCGGCAGCAGGACGGCGTGTTCCAGAACGAACGACAGAGCCTTGTCCAGCAGAAGCTGGTCCGAGATACTTTCCAGTTCGTCCTCCCCGAGCATCAGCTTAAATTCCTCCGGATCCATATGTTCTTCTTCTGCCAGCGCGGCAATCTCCTCCGCCAGTTCCGCGTCGGATACATCCAGATGTTCCCGTTTGGCGATGGCGTGCAGGACGGACTCGGACTGGATAAGGCGAACGGCTTCTTCCGTTTTCGACGCGCGGAGTTCCTGTTCGGTCTGGCCGGAGCGGTGCAGCCATGTCTTCAGGGACATGCTTTCTTCCTCCAGATTCATCAGAAATTCTTCATACAGATCACCGGCGACCTCCCGCACCAGTCCCGCGTCTATCGGGAAGACGGAGTTCGCGATAACCTGGCTCATCAGGTCACGCGTCAGTTTTTCGCTGGCGGAGACCTTCCTCCGCTCCTCCAGATCTGCTCGTATTTCCGCACGCCAGTCCGCGAGTGTGTCATGTTCGGAAAAATCCCGGGCGAAATCATCGTCGATCTCCTGATATTCCGGCAGGCGCAGCGCTCTCAGATGCACATGAAAAACGGTGCCGCGTCCGGCCAGATTCCGGATGCGGTAGTCTTCGGGAAAGGTGACGGAGACATCGAAACGCTCTCCGGGCGAGCGTCCGACCACGGCATCCTCAAACCCGCGGACAAAGGTGCGTGAACCCAGAAGCAGGGGATAGCTGCGGCTTTTCCCGTTCGGGATCGGCTTTCCCCCGCACTCCGCGTCAAAGTCCAGCACGGCTTCGTCGCCCCAGTCTGCGGCGCGGTCGTCTATGTGGAAGACAACGGCGTTTTCGCGCTGTCTGTTATTTAATACCTGATCGACCTCCGCCTCCTGAACCGTGAGATCCGGCCGGACGGCCTTCAGGCCTTTGTATTTTCCAAGCTTCATTTTATGAAATCTCCGTCTTTTGTCAGACGCTTACAAACTTAGAGTCTTATCGTAGTGTCTTTCACTGTTGTTTTTCCGTGCTTATTTTAGCATGCATAAAGAAAAATGTACAGATTCAGTTACATTTCCGATTTTTCCGTTTCTTTTCTGTATTTTCTGTATTTTTCCGGAAAAACAGTTTTTTTCCATAGATAAATATGTTATGATACGTGAGGCATTGGCGTGTACAGCCGATGTACCATTATGATTGGGAGGAACGGTTATATTATTAGTAACGACAGATTACATTACGGGGAAGGATCTGAGCATGCTCGGCATGGTCAAGGGCAGCACGATTCAGTGTAAAAATATCGGAAAGGATCTGGGCGCTGGATTCAAAAATCTGGTAGGCGGCGAGATGAAAGCCTAGTGTGTCGTCTCAATCATTTTTTAAGTTATAGTGCTGGATATGCCGTCATT
>JAJBVI010000099.1 GCA_020859905.1 Lachnospiraceae bacterium | reverse complement strand
ACTTATGCAGAGCTGCAATCCGTAGTATCATACCCTTTTGTCGCTCGAATCATAAACATGTTTAATATAAGAAAAAAAGGAAAATGGCAGAAGCATGAGGCAGGAATTTGAGGTTTCGGAAGAGTATTCCGGGGAACGTCTGGATAAATATCTTGCGCAGATTTATACGGATCAGACCAGATCATTTTTTCAGCGGCTGATTCGATCCGAACACGTAACCGTTCAGGATCAGATCGTCACAAAAAGCGGAATGACGGTTGAGACGGGAGATGTTGTCAGTGTCCGGATCCCGGATGCCCGGTCTGTCCCGATTCAGCCGGAGCCGATTCCGCTGGATATTTTATATGAAGACTCAGACCTGATGGTTATAAACAAGCCTAAAGGCATGGTTGTGCATCCGTCCGCCGGCCATTACAGCGGAACACTTGTCAACGCCGTGATGTATCACTGTGCGGGCAGTCTTTCCGGCATCAACGGTGAAATCCGGCCGGGGATTGTTCACCGGATCGATAAGGATACGACCGGGTCTCTGATCGTGTGCAAAAATGACGCTGCCCATATAAATATTGCTGCGCAGATCAGGGATCACTCCGTGACGAGGATCTACAGAGGAATGGCCTGCGGTGTCTTGCAGGACGACGAGGGTACCGTGACCGGCGCGATCGGGCGCCATCCGACGCAGCGCAAAAAGATGGCAGTCAATCCGAAAAACGGTAAGCCGGCAGCGACGCATTACCGTGTTCTGGAGCGATTTGAGAAATATACCTATGTCCAGTTTCAGCTGGAAACCGGACGAACACATCAGATCCGGGTTCACATGTCCCACACCGGCCATCCGCTGCTCGGAGACGAACTCTACGGCGGAACTGCAAAAAATTACGCCGTAAAGGGGCTTTGCGGGCAGACCCTGCATGCCATGACCATCGGTTTCGTTCACCCGTCGTCCGGCGAATACATGGAGTTTTCGGCTCCGCTGCCTGACTACTTTGAAGAACTGCTCCGGCGGTTCCGCTAGTGTACTGTATCAATGATATTTAGTAAACGGAAATGTCTGTGATACAGGACACTGGTATGTCGTTTCAATCATATTTTTGATTATAGCACTGCTTGTGCCGCCATCCGCTGCATTGCAGCCGATAGACGCAGCCCTTAGGAGAGAGGGAGGATTATGATGTGGAATTATGTAAAACGATACCTTCCCTGTATGATCCTTGCCGCGCTGCTGATGGTGGGAGAGGTCAGCATTGATCTCATACAGCCCAGTCTCATGAGCCGCATCGTCGACGAGGGTGTACTTGGATTATATAACAACGGCGCGGGCGATCTGAGCCTGATCATACAGCTCGGTCTTCGTATGATTGTGCTGGTACTATTCGGTTGCCTATGCGGGTCTCTGAACAGCGTCTTTTGCCAGATTGCCTGCCAGAACGCGGGAAATCTGATCCGCAAAGACTGCTTTCGCAGCATCATGAAATTTTCGTTTCCTCAGACAGAACATTTCGGAACCGGCTCTCTGGTGACGAGGATCACAAACGACATCACACAGATCCAGAATTTTTTATCTACATTTATCCGCGGCATGATCCGCACCGGCATGTTCCTGTGCGGAAGTATTTTTTTTATGTTCCGCATCAACAGGCAGTTCGGTTTGATCGTGTTCTGTGCCGCTCCGGTTATCATAGCCTGCATGGCTGTCTGTCTTATCAAAGCGAATCCCCTGTTTTTCAAGATGCAGGAGCAGCTGGACAGAGTCAATACGATCATGCAGGAGGATGTATCCGGCATCAGGATTATCAAAGCCTGTGTAAAAGAAGGTCATGAGAGAATCCGTTTCGGAAAAGCAAATGATGCCCTTGTCCATACGCAGCTGCGTGTCCTGATCATCTTTGCATTCATGAATCCTGTTGTAAACGCGGTGCTTTATATCGTCATCGCCTTCCTGCTGATGGTCGGTTCTTATCAGGTCGGTGCCGGTACAATAACTCCGGGAAATATCATGGCCGGCATTACCTATGCCACACAGCTGCTGAACGGCATGCTGATGCTGATCATGCTCTTTCAGAATTTTTCCAGAGGCCTTGTTTCCTGGAGACGGGTCAGGGAAGTTCTTGAAAGCGAACCGGATATCCGCGACGGCGATACACAGAACGCAGGACAGGATCGAGACGGCGATATGCAGGACGCAGGACAGGAGATCGAGAACACTGTGATTCAGACCGCCGGAGATGGCATGAATGACAGACATCTGCAGACCGCCGTGCAAAAGATTCGGAAGGGCAATGCACAAACCCCGTTCATTGAATTTTGCGATGTCTCATTCCGATATCCAGAGAGCAGCAATATGGTTCTGAAACATATCAATCTCTCTGTCCGCCGGGGCGAAACACTCGCCGTCATGGGTGCGACCGGCTGCGGCAAAACGACTCTGGTCAGTCTGATTCCGCGTTTTTACGATGTGACAGAGGGAACCGTACAGATTAACGGGACGGATGTGCGGGAATATAATCTGAAGGAATTGCGCGGCAGGATTTCTTTTGTCCTGCAAAAAAACGAGCTGTTCAGCGAACCTGTCAGGGACAATATAGCATGGGGAGACCCCGGAGCGTCAGAAACCGCCATACGTGCGGCTGCAAAAACTGCGCAGGCGGAGGAATTTATCGACTCTCTGCCGGATGGATATGAAACCGCAGTCGCTGAGCGCGGCATGAATTTCTCGGGCGGGCAGAAACAGCGCCTCTCCATCGCAAGGGCAGTGTTAAAACCGTCTGAGATTCTGATCTTTGACGACGCAACCAGCGTCCTGGATCTGAAAACGGAAGCGAATCTGCATGAGGCGCTGCAAAAAGAAAGGCCTCATACAACCAGAATCCTTGTCGCACAGCGCATTGCGACCGTGCGCAGGGCGGATCGGATCGCGATACTTGAAAACGGTACCATTTCTGCCTGTGCTTCCCATGAAGAACTGATGAAAAGTTCGCAGACGTATCGGGATATCTATTATTCACAGACGGGAAAGGAGGAAACCCCTTATGAGTGAGCCCAAAAACGAAAAAAATGCTTACAGGGACTTTCCCGGCGACCATCCTCCAGTGCGTCCCGGCGGCCGTCCTCCGAGACCGGGAAGCACAGAGATACAGTACCCTGAGAACGCCGGTACTGTGATCAGACGGATGGCCCGTTATTTCCTTAATGAAAAACTGCTGATCGTCTGCCTGTTTGCCGTGGTGATCTTCGGCACGGTCTGCGGTATCTGTGCGCCGAGCCTGCAGAGTAATGCCATCGATATCATTGCAGGTTCCCGAAGCGGGAATTTGCTCCGCGCCGTCATCTTCATGCTGGTCGTGTACCTTTGTTACAGCATCAGCCAGTTTTTCCGAAGCTATTTCAGTGCCAGACTCAGCCAGCGCATTGTAAAACGGCTCAGAGAAGAATTGTTTGACAAAATCGTAAATCTTCCGATCCGTTATATGGATACCCATTCCCACGGCGATGTCATGAGCCGGATGACCAATGATATCGAAAATATATCCTCTACGGTATCTCAGTCGCTGCCCTCTCTTTTTTCCGGTGTGCTGACAATCATCGGAACTGTGTCGATCATGCTCTGGTATTGCTGGCAGCTTGCCCTTCTCAGCTTTACCACGGTGATACTGACACTGATCGTGACCCGTTTTTTCTCAGAGCGGATGCGCCGGTACTCCCGGGATCGTCAGCGCCTGCTCGGACAGCTCAACGGAACAGTGGAAGAGATGGTCTCCGGCTATCGCACGGTTGTCGCGTACAATCACCAGGATATTGCGGAAGAGAACTTTTGCGAAACATCCGACGCGCTTACAAAAGCGGGCATCCGGGCAGAATCCTTCGGCGGTGTTATGGGACCAGTCATGAACTGTATCGGTAATATCGGTTTTGTAATCATCGCGGCCTTCGGCGGATATTTTTCCATACAGGGGCTGATCTCCATCGGCGTGATCTCGGCATTTATCGTATATGCAAAACAGGTCAGCCGCCCGATCAATGAGATCGCACAGATATACGGACAGCTTCAGACAGCTGCCGCCAGCGCGGAGCGTGTTTTCACGATGCTGGATGAGGAAAACGAGGATAAAAGCGGAGACCTGTTATCATCTGATACAGACAAAAGAAAATTATCATTTGATAAAGGAAAAAGGAAATTATCGCCTGATACAAGAGAAGGAAGATTAGCACACAGCAGTCATGCGGAAATCCGGTTCCGGCATGTTGATTTTGCCTATGAGTCCGGGCATCCGATCCTCAGAGATTTTTCCCTTCATATTCCTTCCGGGAAAAAAGTCGCTCTTGTCGGCGCAACCGGCAGTGGGAAAACAACGGTTGTCAACCTTCTGATGCGTTTTTATGACGCAGACAATGGTGAAATATGCATCAACGATCAGGATATCCGCCATATTTCCAGAGAAAGTCTTCGCAAAAACACAGCGATCGTCCTGCAGGACACCGTATTGTTTTCCGACACCATCCGCAATAACCTGATCTACGGAAATGAACATGCATCCGAAGAAGAGATTCTGGATGCACTTAAAATCAGCCGCTGTGAAGATTTTATACGCAGACTGCCGCAGGAATGTGAAACGGTTCTCACGGCATCCGGGACAAATCTGAGCCAGGGCCAGAGACAGCTTCTGGCGATCGCGCGCGCATTTGTCGCAGACCCCGCCATTTTAATCCTGGACGAAGCCACATCAAACGTAGATACGCGCACAGAAAAGAATATTCAGGATGCCATGCAGCTTGTGATGAAAGACAGAACCAGCATCGTCATCGCACACCGATTATCAACAATCCGAGACTCTGACTTCATCGCCGTCATGGATCATGGACAGATTGTGGAAAGCGGGAACCACGAAGAACTGCTCGCAAAACACGGGAAATATTATGAGCTGTACATGACACAGTATGCGGGGTTTGCCATTTGAAAACACTTGGATAACCAACCTGATCCGGTGCATATCTGCGTTTTAACTATTTATATAGTTATCGCCAATAAAACTATTCGTTAAAGCTGCCTTTTGCGAATAGTTCCCTATCACATACGGAATTATACCGGATTTTCCGGTTTATGTCAATGCTGCTGCTTATGCAGAACCGGAATATGTTAATCCTGCATAAATCACGAGCTGTTTTCCGGCGCGATCTGCACCCATGCTCCGGATGCATTTATGCAGGATGCACAAAACCGGATCCATGCGGCTCAATAACCCGGCTCCCGGAAATAGTTTCCCCAGGACGAAAAACCGCCCATGTCATACTTGTAATACCGATATTCAGGGCAGCTGCCCCGCTCCATTGCCTGCTCTTGTTTTGTTTTTCCGCAGTAACACCGGAAATGGCACTCGTAACACTTAATTCCCTTCTGTTTCTTCTCCGCCATCCGCTTCACCTCCTTTCATTACATGCACGTACGTTACGGCAAGCTGCGCGTCGCCGACAGCCTGCGTCTTTATATAACCGATGTCATCCGCCATAGATTCAAGCAGGCTGTCTAAATCCTCCCTGTCAAACAGATGCTCCGACACGGCAGGCTTCTCAAGGTTATTCGACGGGTAGAACCGCCTCCTGCGCCCGGTATGCCGCACGACATCCTTTGTTATGTACTTGCAGATATAGCTTGACGCTTTGCAGCTTGAATTTACCTTCGTAGCCGTGGAAAAGCCGTACCGCCAGTTGTCCATATTGTAAATCGTTTCATGATCCGCGTTTTCATCCGTCCGGACATATGCCTTGCTGCCTACTGCCACTCTCCCGCTGTCAGTAAATGCGAGCGCATCAGCACCAGCAAGCAGACCGTGGAAATGCCAGGCGCCGTCTTTGTGGAGTTCCGGCACGAATAAATATTTTAGATCCGGGCATTTTGCACGCTGATTATTCAACCACTTTGTAAGTTTCTTCACAACGCTGCCATAATCTTTTACATCCAAGTCCAGATCACGCCGGAACGTCAGCGTCACAAACCAATCCCATTTATTAGACTGCGCATAACTATAAATTGTCTGTACAGTTCTGTTTACAGATACTTCCATACTGTGTTTTTTCTTTTCCTCCAGTTCGGCAGCAGTCGGCAGGCATTCCATCTCAACGCAATAAGCACCGTCATACAGGCTAATATAATCTTCATCCCAGTTACAATCTGTTCCTGCATCCGCCGTATGGGCATCACCGCCGTTACGCTGTATAGGTTCATTTTCATCATTTCTTTTAATCGTCCGATTGTAAATCCGATATTGCACAAACTCCTTATACTCAATACGCTTGAGATTATAAGAAGCCATATTGTTTATCTCTGTCCCCTCTAAAGATTTTAAAGAAGCATAACATCCCTATTTTGAAAATAGTGAGTTATGTTGCTATTGTCAAGTAATATATAGTAGAAGTAACTCCCGGGTAACCAGAAATGCTATGCACCTTTACGCCCTCCTGCATCCTGTCCGGAGAGGCCCGCCCCCGTATGC
>JAJBVI010000208.1 GCA_020859905.1 Lachnospiraceae bacterium | reverse complement strand
GTCTGTCTGTCTGTCTGTCTGTCTGTCTGTCTGTGAAGATTATGGCATTATATTTCATATTGTCAACCTCTTTCTTAACGGTTTTCTAAAATTCCCTTTCGCGTTATGTACAGGCATCCTCCGCAGACCATGCGCTCCTGCCGCCGTCTGCAACCGATCTTGCTACGTGCTAAGAGTATACCATATCTTTTTCTTTTTGAACCTACCCATTTTCGCAAAAAAATGGGTAGGTAAACAGATGTTCTTATATAGAAACTTAAAATTATCGTATAACCAATCTCCAGCCGGATGCCCTTTTTGGGGTAGCCGGCATTTTTCTTTTTCGATTATTTCGCAGCAGGCGTGAACTTTCCGCCCCTGCCGCCTGTGATTAGTGAAAGGACCTGTTCACGCGCCTTATCCCGCCATAGGAAAAATTTTTTC
The DNA here is from genome assembly GCA_020859905.1 of Lachnospiraceae bacterium. Taxonomy (GTDB): domain Bacteria; phylum Bacillota; class Clostridia; order Lachnospirales; family Lachnospiraceae; genus Eubacterium_I. Next base: position 6,135 of record JAJBVI010000208.1, on the reverse strand, counting down.
AAAAAATTTCATCCGCTGCCTTGAAAAATACCCCTCCTGGCATGGGTTAGGCAGAAGGACAAATTTTTCAAAGGAAATTTTTAAAACCAGCTTGTCAAAAGCCGATTTTGAATCGAATAGGTGAAGGTTCCTTATTATGGTTCTTCAAAAAAACCAAATGACCGGCTGCAGCGGAATCTTTTCCCCGGAGGGAATCCGCTGCGGGCAGAACGGCAATGCAGCTTACCAACCAATGCACAGCGGCTGGGCTACCAGCCGGAAATCACAGGAGGACAGATTTTTATGCAGGACAACAACATGATCCACAGCCCGTTAAGGGCAATCCAGGAAGAGATCGAACAGACAGAAAAGGAAATCCATCATCTCGAACAACAGGTAAAGGCGAAGAACAACGTCGTCTCGAAGCTGACGCGCCGGGAGCGCACAAACCGGCTCTGCACACGCGCCGGGATGCTGGAGAGCTTCCTTATGGAACCGGAAGCGCTGACCAACGAACAGGTCATGGAGCTTCTGAAAACCGCTTTCCGCCAGCCGGAAGTGAAGCAAAAGCTAAAGGAGATGCTGGATGATGCAAAGGGAACTATGTAAAGACAGGAACACTTCCAAACCCTCGACTTTTGGAGAGGGCGCAATTATACCCCCATCCTGGGGGAATTGCGCTCTCCGAGGGTTCTTGGGCGGAAGGCCAATGAAGATTACGCAGCTTCCGTCGCTGCTCCACTTCATAACAGGGGGCTGCGCTCCCCCTGCGCCGGTTCCCGGCTACCCCCTGGCTTTGCTGCCGTCCGGCAGCATGGCTCCGACGATTCCAGAGAACGGAGGTGCTGATCATGCCATGCCCGCACTTTAGCATCTCACTCGTGAAGCGGAGCCTGAACCAGTCTGCCGTCGCGGGCGCTGCTTACCAGAGCGGCGAGCCGTTATTTTCCGAGTACGACCAGAAACGGAAATCCTATTCCGAGAAGCGGGGCATCGTCCATGCGGAGATTCTGCTCCCGGCACACGCGCCACCGGAATACGCAGACCGCGCCACACTCTGGAATGCCGTCGAAGCCGTGGAGAAACAGTGGAACTCCCAGCTTGCCCGCCGCATCATCCTCGCCCTTCCGAGGGAAGTGCCTCCGGACCAGTATGCACAGATGCTGCGCGATTACTGCAACGAGCATTTCGTGTCCAAAGGGATGTGCGTGGATTTCGCCATCCATGACAAAGGCGACGGCAACCCACACGCCCATATCATGCTGACCATGCGGGCGATGGATGCGGACGGAAAGTGGCTCCCGAAAATACGCAAGGTTTACGACCTGGACGAAAACGGGAACCGGGTCAAATGTGAAAACAGCCGTTACTGGAAAAGCCATAAGGAAGACACCGTAGACTGGAACGACCAGAAGTACGCGGAGATCTGGCGGCACGGATGGGAGACGGTCACGAACCGATATCTGGAAAGGAACAGCAGGCCGGAGCGCGTTGACCTCCGTTCTTTTGAACGGCAGGGCACCGGCCAGATTCCCACGGTACACATGGGTGTCGCAGCCACGCAGATGGAAAAACGCGGTATCAGCACATTCCTTGGAGATTTAAACCGGGACATCCGGGCGGCAAACAGCCTGATGCAGTCCATCGGGAACCGTATCCGAAGCCTGAAAGCATGGGTCACGGAGTTAAACGGGCGCATGAAGCTTTTCCTGTCGGAAATGGCATCTGCGCCGGAGCCGGGGCTTGCTGAGCTGCTGTTTAAGTATCTTTCTGCAAGGGAAGACGAGCGGGACGGCTGGTCCGGCATCAGCAAAATCAAAGGGCTGTCCAATGACGTGATGAAAGTCCAGCATTCGATTGATTACCTGAATGCGCAGGGCATCTCCACTCTGGATGACCTGGACAGACGGCTTGACGCTGCGAAAGAGAAATCCGCAGGCATCCGCAAAACAGTGAAATCCCACGAGAGCAAAATTAAGAACCTCACCGGGACTATCACGGCACACGAAACCTGCGAACGCCTGAAACCGGTCATGGATGCTTACGGGAAAATCTGGTTCAAGGGCAAAAAAGAAAAATACGCAAATGAGCATAAGGACGACCTTGCCGCTTACCGGAAAGCAGCACGTTATCTGAAACAGAACCGGCTGGAACCGGACAGCCCCATCGAAAAAGCGAAGCTGCTTGCCGAATGCGGGCAGCACCGGGAAGCAATCCAGGCACAGCAGGCGGAGCTGGAATCCGTGCAGGCGGATTTAAAAGAGATGAAAGACGTCCGATACTTTATCTCCAAAGTTTTGCCGGAGCAGGAAAAGGCGGGCACAGAAAAATCCGTGACGGAGCCTGCAACGAAAATAGCAAAAACAAAAAGGCACGCGCCAAAGCCGGAACCGCAGGAGCGCGAATCCGTGCTGGCACAGCTGCGGCAGAAACAGCAGGCACAAAAGAATCGGGATCAAAACCGGGAGACTCCCGGCCAGACAACAAACAGGAAAAAGGAAATGGAAATCTGAAACGGCGGAGCGGTTTTTCTATAAAACCGCAACACCGGCAGCTTTCCGGGAAGGAACAATCCATGAATGTATATGACGCGGTGAAGCAGTCTGTCACGACCAGACAGGCAGCGGAACTGTATGGAATCAAAGTAAACCGGAACGGGATGGCCTGCTGTCCCTTCCACGATGACCGGCATCCGAGCATGAAAGTGGACAGGCGTTTCCATTGCTTCGGGTGCCAGGCCGATGGGAGCGTGATTGATTTTACCGCCGCGCTCTATGGGATGAGCGTGAAAGACGCGGTGGAGAAACTGGCTTCGGATTTTAATGTCAGCTATGACAGGCGCGGAAAGCCGTCCAGAGCAAGACAGGCAGAACCAGTGCGCTCCGTAAGGCGGAGGTTGTCCGAAAAAGAGCGTTTTCAGCAGGCCGAGCAGAAATGCTTCCGTGTTTATTCCGATTATCTTCATTTGTTAAAGCAGTGGAGAATGGAATATGCGCCAAAGCCGGATGATGAGGAATGGCATCCGCTTTTTGTGGAAGCACTCCGGGAACAGACCCATGTGGAGCATCTGCTTGACGTCCTGCTGTACGGCACGGTGGAGGAAAAGGCGGCACTTATCATCGACAAGTCAAAGGAAACCGCAGACCTCGCGCAGCGTATTTCCGGACTTAATGCAGAGCGCAGCCGTTTCCCGAAGCCGAAAACCACCCAAAAGACGGACGGACGTGAAATATGCTGAGTGCCTGTATAACAACAGACCGGAATACGGACTGCATCACAACAGACAGAATGTGACCTCCCCGCCATACTGCGATAGTTGTTTTTGTTATCCGGCAGATACAGGAATACGAACCCGCTCAAAAATGAGCGGGTTGGAGGAGCAAAGGAAAATATCGAAATGCAAGAAAGCAAACCAATAGAGAAAGCTAAAAGCCATAGAGAAAGGAAGTGATCAGACTTGAAAGATGAATGGAACGGCCTGCCGCCGGAGATGAAGGAATCTGTGCTGCTGTCTGCCGGCAGCCTTGCAGACCCGCAGAGTGTGGCAGAAATCCGCGCATCCCTCGCGGCGACAGAGAACGGCCAGATTTTAAACACGCCGGGGAATTACAGGACGGTGTTCCTGTCAGACCCGCTGCTCAAGGGCGCATTCTGCTACAACATGCTGACCGACCGCGTGGATGTCGTAAAGCCGCTGGGCTGGCAGAGGGACAGCCTGCAGGTGACGGACGTGGACACGCAGTACCTGATGGTATACATGGATAAGAATTACCACATATCCTCGGAAAAGAAAATCGAAGGCGCAATCAAAATGGCGGCAAACGAATACCGCTACCACCCCATCCGCGATTATTTAAACTCCCTGCAATGGGACGGTCAGGAGCGGGTGCGGTTCGCCCTGCACCATTTCCTCGGCGCAGACACCAGTGATTATATTTATGAAGCGCTCCGGCTGTTCATGCTGGGCGCTGCCACTCGGATATTCAAACCGGGGACGAAATTTGAAACCATGCTCTGCCTTGTCGGAGGCCAGGGAGCCGGGAAGTCAACATTCTTCCGTTTCCTTGCCGTAAAAGACGACTGGTTCAGCGACGACTTAAGGAAACTGGATGACGACAATGTATACCGGAAGCTCCAGGGGCACTGGATCATCGAAATGCCGGAGATGATCGCCACGGCAAATGCAAGGAGCATCGAGGAGATCAAATCATTCCTGAGCCGCCAGAAGGATACATACAAAACGCCTTACGCCGTACACCCGAAGGATTACAAACGGCAGTGTGTCTTTGCCGGGACATCCAACACACTGGATTTCCTGCCGCTTGACCGCACGGGCAACCGCCGCTTCCTCCCTGTCGTGGTAAGGCCGGAGCTTGCAGAGACGCACATCCTTGAAAACGAAGCGGAATCAAGGAAATACATTGACCAGATGTGGGCAGAGATCATGGCGGAGTACCGGAAAAATAATTTCAAGCTGAAGCTCAGCCGGAAAATGGAACAGTACCTGAAAGATTACCAGAAGGATTTCATGCCGGAGGACACGTTCGCCGCACGGATACTGAACTATCTGGACAGCTTCCGCGGGGATATGGTCTGCTCCCTGCAGCTTTATTATGAAGCGCTGGGGCATCCCTCATGGGACGAGCCGAAGCAGTACGAAATCCGCGACATCAATTCCGTCATGAACAACTGTGCCACCGGATGGAAGCGCTTTGAAAACCCACGCCGTTTCCCAGCGCCGTATAACCGGCAGAAAGGATGGATGCGGCAACCGGATACCGGCAACGGGGACGGATTTTTGCCCCTGTCCGACGAAGAAGCGAAGCAGGCCGGGATTCCGGAGGAATGGAGGAAGCCTTAAAACAGCGCCCGGTTGCCAGCGCATTGCTAAGCCGGTTGCCGGGCGGGTTGCCGGAAAAAAGCCGATAATCCCCCTTATTCCTTTACTTTTTTCTTTTATGACAACAAAGACAACAGAGAATAAGGAAAAAACAAAACAGGCAGGATGGCATGGATAAGCTGCTGGCGAATAAGTCTTTTACAGCCCGTTGCCGGACTTCGTTGCCGGAAGCACCATAACCGGCCTGCCGGTTTCAACCAAACCATATCATATCGAATCAAAAACGGAGGAACTGCCATGCAGGATAATAATAAGAAGAAAAACGAAATCGAATGGATTGACGACGGTTCGCCAATTCCCCATTTCCGCTGCGACGGAAGAGATTTTTATATGCTCAACGACCATCTGGAAACCATCATTGACGGCGTGCATTACCGCGTCAGCAGCTTTTTTAGCGGGACAGCACAGATGGGCGAGCTGTTGGACGCACTGATCACGGAAAACGTCCAGAGGACGGCATCCTGAGACGGACGGATTTTGATATATCAGATATGTCTGCTGATGGATGTGGGGATGTTTTGACAGCGAATCTTGTTCAAGTATCAAAAGCAATCCGGGACCAGTTATGGCACTTGAATCAATTATGCTAAAGCACAAAAATGAGCCATAGCTGCCTTCACCAAAACACACCACATCCACAGCGGCACGATTTGAAATGGCACTTTATTTGCCGGGTTTACACTGCACATCGAATCTGTTTACAGCAGCTTCAATCGGATTACTTCGCTACATAAGCCGGTCAAGATAAACTGTACATGCCATCGGAGTGCAAAATGTAAGATAAGCCGGGCGCACGTAAAGTGCCGGATAATAGTAGCCGTCCGCTAAATATTTATCGAGATTATTTTGAAATTTATGTGGAATCAGGACAGGAAAAGCGGTATAATGGTGTCAGGTAACATCTGCCGCCATTATGCTGCACACTAAGGAGGTAAACAAATAGTATGCAGGATAATGGAACTTACAGTGTAGGGATTTACGCAAGGCTCAGCCGCGACGACGAGCGCACCGGCGAGAGCATTTCCATCGAGAACCAGAAGGAACTATTGGCAAGGCATGTCCGGGAACAGGGCTGGAATCTGGTGGACTATTATGTCGATATGTAGACCGAGAAATTGATACAAGGGTATGAAAAATTAAAATGTGCGGTTTTGCGGTGACTAAATGCCTTGCGGTGACTATATAAATTATAGAAAAAAACGGTCGATTGTAAAATGAAGTTGAACACCTAAAAAATCCATAGTGATTGGAATCCG
>JAJBVI010000168.1 GCA_020859905.1 Lachnospiraceae bacterium | reverse complement strand
CTATAAATAGACATAAATCTACTTGTTTGTAAGCGTCTAATCGGCCGTTTCCTAGATACGGCCGATTAGACGCTTACGTTTTCGGAAATAAACTTGCAACTAACTTGCTTATAACTTGCTTACGAAATCAATGATTTGAATGTCTTAGGTCCGGCAATACCATCAGCAATCAGTCCGTTCGCTTTCTGATACTTCACAACAGCGTTATACAGATTCGTTCCGAATACACCGGGATTCTCCAGACCGCCGGTGTCATGCCCTTTCAGCATGAGCAGGATTTCCAATGCAGTAACCATGTACTGCGTCTCGCCCTTCTTGACGTAGTGCGTCCCGAGAGCCTTTTCAGATTTCGTTCCCCAGATACCGTCTACCGTCAGGCCGGATTTGTAGTCAAGGTTCATGGCGGTCTGCAGGACCTTGATGCCGCCCTTCTTTGTCGCGGATCCGCGTACGCCGTCGACCGTCAGACCGCACCCGGCGAAGTTGTTTGCGTGGGTCTGACCGTTTTTGATGATCTGCTTCGTGGTATCAGTAGTGCTTGTTGTCTTGCTGGCAGTCGTTGTGCTTGCCGCAGACGTTGTTTTGGTTTCCGTAGCCGTTGTGGCAGTGCTTCCGTTCGCTGTCTTGAACCAGTCCTCGGATTTCGTCCCTGTAAGCCGGTTTAAGTCAATCTGCCCATTAATACCGGAGCAGGAGCCTTTCGATGTGTACTGGTGGAAATCTGCCCCGCTGTGCGGCGCATAGCTCGCACTGTAAGAGCCGTTGTTCTGACCGTACCGCGCTTCCCAGAATGCGCAGCCGGACGGACGCGCTGTGATGACGGATTTATAGGTGTCGTACTGCGAATACATCGTGTAAAGCATCGTCTTCGATCCGAGTCCGGACAGGTAATCCAGCGCAGATTTCACGTTCGCCGCCGTATTCCCCTTCTCTACATCCAGAATGTAGCCGACAAAATGGCTGCCAACCCTCGAAGCGCAGGTAGAAACCAGAAACTTCGCCTGCTCCAGTTCGCTTCCCTTCCTCAGGAATGCGTACAGCCAGTACGGGATTTCGTTTGATTCGCACCCGCTGATGAAATCATCCAGCGTTGAATCAATCAGGGATGTCCCTTCTGTTCCCTTGCTGATCAGAAACGGGCAGTTTGTCTTTACCTTCACCCAGTCTGTGACGGGGTGGTAATGCGAAATATCAGGATATAATGTTGCCATGGTTTTACTCCTCCTCTTTTTCTTTAAAATACGGTTCTCTGACGCCTCCGTCGATTTCCTTCTTCGCTTCTTTATACTCTGCTTCGCCCATATGGTCGATCATGGAAGTGACAAGCATATCCCTTTCGTTCTCGTGCCAGTCGGCCACTGCCTCCTCCAGCTTATCCCGTATCTTGCCGTGCTTATCCAGGAACCGTGCGAGGTTGACGTCTTCATCCTCAAACTCAAACTCCCTGTAGTAGGCTTCCAGGTTGCTGAACAGGGGTCTCAGCAGTTCGAGGGCAAAATCGTACCCTTTCAGGAATTCCGCATCTTTTTCCGATAGGTATTTCTGGTTATAATATTCATCTGTCCTGCAGTCCGGGATTATGCTCATTCTTCTACCTCCGTTTCCTCCGTCACTTTCAATCCATCAGCACCATAATAATTTGTTGTCATTACCATTGTGCCTGTGGTTTTATCTGCCTTGTCTACTGCCGCCTCGCATCCTGCATAGATCGCCGCCGATGCCACCGCGCAGATCGTCCCGATCGCAGTCACTACATCGCTGCCGCTCTGCAGTCCTGCTATGCTGACTCCGATCGAGCCCAGGAATGCCGCACAGGAAATCCAGAATTTCCTGCTTGTCAGTTTTGTCTTCATGTCTTTTCAACCTCCTCGTTTTTTTGCTATATAACCTATTCTTATCCCATCGCGCCCTCACGATCGGGCTCTGTGTCTTCCTCCATGGTATTCATTTCCATGCGGTCACGTTCGAGTTTGATGAGTTCCTCCTGCTTTGTCTCGTTGTAAGCCTTGGCCGCGTAGACCGCGAAGCTGATCGACTCCGTCACAACCGCAGAGATCAGGGCATACAGAGACGACAGATCCTGCAACATGTACATCACCACCATGCGGTAAATCTCAACCGCAGAGCAGTTCACAAAAATAAAAGCCATCAAAACCTTTGTTGTGGTTGGCGGCTTCCATCTGCGCATCTGCATTTTGACTTCATGAATCTTCTGGCGTTCGTCGAACAGCTCCTTCTCGCGCTTTGCGCGTTCCAGCCTCCCCGCATGAATCCGCCTCTTCTTTTCGTACCTGTCCACGGGTTCCACTTCCTTTCTGTTTTTTGCCCCGGATCCAGCGCACCGCCCCGTGTGCCGGTTTTACCCGGACAGGCGGGTATTTCTTCGCCTGTTTCCGCAGGACGCGGAATACGGGCGGTTTCTCAACTGCCCGCTTTGTAAAAATCATTCTTTTCCTGGCGCTCGTCATATGCCCGCGATGTACGCATACACGCAGTCCGTATCCCGGAAAAGCCCGTCCGGGACTTCCTCGATCCGGAACCCTTTGAATTTCGCGATCTCGTTACCGCCGGTATCCGCCGCGTTGTCCTTCGCTGTGGTGGTGAGCTTGCTGTCCACAATGATGTTGTAGATGGAGCTGTTCACTTTCGCGACTTTGGTGCCGACCGCCTCGATGTTGTTGAAATAGGCGCTCAGGGTGTTGAACAGCTCAACGACCGCATCCTCCGTATATTCTGCAATCTCGACAGACTCCGCAGCAGATTCAGAAATAAACGATGCATGGTGCGTGTTGAACTGCGCCGTCTTCGCCCTCGCCTGCAGCTCCAGGCGGTCTGCGATCGCAACCTCGAAGTCGTTGTTCACCGTATGCCGGTCAATGCCCTCGTGGTATACCCACTCCCAGGTGTAAGCCACCGGCGTGTTGGTATAGATTACTTCCGTCCTCTCGCCGAACCGGCTGGAACTGCTGGTGCCGGCCCCGAACGCGGTCGTCGATGCCGTATCGTAAGCATCCCCTACTACAACAGCGATGTCGCTGGTCTTCACGTAAAAGGCGGTCTCGTTCTCCTGAACGCCGTCCAGCGCCTCGATGCCGCCGCCGAAGAAGTCCGCGAAATAAGCCTGCGCTTTAAACACGGCCTGCAGGAGCTGCTTGAACTCCAGCTGGTAGCTCCTCGCCGCAAGGTCGTTGTTCTCGCCGTCAGCGAACATCTGGAGGCCGCTGTACAGCATGGTCCTGTAAAACTCTCTGTTCTTCATGATTTTAGGTCCTTTCTACTGGTATTTTGCAATGCGCCGGTCGATCTCAGACACCGTGCCGCCCGCGCCGCCGGTAGACTTCGGCGGCTTCCCGGTCGCCCGCGCCTTTTCCTGCGCCTTGCGGTCATCGCGGATGATCCCGATCAGCTTTTCAATTCTCTGATTTGTCTCTTCCGCATTCTCACCAACCACAAAATCCAGCATATCCTGCGTTGCAACAATCTCATGCTGTTCTTTCATGATCTGTGCCGCGCTCCGGGATAATTCCGCCCTGAGCTGAGTCTTTTTTAATTCCGCAATCTCAGCATCCTTTGCTTCGTTTTCCTTCTGGAGCTTTTCGTACTCATACTGACGCTTCTGCTCGGCATTCATCTTTGCGAGCTTCTCCGCCTCGGCTTTTGCCTCGCTGATCTCTTTGTCCTTCTTCTTCGACCATTCGGCCATCTTCCGCTCGATGATGGCGTTCACGTCCGCGTCGGTATAGGTTTTAGCGCCATCGCCAGTGCCGGAGCCTTCGCTGCCGTCCGAACCTTCCCCGCTGCTTCCGGAACCGCCGTCGCCGGAGCTGCCGCCCGTACCTTCCCCGCTGCCGGAGCCGCCGCTGCCTTCGCCGTCCCCGTCATCCGCGAACTGCTGCAGCCGGAAATATCCTTTCGTTACTGCCTGGCCTGCCATAAACGCATTTGCAAATTTGTTCTTCATAATTCCTGGTTCCCTCCGTTTTATAGTTTTGTCATTAACTGCCATAGTTTTAAGCCTCCACGCCTGGCATCCCGTAGCTTATGGTTTCCACGCCTGACCTCCATACAGTTTTGAGACGTACATGCCTGGTCATCGGATCCGGATATAATCCGGGAATTCATCGGCGATCATTAAAATGCCGATGAAAAAGGAATCCGCCAGCAGCTTCCCCTGTTCTGACAGATTCCCGTACCTTATGTCCGCCATCCCGGCAGACATGGGCACGCCGTCGCGCACCCTGTCCTCGCTGCATGTCAGCGGCTCCGGCAGCTGGTATGGTCTTTTCGTCCTCGGCATTGTCTTACCTCATCAAAACTGAAATGTTTTTAATTTCACTTTTCCTTTGCGTTCCTGTTCGATTGAATAGCGCAGCATCGCCATCGCGTCATCCTGGAACAGGACAGGCTCGTCCAGGTACTCGCCGCTCCGCTCGTCCCTGCGCCACCTCCACTGCTGTATCTCCCGGATTGCCCCGGCGCAGGAGGGGTGGATATGGATCCGGTGCTGTTTCAGGTAATCAATCTGCGCATGGACGCTCCCGGGCTCTTTTTTGGCCGGGACGGCGCGGTAGCCGGCTTTCTGCCACATCCTGATCCGGTCAGACTCCGCGCTGTCACAGTACATCGCCAGCCGTTTATTGAACATTCCTTCCGCCATCTGGATAATTTCATCTGTGTCTTTCTCATTGACGTACAGCTCGCGGCAGAGGTACAGCTCCCCGTCGCGGAAGCCGACCTCGCCGATGCAGTCATAATGGTTGTAGCCGAAATCCTGCGCATTCACCATGTAATCAAAGCGCGCCGGATCCCTGTCAAATTCCTCGATAATATAATTTGTCAGGATCAGGCCGCCCGCGGTGCCCCACTCGCCCAGACCGTAAATCCGGTAGCCTTCCGGATCCACTTCTTTGCGCCGCTCCATGCGCCTGTGGTACGCTGGGTTGATGAACCGGTTGTCCAGGTACGTGCTGCGGTGCGTAAATACATCCGGGTCTGTGCGGTCGAAAAACTGCTTTTTGATCCAGTGGCTGCTGCTGACCGGGTTGAACGTCATGCGGATCTGGTAAAACTGCCCTTCCGGCAGCCGGCCGCGGAGGCGGTCGTCAATAATTTCAAAATCATCCTGCGTCAGCTCCGTGGCTTCCTCGATCCAGACATCCGTCAGCTTCCCCCGTTTAAAAGTAATGGATTTCAGCTTCTCCCTCTGCTTGTTGTCATTTACCCCGCGGAAGATCGCCTGGTTATGGTTGCTCCTGCACTCGAGGATCATGTTGCTTGTATTGATGTACCAGTATTTTTCAAACCCGTCCCCGAAGATGCGGAAAAGGGCAGCCTGCAGCTCGGCGAAGGTGCTGTCCCTGTTCGTGACGTCCGATTTCCGGACGCACAGCAGGTTCCGCCCGGGATCCCGCATCAGCCGCAGGATGTAATGCTGGGCCGTGTCCGCGCTTTTCCCGGATCCGGCCGAGCCGCGCATCACGACATACCTGCAGCGGCTTTCATCCGGATCCTTAAATATTGGATTTGCTTTTAATGTGATGTTCAAGGGGGATCACATCCGCCGTAATCAATCGTAATATTCAGATCCGTGTCTGTGTCCAGGGCGACCTTGCTGACATATTCGCCCTCCATCTTATTGTCCGTGTCAATGGCGCGGAGCCGGTCCGGCGTGTCGTTTTTATTGCTCCTGGCAATGTCCGCAAGGAGCTTCCGCTTCTCCCAGCGCGTCAGGAGGGCATCCTGTTTCTGCTGTTCCTGGATTTCCTGGTACCTCGGTAAAACCTCGGTAAAAAGTTTTGACGCGCAGTTATCCACAGAAACGTCTTTCCATCTCTTCGAAACCGGATAAGCGTCTCGGTAAGCCTGCCGCTGGCTCATCCCCGCTATTAAGTTCTGCACGAATTTTTCCTGCTTTGCGCTTTTCAGTGCCGGCAACCGGCTCACCTCCTCCTTGATTATTTTTATATAAAAAGACACCCGGCTTTTACCGGATGTCCTTTTGTTGTTTTTACTTGTTTTTCTCGATGAATCCCATCATCATCTTTGTAAGCTGTGATGCCTGACTCACGCCCGCCTTATCGCAGGCTTCCGCAAACTGGGTCACGACATCCCGTTTGAGCTTGTATGTCTTGGACATCCAGCCCGCTTTCGCTTCGTACTTTCGCGTCGCAATCGACTGTTTGGAAGGTTCACCCTTTGGCATGTCTATCCCTCGCTTTCGTAACGATGGAATATGTCAGCTTCACCAATCCAATCGCAATAAAAAATACTCCTAGTTTCCACAACATGACTTTACACAGATGAGCTTTTGTGTTATATTTTTGTTTAGAGAAGGGCTTGCGCCCCTCTCCGCTAATTAATTAGCTTGTCGAGAATCAGTATGATGATTCCAATGATTAAGTCCTCTATCGCCTGTCGCAACCAGTCGGTACTGGGCTTTTTCTTTCGTATCTTGCTCATCTGTATCTCACCTCCTTACAAGTATATAATATCATATCGTGTACGATATGTCAATACTTATTTCAGAGGTTTATAATATTTTTTATATTATTTTTAACGCATAAAATACGACGACAAGAATCTAATCTTGCCGCCATTAACTAACAAACATTGCTTTTTAGTTCGTTCTGCTTAGTCACAGAAAAGATATAATTGCGTCCTGCAAAAGCCTGGAATAATTTACACCAGCTTTTTAGGCTT
>JAJBVI010000045.1 GCA_020859905.1 Lachnospiraceae bacterium | reverse complement strand
TGCGGAATGACGGCATATCCAGCACTATAACTTAAAAAATGATTGAGACGACACAGTAGTGAAAAACAAAAAGCAAAGGAACGGGATCAGATGAGTCCGGGAAAGCGGTAGAGGGATGTACTTATGAGAAAGAATGTTGTATATATGAGAAAGAAAATTTTCCTGTCGGTGCTGACAATGTGCGCAGCCGCGGCACTGGCGGTGTCCGGCTGCGGAGGATCCGGGTCGGATACCGGAGACAGATTGGCGGGCGCTGCGGACGAATCGGCGGATGCCGCAGGGGAAGTGCCCGGTCTTAAGGATGCGGATGCATCAGATGCGGATACGGATGCGGCGGGTGCGGATGTGCAGGATTCGTCTGCGTATGATCCGAACACAACGGAGATCAGCGGGGAGATACCTGACACGGTGACGAAGACGGTGACGATCACGGCGACGGGGGATTGTACGCTGGGCGTCGCTCAGACGCAGAGCTATGACGGATCGTTTGACGCTTACTATGATTCCTATGGAGAGGATTATTTTTTCGAGGATGTTCGCAGTATTTTTGAGGAGAACGACCTGACGATCGTGAATCTGGAATGTGTTCTCTCCGAAGCGACGGAGCGGGTGGAAAAGACGTTTAATCTGAAGGGAGCGCCGGAGTACGCGGGCATTCTGACCGGCAGCTCGGTGGAGGTCTGCTCGATGGGGAATAACCACACCTATGACTACGGGGAGGAGGGCTTCCAGGAGACGAAGCAGGTTCTCTCAGATGCCGGGATCACCTATGCCTATTCCGGGCAGGAGGGGATGTTTGTCACGGAGGATGGCGTGAAGGTCGGCATTGTGTCTGCGAACCTCCTTTCACAGTCACAGGAAAAGCTGGATACGATGGAGGAGGAAATTCAGTCTCTGCGGGATGAGGGGGCGGATCTGGTCATTGCCTGCTGCCACTGGGGGATAGAGAAGGATTATTATCCGAATGAGTACCAGCAGACGACCGCGCACAGCCTGATCGACGCGGGCGCGGATCTCATCATCGGCAATCACCCGCATGTCCTGCAGGGCGTTGAGATTTACGAGGGAAAAGTGATCTGTTACAGTCTGGGGAATTTCTGCTTCGGCGGGAACAAAAATCCTTCGGACAAGAATACCGTGATCTTCCAGCAGACATTTATGATCACGGACGGCGAGGTTGAGACGGATGAGCCGGACGTTTCCATTATTCCCTGCAAACTCAGTTCCGCGAGCAGTTACAATGATTATCAGCCGACCGTGGCAACCGGAGATACAAAGCAGAATATTATCGATCTGGTCAATGAATATTCGGAGGCGCTCGGCGGGGTTTCATTTGACGGGGAGGGGTCGCTCTCATAAGGGGTCTGACCCCGGAAAGAAAGTATAAACTTTCTAAAATTTTTATAAATAGTAATTTGTGCCGCCTGCCAAAGGGCGGCGGAATGGAGATTATCATGAAAAAAGTAGAGGATTATGTGAGAAGTATTCCGGATTTCCCGGAACCGGGGATTATATTCCGTGACATTACATCGGTAATTCAGGATCCGGAGGGGTTTGCGCTGGCGATTAATGGGATGGAGGCGTTTCTGGATGGCCTTGATTTTGATGTGGTCGTCGGAGCGGAGTCGCGCGGGTTTGTGTTCGGTGCGCCGATCGCGAAGGATTTCGGCAAGGGATTTGTCCTGGTCCGCAAAAAGGGCAAGCTTCCCTGTGAAACGATCTCACAGGAGTATGAGCTGGAATACGGCACGGCGGAGATTGAGATCCATAAGGACGCTATCCGTCCGGGGCAGAAGGTAGTTGTCGTGGATGACCTGATGGCGTCAGGAGGCACGATCGAGGCCAGTATCAGGCTGGTTGAGGCACTCGGCGGCGAGGTTGTCAAGGTTCTGTTCCTGATGGAGCTGGCCGGATTGAAGGGCAGGAATCGTCTGCGGAACTATGATGTGGATTCTGTGATCATATATCCAGGGAAGTGAGACATGAACCGGGCGGCTGACGCTGTGCGGGAGCATGAGAAGACATTTTTAATGGCAGACCGGGAGCATAAGGAGGCTTTGTTTTGATGGCGGATACGAAAGCGATGGAGCGGCTGGAGAAGCTGCTGGACGAAGGCAGTTTTGTGGAACTGGGTGCTTATGTTACAGCGCGCAGCACAGACTTTTCCCTGAAACATCAGTCGGAACCGTCTGACGGCGTCATCACGGGATACGGACAGATCGAGGGTATTCCCGTGTTTGTTTACAGTCAGAACCGCGCTGTGCTGAACGGCACGATGGGCGAGATGCACGCGAAGAAGATTTCGGATTTATATGATAAGGCGATGCGGAGCGGTGCACCGGTGATCGGGCTGCTCGACTGCGGCGGTTTCCGTCTGGAGGAGTCGGTGGACGCGTTGGACGGATTCGGCGGTGTTCTTGCGAAGCAGATGGAATGCCAGGGAAAGCTGTTGATGATCAGCGGCGTGTTTGGCGTCTGTGCCGGCGGCATGACGCTGATCCCGGCGCTGAGCGATTTCACCTATATGGCTGCATCTGCGGATATGTTTGTGAACGCGCCCCGCACCATCACGGATAACGCCGCGATGGCGCGTGAGTTTTCGTCTGCCGCGTACCAGAATACGGCTTCCGGCCAGGCGGAGGTTCTGGAGACGGAGGATGATGTAATCGGAAGGATCCGCTCGCTTGTGTCGCTGTTTGAGGATGCGGAGTACGGCTGCTGTGACCTTGCGGAGCTGAACCGTCATATCGCTTCCGGGACGATCGCGGAAACCGTGAATACAAGGGCATTGCTGCGGGAGTGCGGTGATTTTGGAGAATTCTTTGAGATCCGTCCCGACTATTGTCCGGAGATGGTGACGGGATTTTTGAAACTGAACGGCATTCTGACCGGTGTGGTCGGGAATGCGCCGGCTCTGTTTGACGAACAGGGCGGCACTTTGCGGAGGTTTCCGAAGAGGCTGACAGCCCGCGGCTGCGGGAAGGCGGCGGAGTTTCTCACATTTTGTTCAGAGAAATCGCTTCCGGTTCTCACAGTATCGGCGGCGGACGGTTTTGCCGCGACGGAGGAGACGGAGAGAAATCTGCCGCAGTCCCTGGCAGGGATGATGCGGGCTCTGGCGGCTCTTTCCGGTGCGAGGGTGAATCTGATTATCGGGGACACTTATGGCAGCGCCTATGTGGCGATGCATACGAAACCGCTGCAAGACGGTTCCTTCATGACGCTGGCCTGGGATTCGGCGAGGGTCGGCATGATGGAGGCTGAGAAAGCGGCGAATATTCTGTTCTCAGGGGATCCTGCGCGGGATAAGCAGGCGGCAGCCTATGAGTCCGGGCAGAATTCCGTCCGTTCGGCTGCGGCGCACGGACTTATTGACAGCGTGATCGAGCCGAAGGATACCAGGAAACATCTGATCATGGCGTTTTCCATGCTGTGAGGATACACATACAGTGTCAGATTAAAAAATGTGCGGTATAATCTGATTCGGCGCGGAGAGATAAAAAGAAAATATTTATCAGGACAAATTTTTTTATGAGCAATTGAGATAAGGAACTGTTGAACGGAACAGGGGATGGTGATGTAAAATGAAAAAAATGATAAAACCAGGGAATATTCTGTTCGCCGGAAGCCCGCTGTTTCAAAAACATAAAAACGACCCCTCGGCGGACACAGCGAAAGCAACGGTGCCGGATACATCGGATGCACCGGACGCGTACGGGTCGGCAGAAACCTTTGCGGAAAAAGATCCTGATCTGTTTGATGCGCCGGTATCCGCGGCACCGCAGCCGGATGATCCGGAACTGGTTGCGGTGATTGCGGCGGCCATAGCGGCGAGTGAGCAGATGCCGTTGGACGGTTTTGTGGTGCGGACGATTCGAAAACGCGGGTAATTCAAGCGATAACAGGAGGATTGCGGATATGAGGAGTTATGTGATTACGGTAAACGGAACTGTGTATGACGTGACGGTGGAGGAGACGACGGGTAACGCGGCTGCAGCAGGCAGATATGCTGCTGTGGGTGCCGGGAATGCGGCGATGACGGGCGGATATGCGACACCTGCAGGCAGGAATGCAGTGACCGGGAATGCGGCGATGGCGGGCGGATATCCGTCACCGACACCGGCAGCCGGCAGCGCAGCGGCAGCGGTCGGAAATGAAGCAATGCCCGGCAGAACTGTGTCTGCGTCACCAGCCTCTGTTGAATCGGTGCCGGCAGCGGCTGGCGCAATCCCAATCACGGCGGGTGCGGCCGGTAAGGTGGTCGATATCGCGGCTGCAGTCGGCGCGTCCGTGTCAAAAGGCGATCCGGTCGTGATCCTTGAGATTATGAAGATGGAGACTTCAGTTGTGGCTCCGCAGGACGGCATCCTGGCAAGCATTGAAGTTGAAAAGGGGCAGTCTGTCGCGGCCGGCGATGTTCTGGCTTCGATGAATGGATAAATCGGGCTGCACTGTAAGCAGGACGGCTGAAAGAAGACGTGAGACTGAAAGGGACAGGTCGGTCGAAAGCAGGCAGGACAGCTGAAAGGAGACAGGACGGCCGGAAAAAGACAGACGGCTGAAAATAGATCAGCGGCTGAAAGAGGATGAGAGACTGAGATAGAGAGTTGCATGGAATGGAGGCAGATATGGAGAACAGACCTTTAAAGATAACGGAGACGGCGCTGCGGGATGCGCATCAGTCGCTGATGGCGACCCGGATGACGACAGAGCAGATGCTGCCGATCATTGATAAGATGGATCAGGTCGGCTATCATGCGGTAGAATGCTGGGGCGGAGCCACGTTTGACGCTTCCCTGCGTTTTTTGAAAGAGGATCCGTGGGAACGCCTGAGGAAGTTCCGCGACGGATTTAAGCATACGAAGCTGCAGATGCTGTTCCGCGGCCAGAATATTCTGGGATATAATCATTACGCGGATGATGTAGTGGAGTATTTTGTGCAGAAATCCATCGCGAACGGGATCGACATCATCCGGATTTTTGACTGTTTAAATGACCTGAGAAACTTAAAGACGGCGGTAGACGCGTGCCGGAGGGAAAAGGGCCATTCGCAGATCGCGCTGTCCTATACGCTGGGCGACGCATATACATTGGATTACTGGATCGATGTGGCGAAGCGCATTGAGGATATGGGGGCGGACTCTATCTGCATCAAGGATATGGCGGGACTGCTGCTTCCCTATGAGGCCGGGCGGCTGGTCGGCGCGTTAAAGGAGAATGTCATCCTTCCTATCGAGCTTCACACGCATTATACGAGCGGTACAGCTTCCATGAGCTGTCTGAAGGCCGTGGAGGCGGGCTGTGATATGATTGATACTGCCATCTCGCCGCTGGCTCTGGGCACATCTCAGCCGGCCACGGAGGTGATGGTTGAGACATTCCGCGGGACGCCTTACGACACCGGACTCGATCAGAATCTGCTCGCTGAGATCTGTGCGTATTTTGCGCCGATCCGCGAGGAGGCGCTCTCAGGCGGACTTTTGAGTACAAAGGTTCTGGGCGTGGACATTAACACGCTGCGCTACCAGGTGCCGGGCGGGATGCTCTCTAACATGGTTTCCCAGTTAAAGGAGCAGAATGCCGAGGATAAGTTCGAGGAAGTTTTGCAGGAAATCCCCCGTGTCCGCAGAGATCTCGGTGAACCGCCGCTGGTGACGCCGTCCAGTCAGATCGTGGGAACCCAGGCGGTGTTAAATGTACTCATGGGCGAGAGGTATAAGGCGGCGACGAGGGAAACCAGGGGAATCCTGCTCGGCCGGTACGGACAGACGGTGAAACCGTTTAATCCGGAGGTCGTGGAAAAGGTTCTCGGAGCGGATCAGGATCAGGCGATCACCTGCCGCCCCGCCGATCTCATCGAACCTCAGCTGGAAAAGCTGGAGAAGGAGATGAAGGAGTGGAAGCAGCAGGATGAAGACGTGCTTTCCTACGCATTGTTTCCGGATCAGGCGGTGGATTTCTTCAAATTCCGCGCAGCGCAGCAGACGGGTGTTGATCCGGATCTGGCGGATACAGAGCATGGGTCATATCCGGTGTAAAAACACTTGCAATAAGCGAACGGATGTTCTATAATTTATTTCGGACATCAGACCTGAGTGCTGAAATGTGAGATACAATATTGCTGCAGGATTTGACAGGAGGGATTGCATTGGCATCATAAGGTCTATACAGGGAGGGTATATGTACGATAAGGTAACACAGAAGGACATTAAGCGCATGGAGGAGGAGATCGAGCGCCGGAAGCTCGTCGTCCGCAAAGAGGCGCTTGACGCGGTGAAGGAAGCCCGCGCCCAGGGGGATCTCAGTGAGAATTTTGAATATAAGGCCGCGAAACAGTTTAAGAATGAGAATGAAAAGCGTATCCGGTATCTTGAGAGAATGATAAAAACGGCAGTGGTGATCTCCGATGAATCAAAGAGCGATGAGGTCGGGATGAACAATAAGGTCGTTCTCCTGTTCGAGGACGAAGACGAGGAGGAAGAATATACCATTGTCACTACCGTCCGAGCCAATTCCATGAAGCGGTGGATTTCCAATGAGTCGCCTCTCGGAAAGGCGGTTTTCGGGCATAAAGCCGGAGACCGGGTCTATGTACAGATCAGTGAGCATGAGGGATATTACGTGACAATCCGCTCCATTGAGAATACGGATGACGACGGGTCGATCGGGTTGAGGAAATATTAATACAGCGGTTTTTTCAAAACTCGAATGAGAGATTTCTTATCTCACTTATCCCGCAATCCTAAAAACATTCGGAATCCGCTAA
>JAJBVI010000165.1 GCA_020859905.1 Lachnospiraceae bacterium | reverse complement strand
AATGACGGCATATCCAGCACTATAACTTAAAAAATGATTGAGACGCCACACTAGTCACGACCGGCATATAAAAAGGTATAAATCCGGTGAGGGTGTGACTTGCAGCAAACACCGCCCGGTCATAAAAGGAACCGGACATACATACATAAATAAAACAAGACTACAAACAGAGGAGACTACATAATACAAAATGGATAAGGTTTATTCAATCGGAATTGATATCGGTTCTACCACCGCAAAAGTAGTGGTTCTGAACGAAGAAAAAGAACGGGTATACGGAAAATACCAGAGACATTTTGCAGACATCCAGAATACAGTAAAAAGCATGCTCATGGAAGTATATGATCAGATCGGAGATCAGACCTGCACCGTGTCCATCACAGGGAGCGGCGGATTAAGCCTGGCGAAACATATCCATGTGGATTTCGTGCAGGAGGTGATCGCGGTCACTTCCGCGGTACAGACAACCGTCCCGGATGCCGATGTGGTCATCGAACTCGGAGGCGAGGATGCCAAGATCATCTTCTTAAGCAACGGCGCAGATCAGCGCATGAACGGCATCTGCGCGGGCGGTACGGGAGCTTTTATCGACCAGATGGCCGCCCTGCTCCAGACAGATGCGGATGGGTTAAATACATACGCCAAATCCTATACTGAGATCTACCCCATCGCCGCCAGATGCGGTGTGTTCGCCAAGAGCGATATCCAGCCGCTCATCAATGACGGCGTGGCGAGGGAGAATCTGGCTGCCAGCATTTTCCAGGCAGTCGTGAACCAGACCATCAGCGGTCTGGCCTGCGGACGAAGGATCACGGGAAAGGTGGTCTTTCTGGGAGGACCGCTCTATTTCCTTTCCGAGCTGCGCAATGCCTTTGCCCGTACCCTGCGTCTGACTCCGGAGAACGCATATCTCCCGGATGAGGCGCATCTGTTCGCGGCTTCCGGCGCGGCAGCTGCCGGCACAAAATCAGATCCGCAGCCGCTCTCTGCGCTGTTAGATACACTGGAAAAAAGCGGCAGCGTTCATTCCGAGATGAATATACTGGAACCGCTGTTTACATCGGATGACGATTACCGTGCGTTCCGTGAGCGCCAGGATCAGTATCAGGTTCCCAAAGGCTCCTTCGAGGAATATGAGGGGAACTGCTTTCTCGGCATCGACGCCGGATCCACGACGATGAAGCTGGCTCTGATTTCGGAGGACGGGAAGCTCCTCTACTCCAGCTACGGAAGCAACGGGGGCGACCCGGCCATGGTCGCAAAAAAAACTCTGCTGGATATGTTTGAACATATGAATCCCAAGGCGAAGATCGCCTGGTCCTGTTCCACCGGTTACGGAGAAGATCTGATGAAGCACTCCTTCCATCTGGACGAGGGAGAGGTGGAGACCATCTCCCATTATCAGGCCGCCCGGTTTTTCGAGCCGGATGTAGACTGCATTGTGGATATCGGCGGACAGGACATGAAATGCATCACGATCCGCGACGGTGCCGTAAACAACATCATCCTGAACGAGGCATGCTCCTCCGGATGCGGTTCCTTTATAGAAAATTTTGCAAATTCCCTGGGATGCACCGCCGAGGAATTCGCCGCAAAGGCTGTGCGGGGCAGACATCCGGTGGATCTCGGCACCCGCTGCACTGTTTTTATGAATTCAAACGTAAAACAGGCGCAGAAGGAGGGGGTGAAGGTGGAGGATATCGCTGCAGGGCTGGCCTATTCCGTCATCAAAAATGCCCTGTTTAAGGTGATCAAGCTAAAAGATGTCTCCGAACTGGGAGAAAAGTTCGTGGTACAGGGCGGTACCTTTTACAACGATGCCGTACTGCGCTGCTTCGAACTGACGGCCGGACAGGAAGCGATCCGTCCGGACATCGCCGGACTGATGGGCGCTTTCGGCGCGGCACTGATCGCAAAGGAACGTTACGCGGGAGCACCCTCCTCCATGCTTTCCCGGGAGGAAATCGCACACTTTACATACAGGACACAGACCGCACATTGCCAGGGCTGCCAGAACAACTGCCGTCTGACGGTAAACCTCTTCCCGGACGGACAGCGCTACATCTCCGGGAACCGCTGCGAAAAGGGACTGCGCAGCAGGCAGGACGACAATGAAGCGCCGAATCTGTTCGATTACAAACGGTACCGCCTGTTCGATTACTATATCCCGCTGGAGGCAGAACAGGCCTGGCGCGGGACTATCGGCATTCCCCGTGCGCTGAATCTCTATGAGGACTATCCCTTCTGGGCAGTCTTCTGGAAACAGCTCGGCTTCCGGACTGTGATCTCGCCGTACTCGGACGGTCCGCTGTTCCGCCTCGGCATGGATTCCATTCCCAGCGAATCGGAATGCTATCCGGCCAAGCTCGCGCACGGGCACATCGAGTGGCTGATCCGCGAGGGTGTGGATACCATTTTTTATCCGTGTATTTATTATGAGCGGAAGGAAAAGGATTCTCTCCAGAACAATTTCAACTGCCCGATGGTTATCTCCTACCCAGAGAACATCAAAAACAATGTGGAGAATCTGCGGGAAAAAAACGTGCGGTTTTTAAATCCTTTCCTCGCTTTTTCAAATGAAGAGATTCTGACACAGGGTCTTTGTGATTTTATGAAAAAGGAGTTCGGCATTGACAAAAGTGAAGTGAAGGTAGCCGCACACGAAGCATGGGCGGAACTGCTCCGCTTCAAGGATGACGTACAGAAGGAAGGGCGGCGCACACTTGAGTGGATGGAGGAGAATCATGCCTCAGGCATCGTGCTCGCCGGCCGCCCCTATCATCTCGACCCGGAGATCAACCACGGCATCCCCGAGATGATACACAGCTTCGGATTCGCCGTCCTCACCGAGGACAGCATCGCGGGGCTGAGTGAACGAAACGTAAAACTCCGCGCAACGAACCAGTGGACTTACCATGCCAGACTCTACGCGGCCGCGGAGTACGTTTCCACGCGGGAAGATCTGGAGCTGATCCAGCTCAACTCCTTCGGCTGCGGTCTCGATGCCGTTACGATCGACCAGGTACAGGATCTCATGGCACAGGCCGGGAGAATGTACACCCTGCTGAAGATAGACGAGGTCAGCAATCTGGGAGCGGCAAGAATCCGCGTGCGCTCCATGATGGCCGCCATGAAGATGCGGAAACTGGGAAGGATTTCCTCCGACCTCGTTCACAGGATCAGGGATTACCAGCGTCCGGAATTCACACAGGATATGTACGAGAAAAAATATACCATCCTGTGCACGTCGATGATCCCGTATCATTTCGATTTTATCGAGGCGGCCATGCAGTGCTGCGGATACGACTTCGTCGTTATGAGGGAAGAAAACCAGAACATCATCGACTTAGGGCTGAAATATGTCAACAACGACGCCTGCTATCCCGCCATGATCACGACCGGCCAGATCCTGGATGCCGTCATGTCCGGCAAATACGATACGGACCGACTCGCTGTCATCATGGTACAGACCGGCGGCGGATGCCGTGCGTCCAACTACGTCGGCTTCATCCGCAAGGCATTAAAAGAAGCCGGCTATGAGCATATACCGGTCATCTCCGCAAGCATGAACGGCATGGAGAAGAATTCCGGCTTCCACTATTCCGTGAAAATGGGGCTGAAAGTGCTGCAGGCACTGATCTACGGCGACGTATTCATGCGGCTCCTGCTGCGAGTACGCCCCTACGAGCAGGTCACGGGTTCCGCGGACACCCTGTATGAACAGTGGAAGAAAAAATGCATCGGCGACCTGCTGGATCCGAAAGTGCGTGTGCGGAACTTTTATCAGAACTGCAAATGCGCGATCCGGGATTTCGACCGGCTGCCGACACAGGATCAGCCGCCGAAGCCGAGGGTCGGCATCGTCGGCGAGGTTCTGGTGAAATATATGCCGATCGCAAACAACCATCTGGTCGATCTGCTGGAAGCGGAGGGCGCGGAGGCGGTGCTCCCGGATTTCATTGAGTTTGTGGAATACTGCTTCTGGAACTCGATTTACCGGAAAAAGCATCTGGGCGGCACGCAGGCCGCCGCCATCGTCGCGAAGATCGCCGGTTTCCTGATGAACGTATCCCGTGTGCCTGTCTTTTTCACCATGCGGCGCAGCGAACGGTTTAAGGACAGAGGTACGTTCCGCCAGATCAAAAAAGATGCGCAGCAGGTACTCTCGCTCGGCAACCACTGCGGCGAGGGATGGTTCCTGGGCGGCGAGATCATCGACCTGATCCACCGCGGCGTGAACAACGTCGTGTGCGCTCAGCCTTTCGGCTGCCTGCCGAACCACATCATCGGAAAGGGCATCGTCAAGAAAATCAAGGAGATGTATCCGGAAGCCAACATCGTGGCCATCGACTACGACCCGAGCGCCAGCCAGGTCAACCAGCTGAACCGCATCAAGCTGATGATGGAGGTCGCGCAGCGGGAAAGCTGCTATTCGGAATAAGGCAGCAGATATAAAGAGGAACTGCTATAAAGGGGCTTATACAGATGGAAGAACAATTTAATAATCTGATTCCGCTGATCAAGATGAACATCGGGAAGCTGGAGAAGGATATGAATCATGAACTGATGCCGTACGGTATTACCTTTTCCCAGTCCCGCGTGATCATCCTGCTGTATGATTCGGCATACGGAAGCCTTTCCATGAAAGAGATGGAAAAAACGTTTCAGGTCACACAGCAGACCATGCTCGGCATTGTAAAGAGACTCGAACAGAAGAAACTGGTCGAAAGCTGCGCCGATCCTCTGGATCAGCGCGTGAAACGCATCCGCCTGACAGAGAGCGGACAGAAACTGGGCAGGATCGTATTTGAGAATTTTCATGAAACGCAGGCGAGGATCGACCATGCGCTTACGCGGCAGGAGCAGGAGACACTCGCCTCTCTGCTCCGGAAGCTGTATGTTTCGATTGCCTGAACCCGGTATCTCGTACCTCGAATATCAGGTAAGGAGCTGTCCGTGCGCCTTCATTTCCTGATAAAGTCTTGCAGCCGGCAGACCCACCACATTATTGTAATCTCCATGGATTTCGCGGACATATTTTCCGAAGATTCCCTGTATTCCATATGCCCCCGCTTTATCCATGGGATCCCCCGTCCGGATATATTCCCATATCTCCCACTCTTCCATCGGATACAATGTCACATCCGTCTTCTCAAAAAAATGATGTTCCGTGCGGCTCTCACGGCTCACCAAAAGCATGCACACGCCGGTATAGACCTGGTGCGTTTTCCCGGACAGACTGTGCAGCATACGGAATGCGTCCTCCTCGTCGGACGGTTTGCCGAGAATCCGGTGCTCATATGCAACGACCGTATCCGCGCCGAGGATAAGCAGGCCGTCATCCGCCTCGCAGGTCTTATGAACGGAATCATTTTCTTCCTGCGTGGAAGCATCACACGCTTCCATCCGCTGTACGAACAACCTTCCTTCTGACAGCTCGCACAGCACCGCCTCAGCTTTCTGCACGGCCAGTTCCGTGACAATATCTGAAGGATCTTCCTCCGTGATGATCTCCTCCCCTTTTAACGGGATCACCTCAAAATCAATCCCCATCCGCGCCAGCAATTCTTTCCGTCTCGGCGATGCCGAGCCAAGTATGATTCTCATATACTGCATCCTTTCATAGATCTTAGTGTACTGCGCAAGCAGCGCATGCCTGTTTACACAGACGATACTTTTTCTATCGGGATCGCCTGATTCAGCCGGAACGAATAAAGCAGGATTTCCTTAACCTTCTTCTTCGAGAAACGGCGATCCAGCGCTTCCGCGTAGATCCGCATCTGCTCCTGATAGCGCAGCACCAGCTCCCGCGGGGTTTTTACTCGGTCAGTCTTGTAGTCGAGAAGAACGATGCCGTCCTCTTCCTCCCAGAAAACATCAATGATACCCTGTACAAGCACGGACTCCTCCGCATCGGTCTCACTCCAGACGCGGGAAGCGGGCAGCGTCATCACAAACGGCTGTTCCTTCGTTAAAAGATTTCGCCTTGCGCTCTCCCTCATTCGGGCGGCTGTCCCCGAAGACAGAAACGTACAGAGCGGGTCGGCATTCAACAGCTCCGTCTCTTTTTCTTCCATACGGCCGTCCGAAACCAGCCGCCGCATATAATCCCGCAATTTCGAGGCTGCTTCGCTTCTGCCGGCCTCCGAAAAATGTTCCCATACCGGATCCGCGTAGTCCAGACATTCCAGAAAACGGTGAAAAGCGGTTCCGCACAGGGCACCCCGGTTCTCCTCCTGCTCCTGCACAAACCGCGGGATATAGGGAATCGGGATCTCCTCCTGAAACAGATTTTGTCCGGCATCCTCCTCCAGCAGATCCATTGCATCCTCCATGGCGCGATGCTTGATTTCGGACACGGATACCTTCTGTTTCTGTATCCCGCTCATTTCATGCGGATAGTGCCAGGAGAGCCGTTCATTAATTCCGGCGTAAGTCTCCGCGTCGATCTCCTTCAGCTCTTTTTCCAGTGCCCGTTTTTTTGCGAAGCCCCCGGCCTGTCTCTTCTGTTCGCTCTCCACACGCTCTGCCAGTCCGACCGTCTGCACCGTATACCGGTTTCCGTAAGAGGCAAGTGCAGGAAGTACCCAGTCCCAGGGGCAGCGTGCATCCATACGGATGCCAAAGCTCAGCTTTTCGAAATCATCCATCGGATCTCCTCTTTGCACGGTATCCTTTACCGGCTTCATTCCGGTCAGGATCAGTTTCTCCTCCGCGCGGGTCATGGCGTCGTTCGGCACTCGGAGCTCGGCGCCGAGACTTTCCATTTTGGTTTCCAGGGAAATAGGCCGGCGGAGCCGCGG
>JAJBVI010000182.1 GCA_020859905.1 Lachnospiraceae bacterium | reverse complement strand
CAATCGACTTTCATAGATGTTGGCGCGCTGCGACAGCAGCGCATGGGGGTTTATGTTTATACGGCAAAAGGATTGAAAGCGGAAACAGGTATTGTTTCCCGCTTACAGCCGCCGGGGATTTCAAATCACCCGTCCTGTTCGGGTTCTAAAGACATGACACACACACAGACAGCGGACCAGACATTACTGATGTACATTCAGACAATCCGCAGCGCAGAAAAACTGACCGATGATGAGACTGCGGATTTGATTCAAAGGGCGAAAAACGGGGATGCGGATGCGCGGAGCCGTGTATGCAATGCCTATTTTGACACCGTTTTTTACTGTGTAAAGAACGGAAATTATTCGCAAAACAACAGCGATACGGCGGATTTTCTTCAGGAGGGATCTATCGGTCTGCTGAAAGCCATTGAGCATTTCTCACCGAAAAAAGGCGCCGCGTTTTCCACATATGCGCCATACTGGATCAACAAATACCTCTGGGACTACTGCCGTCGCAATCAGTTTATCATTAAACCGGACAAAAAATTCCGTCTGCTCGCAAAGCTGGCGCAAACCGAAATGGCTTACGAGACCGCGCACGGCAAAACGCCCCCGGTCGAAACACTCGCGGAGCAGCTCTCCCTGTCCCCTGATGAGATCCGGAAGCTGAAAGCGGAGCAAAAATGCTTCTGCATATTTGCGGAGGATGCCTTTCAGGATTCCTCCGAATCCGGGATGGACGAATTTTTAAATAAATTAATGGGGATCAGCCCGGCATCGGAATATATAAACTGCGGTGTTGAGGATTTTGCGCTGGAAGAGATTCACGCGGAAGAACTCTACCGGGAATTAATATCCTGTTTCGGAAACGGGATCGACCGGAATATCATTGATATCATTCTGCTGTCCGAAGAAGAAACAGTATCACATGCCAAAATCGCCGGGGAGCTGTCATTTTCAAGAGCCTATATTTCCAATCGGATCCGGGGAATGCGCACGAATGTAAAAAACATCATGCTTAAAATGAACCCGGACCTGAATCCGGACAGTTTTCATGCTGCGTAAAATAAGACCGGATCTGATTTCCTTATGCGCCTCTGCACATGCAAAAACTGCCACCCCTCTACGGAATGGCAGTTTCTTCATGCATCGTTGCCTATTCTTTGATCATCGTCATGATCAGCCTGTCGCCCTCCTCGCGGGAGCCTGCGCGCTTAATGCGCTCCAGCTCGAGCTGGAAAGCCTTCAGCGAATCGATCAGAGCGTAAATCCTGGAATCACCGATGTGCTTGTTCTCGGAATTCATGATATCGGTAAGCTCCTTCGCGAACTTCACGTGCTCACCCGAGATCATCTCAGCCAGCATGGCATCGCCTTCCTTACGGTTGTCTGCGCGCATCACCTGCTCCAGCTGTCCGATAAACTTCGTGGTCTTGTCAACTTCATAGTTGATCTGCTTGTCGCCCTCGAACTTGTCTTTGGAGGCAACGATAGACTTAAGCTCATCCTGAAATCTGTTTAATACTGACATAATAAACTTCCCCTTTCTTTAAATAAACAAGATGATGTTAAAATAATAGCACCTATAGTCATTTTTGTCAATATGCTGTCTGTGTTTATATTTTTATTTAGTCATTGTGTGCACAGGCTACCTCTTTAAACGGTTAGTTATGCACCAATTGCCGGGATTGGCTGTTTGTGACTTTGTATATAATGCACAATCTGTGCCGTCCGGCAGAAATCGTTCGGCGCCAGGTGGATGGTCTATCGGACATCCCTGCACCATGCAGAACGTTTTTTGTCGTTCACTAATCGCAGCGCAAGCTGAAAATTTCCCTTACTCGCTCCTGTGCATAAAAAAGCCGGGAGCACATCCGAACCGGATATGCTCCCTGAAGTTTTCAACTATGCTAAATTCTTTTAAATCTAATAACCGTTCCGGCCTATTTGCGTCCTTCCAGAGCGCCGTCCAGCGGCTTGCCGGCCGCCTCGCGGTACCTGTCGTCCACTGCACTGATATGCTTCGGCGAGAAAATGATCATCAGGATTATACCTGCAATACCGGCAGCCAGGATCATCAGGAATACGCCGTTGATGCCGATCGCGGAATACATGATCAAGGCAACAATGGTCGGCGCCACTGCATTGAAAATATTGGCAACCGGGTTGATGCAGGAGAATACACTCGCGAAATCCTCCCGCCTCCAGTACTGCACGGATACGGATACCATGTAGTTGGAGGAAGCTCCCATAAAGATGCCGACCAGCGCCAGAGAAATGATAATAAGCACGCCGATGCCTGCAGCACAGGCAATAAATCCGAGCAGACCGGCAAGGGCCATCAGGATCACGCAGATCAGCATGGACTTCTTCGTGCCGACCGCGGTATCGATCACGCCGAGCAGCCAGCTGCCGACCGCGCCGCAGAGAGCAATGATCATCATAATAATCGTATAATTCAGTTTCTCGAAGCTCGCAATGATCGTGCTGGACTGCGTCATCGTGCCGACCGCGCACATCAGAATCAGGCCGCAGACAACGGATGCGCACCAGAAATCGCGGTTTGTAAATGTATGGGCAGTCGTCCATACGGTCGTCTTTTTGTCCTCGATCTCCTGCGCCAGCATCTGATTGGCCATCTCCGGCGTGAAGGACTTATCATTGTCGCGGTAAGCGCCGCACTGCTCCGGATAGTCCGTGATCAGGGCAAGGAACAGGATCACGCCGATCGTCGTGAGGATCAGGAACGGAAGGAACGACCGGAAAATCGCCGGGGAATCGGATACGCCTGTCTCCAGCGGCTTATATACGGCCGTCGCGAAAAACCCGATCACCGCGTTGCAGACCGGATACGCGATCGTGGAAATGCCCATGATCGTACCCTTCCTGCACGGGAACCACTGACCCGCGATGATGCTCATGAAAAACAGCGCGTACAGTGTCACGGTATAGTTTACCCCGAGATAAAATACGTACCACAATCTCGTCATATAGAAGGAAATCGCCGCAACCAGCCACGCACAGACAATAGCGATGATGCCGAAAACGGAAGCAGCCTTCTTGATACTTTTGATATTTCCCACAAAGCGGGACAAAATAATCTGCGTCACAACACCGGCCAGCGTGCCGATCGTCAGCAGCATGGCAACCGTCTGCGAGCCGCCATAGAAATCCTCCGCCAGAATATTCAACGGATAATTCGTGAATGTCTGGAACATGAAGAAACCGAGGAATAGCACGATAATAAGCAGAATACCCCTCGATCCAAAACCCTTTGCCTGTGATTGATTCATAAAAATACCTCCTTCTGCAATACCAAACTTTTGTTTAACATAGTGAAAATCCTCCTGAAAACCTTTCGCGAATCCCATATTTTCTTTATAATGTCAGTCATCCCCTTAAATTATTCTGATTCAATTATAAAAAAAATATAAATTCGCACAAATTATATTATATAGGATGCAAAACCAAAAGTCAACGGTTTGACCAATCACAGCTATGCAAATTCGGGCATAATTAATCCATATTCCACAATACTAAAAAGCAACGCAATAACCCGGCGGTAAACGCCGGGTTATTCCTTCGCGCTTCCGGACACTGTATGGCAGCAGTATTCGGCGCTTGCAATCCTCCGGCTTAAGCCGGGGGTCTCTCTTCGCTTCTCTATACACGTATCTCCAGCCCCAGTTCCTCCAGCTGCTTCGCGTCCACCGTTCCCGGGGCATCGGTTAACAAACAGGATGCGTCCTTCATCTTCGGAAACGCGATCACGTCGCGGATGGACTCCGCCTGTACCATGAGCATCACCATGCGGTCGAGGCCGTAAGCAAGACCCGCATGGGGCGGCACGCCGTACCGGAACGCGTCGAGCAGGAATCCGAACTGCGCCCACGCCTGCTCCTGCGTGAAGCCCAGCACCTCGAACATTTTTTCCTGGATATCATTCTGATGGATACGGACAGAACCGCCGCCCATCTCCGTGCCGTTCAGCACGATATCGTACGCCTTCGCGCGCACCGCGCCGGGATCGGAGTCGATCATATCCCAGTCCTCCTCCATCGGCATGGTAAACGGATGGTGCATCGCCTTGAAGCGTTCCTCCTCGTCGGACCACTCCAGCAGCGGGAACTCAGTCACCCAGAGGAAATTGTACTGATTCGGGTCGAGAAGCCCCAGCTCCTTCGCCATATGCAGGCGGAGCGCGCCGAGCACATCCCAGACTACTTTATTTTTATCGGCGGCAAACAGCAGCAGATCGCCCTGTTTTCCGCCCGTGGCGCCGATCAGCTCCGCAAGTCCCTCCTCCGTGAAAAATTTTGAAAAGGAGGACTTCACCGTCCCGTCCGTTTTGCACTGGATATAGGCCAGCCCTTTCGCGCCGTAAGTCTTTGCCAGCTCCGCTAGCTTGTCGATCTGCTTGCGCCCCAGGTCGCCTTTGCCGGGAACGCAGATGCCGCGGACGCTGCCGCCGTTCTCCAGCGCGTTCGCGAAGACACCGAACCCGCAGCCGCGCACCGTTTCGGAGACGTCGACCAGCTCCATCCCGAAGCGGGTATCCGGCTTATCCGAACCATAGCGGTCCATCGCCTCCTGCCAGGTCATGCGCGGAATCGGAAGCGGGATCTCCACACCGATCGCCTCACGGAACACATACTGCAGCAGGCGTTCGTTGACGTCGATCACATCGTCCACATCCGCAAAAGCCATCTCCATGTCCGCCTGGGTAAACTCCGGCTGGCGGTCCGCCCGCAAATCCTCATCACGGAAACACCGCGCGATCTGGAAATAACGGTCGTACCCGGAGCACATCAGCAGCTGCTTAAAAAGCTGCGGCGACTGCGGCAGGGCGTAGAAACTGCCGGGATGCACGCGGCTCGGAACCAGATAATCCCTGGCACCCTCCGGCGTCGATTTCGTCAGCATCGGTGTCTCGATCTCCAGGAAGCCTTCCTTCGCCATAAACTCACGCAGCAGGTATGCAACCTTGCTCCGCAGCATCAGGTTTCGCTGGATATCCGGGCGCCGCAGATCCAGATAACGGTATTTCAGGCGGATATCATCCCGCGTCTGAGAATTCTCCTCTATCGGGAACGGAGGCGTGTCGGACTCGGAAAGAATCCGTATAGACTCCGCGATCACCTCGATATCGCCGGTTTTCAGATTCTCATTGACCGCCGCGGAGCGCTTCTGAACCGTGCCCTCCACCGCGACCACATATTCATTCCGCAGCGTGCCGGCCTTCGCGAAGCCCTCCGCGCCGACGCTGTTCTCGTCAAACACGATCTGAAGCAGGTCCGAGCGGTCTCTCAGATCGATAAAGATCAGGCTGCCCAGATTCCTCCTCCTCTGCACCCACCCCATCACGGTGACTTTCCTGCCGGTCTCGGCGGCGGATACCTCTGTACATCTGTGGGACCGTTTTAAGCCCCGCATGGATTCTGCCATAATTATTCCCCTTTTCTTCTATGTTATACAGCCGAAATGCTTTTGCATGCATGTTCCCTGCTTTTGTATGCATGTTTCTTCCATCTGTTAT
This sequence comes from Lachnospiraceae bacterium, assembly GCA_020859905.1. Taxonomy (GTDB): domain Bacteria; phylum Bacillota; class Clostridia; order Lachnospirales; family Lachnospiraceae; genus Eubacterium_I. The sequence continues at coordinate 1,347 of JAJBVI010000182.1, read as the reverse complement.
AACCGGAATCCGCACGCTTACTTTTTATAGAACCCGTCGGTCAAATTGACCGCGCTGATCACAGCATGACCGGAATCCGCACGCTTATTTTTTATAGAACTCCACGAATTCTCCGTAGCCCTCTTTCTCAAGCTGCTCTTTCTGGAACTTTTTGTTCTTATTCATGCGGACCACCAGCACCTGTTCTCCGGCGGCTCTCGCCTCCTGTGCCTGCGTGATCACCTCGACGAGGCGGTTTCCCGGACAGCCCTTCTCGATCAGGTAAGCCGTCTTCTTCGGCTGCTCCGGGACCTTAAATCCGCTCTCCGCAAGGAGCAGGATGATGCGCTCAAAGCCGATGGAAAAGCCGCAGGCGGGAACATCCCGTCCGGTGAAATTCCCGACCATCTTATCATAGCGCCCGCCGCCTCCGCAGCTTCCGCCGAACTCCGGCATCGCGATCTCGAAGATCGTTCCCGTGTAATAGGACATGCCGCGCACCAGGGTCGGGTCAAAGACAAGTTCAAAACGCGCCGTCTTCGCCGCGTTGACCGCCTGTTCGATCTCCCGCATATTGCGGACGATCTCATCCCCGAGCACATCCCCGAGCGTATCCGACAGCCAGGACAGTCCGTCGTCCGCTTCCTCGACGCCGGAAAACAACGCCAGATATCTGTCCACGGATTCCTTCGCGCAACCACTCTGTATCAGCTCTGCCGCCACACCATCCGGTCCTATCTTGTCCATCTTGTCCAGGATAATGAAAACCGTGTCGAAATCCGTCTCTGCAAAACCACTGTAAGCAGCCATTGCCTTCAGGATCCGCCGCTCATTGATGCGGATCTCAAAATTCTGAAATCCGATCCTCTCCAGTGTCGTGGTCGCAGCGAGGATCAGTTCAATCTCCGCCAGGTTAGACGGCTCCCCCAGAATATCGATATCACACTGCATAAACTGGCGGTAACGCCCCCTCTGCGGACGGTCCGCGCGCCAGACATTCCCCATCTGCAGTGCCTTGAACGGTGCCGGCAGGTCGTTCGCGTGGTTCGCGTAGTAACGGCAGAGCGGCACGGTCAGATCGTAGCGCATGCCGAAATCCACCAGATCCGCCTCACTCTGCGCCATGTCAAGCTTAAGCTTCTCGCCCCGCTTCAGCACCTTGAAGATCAGTTTCTCATTCTCGCCGCCCTGTTTGCTGCTCAGGTTGGCAATATCCTCCATGCACGGTGTCTCAATCGGCGTAAAGCCGAAAGAACGGTAGGTGTCACGGATCACACCCTGCACGTAATCCCGAATCGCCATCTCGTCCGGCATGATATCCTTCATCCCGTTGACCGGTTTCTTTTTTAAGGCCATCGTGTATTCTCC
>JAJBVI010000143.1 GCA_020859905.1 Lachnospiraceae bacterium | reverse complement strand
GAAAGTGCGGAGCAATCCGTAGTATCATACCCTTTTGTCGCTCGAATCATTATATATGCTTCACCGCAGATAAGCAAATATTTTTTGCAGATTTCATTTTTGTGTTTAAACAGATCTGTTATTCCGAGAATGGAGTAACATATCTATTGCCGACAGTACCGATTTCTGTTATAGTATAAACAATACAGTTTATGAAAAACCGGAAGGGAGTATTGACATGCCAGCCTTACAGCATCAACCGGAAGAAATAACCTTAAAACAGTATGAAGCATTACCGGAAGATACCCGTGTGGAAGTTTTCGGCGGCGTTGCTTACGACATGGCCGGACCATCCAAGACGCATCAGACCATTTTAACAGAACTGCTTGTGATACTGCGCGACTATGTCAAAAGAAAAGGCGGAAACTGTTCTGTATTCCCGGCACCGTTTGACGTAAAATTAAACGATACGCCCCTTACCATCGTGCAGCCGGATTTAATGATCGTATGCGATAAAAGCAAACTGGATGAAAAGCGCTGCAACGGTGCTCCGGATTTTATAATAGAGATTGTATCTCCCGGGACACAGGCTGATGATTATATCCGGAAACTGTATTACTATAAGAATTATGGGGTGAGGGAGTACTGGATCGTTGACCCTCAGCGAAGATCTGTCACCGTAAATTACTTTGAAGGCGAGCTTTTAAATGTAAACTACAGTTTTGCCTCTTCCGTCAAAGTAAATATCTATGATGACCTGTATATTGACTTCTCAGATCTGGATCTGGAGCTGTAGCGGATCCTGGATCATGATAATTCCGCGATCTCTTCCTGCACAATCACCCGCAGACCGCAGTTCGGCCGGACAATCTGCCCGGTCAGGATTCAGTGATCTCTTCTCCCGTAATCGCCCGCAGACCGCAGACCGGCCGGACAATCTGCCCGGTCAGGATTCCGCGATCTCTTCTCCCGCGATCGCCCGCAGGCCGCAGCGGATGACCTCCGCCCGCTCCTCATCGGACAGATCCTCCGCGGACATTACCGTGCGCACGAATTCGCCCTTCAGGGAAGCGTCCAGCAGGAAGCGGGACACATCCACCGCAGGCGTCGTCTCATCGGTCAGTTTCACATAATAATAATCCGGTTCCAGACGCTTCCGGAGGTATTCCGTATCGACCTCATGTTCCACATCGACTTCTCCGGTCAGAATGATCTTCAACAGGTCTTCCGCCAAAGGCTGCTGCGCCCCGATCGCAGCGTCGATCCGGTCTGCCATCTCCGACGGCTTTTCACAGCCGCTCACATCCGCGGAAATCGCGTAAAGCCTCCTCTGTGCGAAGGGCACAAACTGCCGCCTGCAGGTTCCTGTTTCTTCGTCCACATCCAGCAAAACAAATCCATGCTCCCCACACTCGTCAAAGCCGCGCCCCTCCGGGCATCCGGGATAACACCAGACGCCTCGGGCGTCAAGTTCGCCTTCGCGGTACGCGTGGATATGTCCCAGAGCCAGGTAATCAATGCCCCTGTTTTTCAGATCCCGCAGGCGTATGATGCGGAATTTTTCTTTCGCGCCGACCTCTGCCTGCTGCCCGTGCAGCATGACAATGTTGAATTTTTCCGGATCCAGGATCAGTGTATGAGCCAGGCCTGCCGCGTTTTCCTCGGAAAACTCGAGAGCGGAGACTACTACTCTGCTGCCCAGCGGATACGATGTCCATTCCGTACCGAACAGCTTTAAGTTCTCCGGGATTTCCTCGCGGTCAGCCAGAAAGTGGTCGGTGTCGTGATTTCCCTTTAAATAGAAGAATGTGATGTCGCTGCGGCTGCACACGGCGTCCCAGAAAGCGTGCCGAGCCGTGGCGGAAATATTTCGCGTGTCAAACAGATCGCCCGCGATCAGGATCGCCTCCGCGTGCTGCTCCGCAGCATATTTCACCATCCGCTCAAAGGTCAGCAGCAGCTCTTTTTTCCGTTCTCTCGCTTTCTCCCGGCTCAGGTTCGATGTCATCCGGGAATCCAGATGCAGATCCGCACAGTGAATCAGACGCATAGATCCGGCTCCTTCCCTTTCGTGATATATATGATCTGGCAGTGTTTTGACACCTCTCTCAGAAGCCGCATTCCGCCTGCCGTCTTTTTCTCGTCCAGATTGACAAAGGGGTCATCCAGGATCAGAAACGGTTTCTCGTCCGGATACATGGCGTCCGCCAGGGAAAGCCGCAGACACAGTCCGATCAGGTCCTGATACCCCCGGCTGAGATACTGCGTCTCGCGCTGCAGCCCCTCTTCCTCCACGGTCAGATTTGTGTTGGCATCTATGTGATATTTCTCCGCGGGCGTCCCGGATTCTCCCGCCAGAATCCGGTAACAGCGGGTAAAACTGCGCATCAGCGGCTCCATGTATCTGGCTGTCAGGTTCTCCTTCGCCGCTGTGAGGTATTCCTGCGCTTTTTTTACCTGTCTGTATTGTTTCCGCAAAACAGCCAGCCGCACCTGTTCTGACTGCAGGGTCTCCTTTTCCTGCATCCACGCATCGTATTCCTCCCGCATGGCGGACAGCCGGTTTCTGTAGAAATCCAGCCGGTTCCGGATCTGCTCCTCATCCGCTTCCAGCTGCCGCTGGCGGCGGTTCAGGGATTCCAGATCCGGAAGATCCCGTTCTATACCGTCCGGCGAGGCCAAATCCGCCTCATGCCGCGACGCAAACTCCTCTTTTTTCAGGCGGGCCGCCTCGGCCGCTGTCATTGCCCTCTGCCACCGGGCACGGCGTTGTCGGATCTCCTGAAGCATCTCGCCTGCGGAGTATACCGCAGATCTGGCGGTTCCCGGCGAGTGTTCCGCACAGCAAACTGCCCCCGGCGAATCCTCAGCAGATCGGGCGATCTCCGACGACTGTTCTGCATGGCGGGATGCTCCCGGCGAATTCTCAGCTGACATCTGCCCAGGAAATTCCGCATTTGCAAGAGCGAACCCCATATCGGCAAATTCGCGCTCAACATATGCCCGATTCCGGTCGTACTGCTCCCGGTACATCTGATAATCCCGCTGTTTTTTCGCCAGCGCTTCGTACAGGCGTTCCCGGTTTCGCGCTCCTTCCTCCCGCTCCCTCAATTCCTGCAGCCGCTTCCGCTCTTCTTCTTCCCGCTCCCGCAATTCCTGCTCCCGCTTCCGCGATTTCTCCTCCATCTCCCACAGGTCGCGCTCGCATTTGCGCGCCTCCTCTTTTCTGTCCCGCAAATGCAGCGCCGCGCCCGCCAGGATGAGGATCAGGCCCGCTGCCAGAAGCAGGATACCCAGGAGCAGCAGATGCGAAAGCAGTGGATGCGCGGACAGTGCGCCGGAAGCCATTTTCTCCGCCGCTGAAATATCCGGCCGCAAAACTCCGGACAGAAGCCGGACGACACAGCAGGCAGCACCCGCCGCAGCAATCACGACGCCCGGAATCACGAGGCGCCGTCTCCCGTGCTTTATCCGAACCGCGCCTGTTTCATCCGGCCGTGCCTCCCGTATCGTTTGCCGTTCCGTCTGTGCCGCATGCTGTTCCTCATCCGACCTATACTCTCCCTGCGCCGCATGCCGTTTTTCATCCGACGCATACCGCTCCCCCTGTACCGCACGCCGCTCCTCATCCGGCACATGCTCCCCCTGCGCCGCGCGCTGCTCCTCATCCGACGCATACCGCTCCCCCTGTACCGCGTTCTCCGTCTCCTGTGCCGCGCGCTGCGCCTTGAGTTCCTCAAGCTGCCTGCCCTCTTCCCCGGACAATCTGCAGATCTGTGCGCCGTGCGCCGCACGCTCCATCTCGCCGCAAGCGGTCTGACAGACACGCAGTCTCTCCTCCGTCGGAATCTCCCCCGGGAACCACGCCGCTGCCGCGCGGCAGACCGCATCCGCCTCCCCGCAGGCCTCGCTCAGCTGCCGGTACGCCGCGCGGTGCACACTTTTGTCCTGCATTTTGCTGACCTGCTTCTGCAGGGAAAATACCTCTTCCTGCTCCCGTTTCTTTTCCCGGAGTTTTTCTTTCTCCTCCGCCGCCATGCCCTCATACTGGCGGATAGAGGATCTCACAGTCTGATTCTGCGCAATCTCCGTCTGCAGATGCGTGATTCGGCCGTTCAGCTGATAGATCTCTCCGGTTTTCCGGCGGGGATTCAAGCGGTTCAGCACCTCCTGCAGCGCCCCGAAGGCTTTCTCATAGCTGTCCAGGTCGTTCATCGTATCAGTAAAATTGCTGAGCTTTGCATTGATACTGTCCGTCGCGTGTGTCTCGCAGTCATTCTGCCCGATAAAAACCGTGCGGCGGAAGGATTCACTGTTGATATGAAACAGTTCCTCGCCCAGATTCTCCGAAAAATCAGCAGCCGGCAGGTTTGTCCGCGCATCACGCAGTTCAAAGCTGTCATTCGCTTTTTTATCTGAAAAAATCCGTGTCACCGTAAAGGTCTTCCCGCCGGTTTCAAATGTTACCGACCCGCCGTACGTGCCGCCCTGCCACGGGCGGTAACGCCGGCGCTCGTTCTCGAATCCGTTTCGTTTCGTCTCACCCTCAAACCCGAAAAACATCACACGCAGAAAAGCGGCAAGAGTACTTTTGCCCCAACCGTTCGGTTTGCTTAAGACATGGCACTCCCGCTGAAACTCAATCGTAAGGTCATGCAGCTTTCCGAAATTTTCAATGTGACATAAAATCAGGCGCATCGCGGAGCTTCCTTTCTGTTTTTCGGGTTACGGAACTTTTTGCCCGGGGACGGGACAGACTATCCTGTGACTGGTCAGACTATCCTGTGACAAGACAAATTTCGCCTGTGACAGACCAAACTATCCTGCGGCAGAACCAATCTTCCTGCGGCAGGCCAAACTATCCTGTGAAATCGAGCAGGAGGCGGCTTTTGCCTCATACTCGCCGCGCGGGGCACGTGCAGCGCAAGCTGCAAAATCTCCTTACGCGCCCCTGTGCATACAAAAGAGCGCCGGAATCCAACGATCCGGCACTCACATGATTCGTTTTTCACAGATAAAGATATCTGTGCCGGCAGACAGACCGATTCCTAAAACTCAATGCATCCCCTGTACTGGTCATTGATCACGTAGTAAGCTGCCTTGTCTTCCGGTTTGATGTAAAGTGTGATGGACTTCACGGATACCGCGCCCTCGGTCGCCGCGAACTGTGCCAGTGCGCGTTCGGTCAGAACCTCCTCGCTGATCTCCTCACCGAGATACTGGATCACAATGTTCTTGACCGGCTTCCGGGTGTACTTGCGCTTCGTGGTCTCGGCGGACTCTTTCACAGCCTTTTTCGTGGATGAAACTGCCTTCTCAACATTCTTTTTCGTCTTGTCGGCCGCCTTCTTCGTCGCACTCTTTGTTTTCTCCACCGTATTCACTGTCGCGTCCTTTACCGTGGCCGCAGCCGCCTCCGCGTTCTTCTTCACAGCCTCCCTGCCCGCAGCCCTCGCCGCAGCCGTCGCCGCTTTCGCGTCCGCCTTTTTCGTCTCCGCATTCACAACCTCTTCCTTTGTAATGGTTGTATCTACAGACTCTTTTTTTGTCGCTGCCATACCTGCAATCCTCCTTTTAATTAATCTATATCATTCGTCCACGCATAAAACCAGCCGGAAATCCTCAGTAAACTTCGATGCGCTGCTGACGCAGCGCGCCGACATCTATGAAAATCGATGACTTCCGTCTTTCATACTGTCCGATTATATGGAATGAATTTTAACCCAACAGCCGAGTCTTGTCAACACGAAATCTGAATCTGGAAAAACGACGGGCAGAAAATTGCACAAATCACGGATGTGATTTTTTTGGTTTTCCCGTTTTCCACGTGAAAATTTACCAAAGTCTTGATTCTTCTTACATTTTTTCACACTTTCTGTACAATTTTTCTGGATTTTATGAATTTAGATGCTATAATAGATTTATGCTTTGAAAAACAGATATTCCAAAGTAATCATAATATTCAATTTTCATTAGGAGGGAAAGAAATGGCTAAGACAAAAGTTATTTCTGCGAAAGAAGCGGGCGCTCTTGTAAAAGACGGCGATACCGTCCTGATCGGCGGCTTCATGACAAACGGAACTGCAAAATCGATCGTACATGAAGTGACAGCAAAGAATCTGACCGTTGTCTGCAACGACGCGGGATTCCTGAACGAGGGCACCGGCCGTCTTCTCGCAAACCATCAGGTTAAGAGACTGATCGCGACTCATGTGGGTCTGAACAAAGAGTGCGGACAGCAGTATAACGAGGGCATCCTCGATCTGAAGCTTCAGCCGCAGGGCACGCTGGCAGAGCAGATTCGCGCAGGCGGCGCGGGACTGGGAGGATTCCTGACTCCCACCGGCGTCGGCACGATCGTTGCGGACAGTTCCTCACCGACCACGCTGGAGGGCAAGCAGCTCATCGAGCTTGACGGCAAAGAGTACCTTCTGGAGAAGGCGATCCGAGGCGACGTGGCCATCATCCAGGGATTTATCGCCGACGAGTCCGGCAATATCCGCTACAAAGGCTCCATCCGCAACTTTAACGTGCTGATGGCATCTGCGGCAGACACCGTGGTCGTTGAGGTTGAGAAGATTGTTCCGGCCGGCGAGATCGGACCGAACTATGTGGAGACCCCGCACATCTTCATTGATTACTTAGTATTAAAGGAGGAAGCATAAGATGGATAGAAGCGAGATTAAACCCTTTATCGCAAAACGTGTTGCAAAGGAGATCCATGACGGCGATGTTGTAAACCTCGGCATCGGCCTGCCGACGATGGTTCCTGACTATGTAGACCCGACCATTAAGATCACCCTGCAGTCCGAGAACGGTTTTATCGGTCTGTCTGCCGTCGATCCAGATTCGGACGACGCACCGTACACGGTAAACGCGGGCGGACAGCCGGCGGGTATCGAGAAGGACGGCATGTTCTTTGACTCCTCCATCTCCTTCGCCATCATCCGCGGCGGACATGTGGACGCCACCGTTCTCGGTTCCCTCCAGGTAGATGAGAAAGGCGATATCGCGAACTGGATCATCCCCGGCAAGATGGTTCCGGGCATGGGCGGCGCGATGG
>JAJBVI010000097.1 GCA_020859905.1 Lachnospiraceae bacterium | reverse complement strand
GCGTTGTCGTCAGTCGACGTAGCCACCGCTGCGCCTCCTTCCTCCGCCTTGCGGAATGACGGCATATCCAGCACTATAACTTAAAAAAATGATTGAGACGACACACTAGGCGAGTGATTTTACGTTTACCCTTTTTCAATCCTCATAGTGTCCTTTACAAGCTAATATGTTGATGTTTTTCAGTTCATCAATCTCATATACAAGCCTGTTTTGTTCATCTATTCTGCGTGAATATCCTGCGTCATACTTTAATTTCTCTGGTTTTCCGGTTCCATGCAATGCTCCGTTTTTCTGGATATCCTTCAGAAGAGCATTGATTTTTCTTAATGTTTTTTGTCCTGTGACTGCCAATAAAGATATTGGTCAAAGGCTTCATCCGTAAATGTAATACTATTCATTTGCCATGCTCTCCAGTTCTTCCATGGATTTTATGACAACATCCCCGCGTGTCAGCTGTCCGCGGCTTCTATCTAACATGGCTAAATAGTCCTCGTTTCGCTGTGATTTTTTCAATTGGTTATATTCCTTTTCGGAAATCATAACAACATTTTGGTTTCGAGGTCTGGAAATAACAATGGTCTCACCGTTAATAACCTTATCACACCAGCCTTTGAAGTTGTCCCGGATGTTCATGCTTTTTACTGCTAACATGGTATTATTTCCTTTCTTTTATCGTATGTTTGTTTGTATATATTCTAGTATGTATTTTTGTACGATTATGATACAATGATAATGTTTTTTTGTCAATCTGTCGTTCAGAATTTTAAAATACTGCTCCCGCAGTCGCAGCCGGTCAGCCATGCCCGCTTTTCTCATAAATCTGTATATCCAGGTCAACACTGCCGGATATCCCGTCTACGATCCCATCGTTCGCATACTGCCAGAATGTAAAGTGATACGGTGTCTGCGGAATTTCCTCGTAATCCGCATACCATATCTCTAAATCCGCAAGCTCTGCCAAATCGAATTCAAAAGCCTCCCACAGCATATTGCTGTATATCATCGTCCCCGTCCGGCCGCGCTGTTAAAATTGTCAGAGCAAACATAGATCGGGGGATTGAAAGATACGTAACCCTGGTGTAAAATAAACCTGAAAAAGAGAAGAACAGCCTCATTTTTTGCAGGACTGAAGCCGGATGTAAAGAGGCGGAATCACCTTTAAGGAGACAGGTGTTTTATGAAAAAGACTTTTAACGTAAATGGTGCGTGCAGACCGGAGAAACATTATATGGTTGATCTTGGGTCGCGTTTGAATGCAATCAGGGAAATGGTTGATAACGGGGAGTATTTTACGATTAACAGAGCCAGACAGTTTGGCAAAACAACCACGTTAAAAGCGCTTGCTGTTTCGCTGAAGAAGGACTACGAGGTGGTGAGTCTGGATTTTCAGACAATCGTATTGGAGAGATGTTTGGTTTGAGCTTTCGGGAATTTTATATTTAGGAACTGTTAAGATGAGAACATTTTCATATTTGTGTTTTTTCTGTGTTTTCCGTGATTTGCGTAAAGTAAGTGTTGACATTTCCTGTTTTTAGGATAAAAATATATTACAATACTGTTACAATACCGTTACTTCTTCTTTTTTTGAAAAATGGTATGGAGGCCGGTGCTTCGGATTCTGGTTTATACGGAAGAAGCGGCGGGAAGGCCGGTGCTTCAAACTGTGTATAGAACAGAAGGAACAGAAGGATGTATTGGAGGATACAACATGGGGTGTCCGGATTTTGCCTGCATGGGCTTTCAGAAATGCGGGACATCGACACTGTATGAGCTTCTGCGTCAGCATCTGCAGATCGCGCTGTGCAGTGATGTGAAGGAACCGATGTATTATCGGGTTCCGGTGTGGAGTACTGTTTTTTGGGGGAAAGCGGGATACCGGGTACGATATTTCACATATCTGAAGAAGGGAGACCCGAGGCTGAGAGGTGAGGTAAACGCAGGGCTCACTTTTAACGGCTGCGCAAAAAAAATTTCGGGAAACTTTTCTCCGGACACGAAAATGATTTTCATGCTGCGCAATCCGGTTGACCGAAGCTATTCCGCCTACAAATATTTTCTTGCCCGCGGTTTTCTGCCGGCAGAGGCGATGGAAGATGATCGGAGACTGGGACATGCGGCCGGATTCGACCGCTATGTACATACTGTGCTGGATGACCTGCCTGCCCGGAATGAGATTATGCAGGATCGGATGAAATACCTTGTGCTTTCGCAGAGCAATTACGCAGAATGTATCGACGAGTATCTGTCAGCGTTTGACCGGAAAAACATGCATTTTATCGTGTTTGAAGATTTTGTGCGCGACGAGCATCAGTCCTGCCGGGAACTGTATGAATTCCTGGGGATCGGAGATCCGGAGGGCATCCGTTACGGGCTGACCGTCAATCCGGGAAATGAACGGGCAGTTTCCTCTTCTCTGGCGAAGCGTTTTAAAATACTGAAAGGCTGCAATTATTTTCTTTATGACCTGTGCGCCATAAAGCACTGGAATCTGCTGTTTTATAAATGGTTTCGCAGGCATTACGGCCGGGTTCGCAGGAAGACGCTGGAGCCGGATCCGGACAGGTCGAAGGTGCTTCCCGCGACCAGGGCATATCTGGAGCAGTATTTTGACGCGGACATCGCGCAGACGGAGAAAATTACGGGAATGAATTTGAAATCAGCCTGGAAGTGGGGACAATGCCGTGATACAGTCAATCCGGAAGCGGGGTCAGAATCATGATACAGTCTATGTGTAAGCGGGGGACAGCGCCATGATACAAGTGTTTTTCGTCTGTCTGTTTGCGGGGGTGGTTGCGGGCGTAGAGATCGGTTTTGCCAGTGTTTCGGCGGCGACGATCATCGCGCCCATCCTAATTGCGCTGCTGGGCGTTCCGTGGTATGAGGCCATCGGTATCGGGCTCGCGGCGGATGTGCTGGCAGCCGCCTTTTCCGCTTACGAATACCGGAAACAGATCGATGTGAAAAACGGACTGATCATGCTCGCGTTTGTGCTGATCATGACGTTTGTCGGCAGCTATTTCTCCCAGTATCTGCCGAATACGGAGATGGGATGGATCTCCGTTATCCTCTCACTTATCTGCGGACTGCGGTTTCTGCGGAGCGCGAAGGGGAAGGAGGGAAAGAATTTTCTCTCCATTTTCATGCAGTGGGACTGGATGAAAAAAGCGCTTGCCATCGGCGTCGGCTGTTATATAGGCTTCTGGTGCGGATTTGTCGGAGCGGGCGGCGGGATGATGATGCTGTTCGGGCTGACGATTATTCTGGGCTATGAGGTGAAGACGGCGGTCGGCACCGGTGTGTTCATCATGATCTTCACGGCGCTGATCGGGGCGGTTTCCCATGTGTATTTCGGAGATATGCAGGACTATATTCCCGCGATGATTTTCTGCATCATTTTTACGTTTATCGCGGCGTGGATTTCCTCAAAATTTGCCAACCGGATGGAGACGAAAAAGACAAGCCTGGTGACCGGGACGATCCTGCTGGTACTGTGCGTGTGCCTGATTATCAAGATGGCGGCGGCGCTGATCTGACAGCGGCGTACTAAACCGGCAAAAAGGAAAATCAGGGCAAATCAGTCCGTATGCCGGCGGGATGTGGACTAAGTTTGAGTTTACCCTTGAAAAGTTGTTTTCCTACTGTTATAATAGGGAAAGAATGTTAACTATGAAGGCTAAAATTTGATTAACATTCGGAACGGGCGGAGCCATAACGCTTGCCTGATTTCCCATGTGCCGCGTTGGCCTGCACTTCGTTTCGGTCTGCGCTACACCGAAGGCATCCCTTGCGGAAACGAACGTCCACCGGACGTTCAGCGCCGTCAGTCGACGTAGCCGCCGCTACTCCTTTTTCCTCCGCCTTGCACATGAAAAATCATTCGGCGCGCTATAGCCAGTTATTAATTTAGGAAAGAGGGAATCACATGGATGTATCAGTTTTAGCGGATGAGATTATAGACGGAAGGCGGTTGACCCGGGAGGATGATCTGACCGGCTTTATCGACTGCTCTCCGGAGGAATTATGCCGGGGAGCCGACCGGATCCGGGCACATTTTCGCGGAGATAAGGTAGACCTCTGCACGATCATCAACGGGAAGAGCGGGAAGTGCAGCGAGGATTGTAAATACTGTGCGCAGTCCTGCCATAATCATACGGGGATTGAGGAGTACGCATTCCTGCCGGCGGAGCAGATTGTGCGGGAAGCGCTGGCGAATGAGCGCGAGGGCGTAGACCGTTTTTCCATCGTGACGGCGGGACGGCGCCTGAGTGACAGTGATTTTGAGAAGGCGATCGACGCGTATCAGGCGATGCACCGGCAGTGCAAGCTGGCACTCTGCGCCTCCCACGGGCTGCTTACATCTGAACAGTTTCGCCGGCTGCGCGAGGCGGGTGTGACCGGCTATCACGCGAACATCGAGACATCCCGCAGGTTTTTTCCTTATATTTGTACGACGCATACCTATGATGATAAAATTGAGACGATCCGGCGGGCGCAGGCGGCGGGACTGCATGTCTGCTCAGGCGGCATTATCGGCATGGGTGAGACATGGGAGGATCGGCTGGACATGGCGGTCAGCCTGTCGGAACTCCATGTGATGTCCATTCCGATCAATGCGCTCAACCCGATTCCGGGCACGCCGCTGGAGGGAAGAGCGCCGCTGGAAGAGAAGGATATCCTGCGCACGATCACGTTTTTCCGTTATCTGAATCCGGAGGCAGATGTCCGGCTGGCAGCCGGAAGGTCGCTGCTTACCGGAACCGGGGTCAAAGCGTTCTCCGGCGGAGCCAGCGCGACGATCACCGGGAATATGCTGACGACCACGGGATCGGATATCCGCAGCGACCGCGAGATGCTGACGGCGATCGGGCGGGAGATTGCGCCGGGGGCAGATTTTCGCGACTGATTCCATGTGCGTGTGTACTGCACCACATGATGTTCCGGCTATGGCCGGTCAATATGTGCCCTGACGCTTAAATCGAAAATGATGTGGGGTAAATGATTTATGTTAGATCAATTTTCCAGGACAGAGCTTCTGATCGGCAGGGAACCGATGGAGAAGCTCTTCGCAGCCCGTGTCGCCGTGTTCGGAATCGGCGGCGTGGGCGGTTACACGGTGGAGGCGCTGGCGCGCAGCGGGATCGGTACGCTCGACCTGATCGACGACGACCGGATCTGCCTGACGAATCTGAACCGCCAGATTCTGGCGACGCGGCAGACCGTTGGAAAGTACAAGGTGGATGTCGCGAGAGAGCGCATCCTGTCGATCAACCCGGATGCGGCTGTCCATACATATAAGACTTTTTACATGCCGGAAACGGCAGATCAGTTTGATTTTTCTGCGTATGATTATGTGGTGGACGCGATCGACACGGTGACGGGCAAGCTGGCTCTGGTCATGCAGGCGGAGTGTTCCGACACACCCATCATCAGCTGTATGGGCGCGGGAAATAAAATGGATGCCTCCGCGTTCGAGGTGGCGGACATCTATGAGACAAGCATCTGTCCGCTGGCACGCGTGATGCGCCGCGAGCTGAAAAAACGCGGCATAAAAAAACTGAAGGTCGTCTATTCGAAAGAACCGGCGCTGCAGCCGGAGGAGGATATGGAGTTGAGCTGTAAAACCGGCTGCATCTGTCCGCCGGGCACGGCGCGGAACTGTACGCAGCGCCGCCAGGTGCCGGGCAGCAACGCGTTTGTGCCGGCCGCAGCGGGGCTGATCATCGCCGGAGAAGTGGTGCGGGATCTGAGCGGATACAGAAATAAAGCAGTGAGTGCGGCGAAGAGCACGAGTGGCACAGCGGGTTCTGAGCGGGTACAGAAATAAAAGTGTGTAACCGCGGATGATCAGTATGAACCTTCTTCGCAGAATATATCGGTATCTGAGAACAGAATCCGGAGCGACGACATGATAAATTTGTTCCTGATACCGATGAACTGCGGAAGGCATCCCTCAGATCAGGCTGCTCGGGATAAAACAGTTGTCCCGGTCAATCGGGATCGGCTCTTCACACATGCAGATGATGCCGCCGCTGCCGCGTTTTAAGGAAGCTTTGTCGATGACACTGTACTTTTTTATTTCATGGCGGTCGGGCGAAGCGCTTTTTTTGATATGCAGGCTCAGAATCTTCTGCATTCGAGAACACATATATTTATTTGAAAAAATACTGACATTTTTTCGCCGTCGTGTTACACTTTCAAAAAGCAAACCCTTTTGTCGCCCGAATCATATGATCTATGAAAAACGGGAGCCTTGTTTGTGCCGCCATCTGAAAGGCGGCGGAATGGAGATTGTCATGAAATACTCAGAAAACGGTATCCAGTATCATCTCGGCATACAGGCCGGCGACGTGGGAAGATTTGTGATTCTGCCCGGCGACCCGAAGCGCTGCGCGAAGATCGCGTCGCACTTCGACGATGCCCGTCTCGTGGCGGACGTACGGGAATTTACTACGTATACCGGATACCTGGACGGCGAGAAAGTCAGCGTGACGTCTACGGGGATCGGCGGACCGTCGGCCGCGATCGCCATGGAGGAGCTGGTCCGCTGCGGTGCGGACACCTTCATCCGCGCGGGCACCTGCGGCGGCATGCAGGAGCGGGTAAAGAGCGGAGACCTGGTGATCGCCTCCGGAGCGGTCCGGATGGAGGGTACGAGCAGAGAATACGCGCCGGCCGAGTTTCCGGCGGTGGCCGATTTCCGGATCGTGCAGGCACTCTCACAGGCGGCGCGTGAGCTGGATTATCCGGCGCATGTCGGCGTGGTGCAGTGCAAGGATTCCTTTTACGGGCAGCATGAGCCGGAGGTCATGCCGGTCGGATATGAGCTGACACAGAAGTGGGAGGCGTGGAAGCGGCTGGGCTGCCTGGCCTCCGAGATGGAATCCGCTGCCCTGTTCGTCGTCGCGGCGCATCTGGGCGTCCGCGCCGGTTCCGTCTTTCTGACCGTGGCAAACCAGGAGCGGGAGCGGCTGGGACTCGAGAACCCGGTGGTGCATGATACCGAGGCGGCGATCGAAACTGCGGTGCGGGCGCTGCGGCTGCTGATGTAACTGCGGCGAGGCTTTTAAAGGCTGCGATTCGCGTATTAGCCTGCGCAAGATATGCATATGATTCGAGCGACAAAAGGGTATGATACTACGGATTGCAGCTCTGCATAAGT
>JAJBVI010000058.1 GCA_020859905.1 Lachnospiraceae bacterium | reverse complement strand
AAATGATCGAGGAGATGTATGAGGAGAGCGATGACTGCGAGCCGTTCTTTGTCTTCACCGTCACGATGCAGAACCACGGTGGGTATACGGTTTCCTACAGCAACTTTTACCAGCAGATCTACACGACGAACCTCTCCGCATCGTATACGAAGGCGAACCGTTATCTTTCTCTGGTGAAGGAGACGGATGAGGCGTTTGAGCAGCTGGTGGAGTATTTCTCCGATGTGGATGAGCCGACGATCATCTGCATGTTCGGGGATCACCTGCCGAGCCTTGAGACGGAGTTTTACGAGGAGCTTCTCGGGGCGGATCTGGACAATCTCACGACGGAGCAGGAGATGCTCCGCTATGAGATACCGTTTGTGATCTGGGCGAATTATGATATAGAGGAAGCCGAGGTGGAGCATATCAGCTCGAATTACCTCTCCACGCTGCTGTCTCAGGCGGCGGGCCTGCCGATGACGCAGTATAACAAATATCTGGCCGCGCTGTACCAGACGCTGCCGGTGATCAGTACAGTGGGTTATGTCGACGGGGACGGCGTCTGCTATTCGGCATCGGAGGAGAATCCGTATGCGGATATCCTGCTGCAGTATAACTGTATCACATACAACTGCCTGCTGGATGAGGACAACCGGGAGGATTCGCTGTTCTATCTGGAGGATTAGGCAGATCTAACAACGAGAGAAAAACTACTTTTCAGTTCCTGAAAGATATGGTATACTAGTGCGTAAGGAACAGGTTCGAAGTGACAAAACAGGGAGGGTGCGCGGCTGCCTGCGCTGTATCCACGTGCGTATTGTTTTTTGTGAGACGCAGGCTGTCTGTACAGTATGCCGGATATATCATGGGTCAAAATATTAAATTAAAGGGTAAGCTGAAAAGTTATATGAAGCTGCCGCTGTGGCTGACCATATTGTTCGCGGCGCTGACAGTTCTGATCTGGTTTCAGAACTGGCGGTCGGGTCTGCTGTGCGCGGCGTTTGACGCCGTCTATTTTGTGGTGATGCGGCTGGCATATCAGCGGAGCCGCCGTGTGATCCTGAATGAGATGATTGATTTCGCGACGCATTACGGGACGGTGCAGAGAAAGCTTCTCGATGATTTCGAGGTGCCCTACGCCATTCTGGATCAGAATGCCCGCCTGATGTGGGCGAACCGGCAGTTTGAAGAGATCACGGGGAAGCCTAAAAACCGTCATCCTTCGATCGCGTCTGTTTTTCCGCAGATTACGAAGGACAGGATCGGCAAAGAGGAACGGATCAGTATTAAGCTTTCAAAGGATGAGCGCGTGTTCCGCGCCAGTGTCAGCAAGATATATTTTTCCGATGTGCTTGACAAAAGTACCGGGCTGGAGAGCGGCGACCCGGATCAGTATCTGTCGGTTATCTATCTGTTCGATGAGACGCTGCTGGATCAGTACCGGAGAGAGAAGCTGGACATGCAGATGGTGCCGGCTCTCGTATACATTGACAATTATGAGGAAGTCCTCGACAGCGTGGAGGAGGTCCGGCAGTCTCTGCTGATCGCGCTGGTGGACCGGAAGGTTAATAAATACTTCGCCGCCAGGGGCGGCCTGGTCAAGAAGACGGAGAATGACAAGTATTTTGTCATTTTCCCGCACAAAGCCCTGGATGAGATGGCGGAGGACAATTTCAGCCTGCTGGAGGATGTGAAGTCCATGAAAGCCGGCACGGAGATGTCGGTCACACTCAGCATGGGGATCGGCAGTGTGGGCGATGACTACGCGAAGAATTACGGGTATTCCCGTATGGCGATCGATCTGGCGCTCGGGCGCGGCGGCGACCAGGCCGTGATCAAGACGAAGGAAAAGACCTATTATTACGGCGGCAGCAGCCGGCAGGTGGATAAGACGACCCGTGTGAAGGCGAGGGTGAAGGCGCTGGCTCTGCGGGAGATCATGATCAGCCGGGACAAGTTTTTCGTGATGGGACACCATATCGCGGATATCGATTCCCTCGGCGCGGCGATCGGTATTTTCTGCGCGGCCCGTCAGCTCGGGAAACGGGCGCAGATTGTTCTCGATACGGTGAATACGACGCTGCAGCCGTTCAGGGAATGCTTTTCCCCGGAGAACGGTTACCCGGAGGATATGTTTATTTCCAGTGAGGAGGCTCTGGAGGAAGTGAATTCGCAGACGGCTCTGATTGTTGTGGACACGAACCGCCCTTCTTATACAGAGTGCCCGGATCTGCTTAACCGGGTGAGGACGATCGTTGTCTTCGATCACCACCGCCATGGCGAGGACATCATAAAAAATACAGATCTTTCCTATATAGAACCGTATGCGTCCTCCGCCTGTGAGATGATCGCGGAGGTGCTGCAGTATTTTGATGAGGATATCAGATTGTCCGCCACGGAGGCGGACGTGATTTACGCGGGTATCCTGATGGATACGAACAACTTTATGTCAAAGACGGGTGTGCGCACGTTTGAGGCCGCGGCTTACCTGCGGCGCTGCGGCGCGGAGACGACCCGCGTCCGCAAGATGATGAGAAACGACATGAACGCGTATAAGGCGAGGGCGGAGGCGATCCGCCATACCGAGGTGTACCGCGGTGCCTACGCGATCAGCATCTGCCCGGCGGACAATATCGAGAGCCCGACCGTGGCCTGCGCACAGTCTGCCAACGAGCTGCTGAACATCATCGGCATTAAGGCATCCTTTGTGCTGACTGAGTATAACGGCCGGATCTATATCAGCGCCCGCTCCATCGACGAGATCAATGTCCAGCAGATCATGGAACGTCTGGGGGGCGGCGGCCATCTGAACTCCGCGGGGGCGCAGCTGACAGGCTGCACGCTTCTGGAGGCGAGACAGACGATCGAGAATATGCTGGATGAGATTTTAAAAGGAGGCATTAAATAGCATGAAAGTGATATTGCTGCAGGATGTGAAATCTCTTGGGAAAAAGGGCGACATTGTGAATGTCAGCGACGGCTATGCCCGGAATATGATATTGCCGAAAAAGCTCGGCGCGGAGGCGAACGCTGAGAATCTAAACGATCTGAAGCTGCAGCACAGGCACGCGGACAGGGTCGCGGAGGAGCAGCTGGGGAATGCGAAAAAGCTGGCGGAGGATCTGGAGGATAAGATCGTTGAAGTAAAGATGCGCGCCGGGGAGGGCGGTCGCACGTTCGGCTCCGTATCCACGAAGGAGATTTCCGCCGCGGCGAAGCAGCAGCTGGATCTGGATATCGACAAGAAAAAGATGGTTCTGCCGGAGCCGATCCGGGCGCTGGGAACCTATGAGATCCGCATAAAGCTTCACCCGAAGGTGACGGCGAAGCTGCGCGTTAAGGTGTCGGAGGCCTGACACGGGAGCTGCCCGGACGGAGGATAACACATGGAAGATACCGATGCCATCGTAAAACGGGTCATGCCGAACAGCCTGGAAGCGGAGCAGTCCGTGATCGGATCCATGCTGATGGATCGTGATGCCATTCTGGCCGCCTCCGAGATGCTCACGAAGGATGATTTTTACCATCAGCAGTACGGACTGCTGTTTGAGACGATTGCGGAGTTATTTAACAGCGGGTCGGCGGTTGACCTGGTCACGCTGCAGAACCGCCTGCGCGAGAAACAGGCACCGCCTGAGATCAGCAGCCTGGAGTATATGGGAACTCTGCTCACAGCGGTTCCCACTTCGGTCAACGTCAGGGATTATGCGCGGATCGTGCAGGAGAAGGCGATGCTCCGGAGGCTGATCCGGACGAATGAGGAGATCGAGGAGTCCTGTTACCGGGGGAGCGACAGCCTGGAACAGATCCTGGAGTACGCGGAGAAAAGCATGTTTCAGCTGCTTTCGAGCAGGACGGGCGGCGATTTTGTGCCGATTAAGGAGATCGTGCTGCGGGCGCTCGACCGCATTGAACGGGCATCGCGGACACAGGGGACGGTTACCGGTATTCCGACCGGTTTTGCGGATCTGGACTATAAGCTGTCCGGCCTGCAGAATTCTGACCTGATCCTGCTGGCGGCGCGGCCCTCCATGGGCAAGACGGCGCTGGCCTTAAACATCGCGCAGTATGTCGCCTTTCACGAGAATATCCCGACGGCGGTTTTCAGCCTGGAGATGTCGAAGGAACAGCTGGTCAACCGCCTGTTTTCCCTGGAGTCCAGGGTGGATGCGCAGCAGCTGAGGACAGGCAGTCTCTCGGATGCCGACTGGGAGAAGCTGATCGAAGGAGCCGGTACGATCGGACAGTCGCGTCTGATCATCGACGATACGTCCGCCATTTCCGTATCCGCGCTCCGCAGCAAATGCAGGAAGTTCAAGCTGGAGCACGACATCAGACTGATCATCATCGATTATCTGCAGCTGATGAGCGGCACGGGGAAGACGGATTCGAGGCAGCAGGAGATTTCTGAGATATCCCGCTCTCTGAAACAGATAGCCAGGGAGCTGAATGTCCCGGTCATTGCCCTGTCGCAGCTGTCCCGGCAGGCGGAGCAGCGCCCCGACCATAGGCCGATGCTCTCCGACCTCAGGGAATCCGGGGCGATCGAGCAGGACGCGGATGTCGTGATGTTCATCTACCGCGATGATTATTATAACAAGGACTCTGATAAAAAGGGGATTGCGGAGATCATCATCGCAAAGCAGAGGAACGGACCGATCGGGACGGTGGAGCTCGTATGGCTGCCGCAATATACAAAGTTCGCGAACCTGGAGAAATAAAAAAGGAGGTATTTTTTATGGAGATACATCAGTCGGCAGAAGATTATCTGGAGTGTATTTTGAAATTGAGCAAGGTCAGGCCGGTCGTGCGGTCCATTGATATCGCGACTGAGATGAATTATTCCAAACCGAGCATCAGCGTCGCCATGAAGAATCTGCGGCAGAACGGATTCATTGTCGTGGATGACTGCGGGTTTATCACACTGACAGACGCGGGCATGGAGATCGCGTCCAGCATTTATGAGCGGCATCTGCTGCTGAAGAAATGGCTCGTTTTTCTCGGGGTGGACGAGGCCGTGGCGGAGGATGACGCCTGCAAGATCAAGCATACGCTGAGCAGGGAGACCTTTGCGGCGCTGAAAAGCCACATCAACCGTTCCATGGCGGAGGGGACCAGTGCGGCGGTGCAGGATCCCTGACCGATGGGCTTTCATAGCTGCCGGCGCACTGCGACAGCAGCGCATGTGAGTTTATTATGCACGAAAACATCTGAGATTATTATGCAAGAAGCCCTTGCGGTAAGAGCGATTTCGTACTAAAATAAAAGCATTGATGTTAAATTAAGGAGGATACACAATGAGTTACGTTGATGAGGTACTTGCAAAAGTACAGGCAAAGAATGCTTCCGAGCCGGAGTTTCTCCAGGCGGTGGAAGAGGTGCTGGAGTCTATCAAACCGGTGGTAGAGGCAAATGAGGATCTTTACAGAAAGGAAGCGATCCTGGAGCGCATCACTGAGCCGGACAGGCAGTTTAAGTTCCGCGTGGCGTGGGTGGACGACAGCGGACAGGCCCAGGTGAATACCGGCTACCGTGTGCAGTTCAATAACGCGATCGGACCTTACAAGGGCGGTCTGCGTCTTCATCCGTCCGTGTATATCGGCATTATCAAGTTCCTCGGTTTTGAGCAGATTTTCAAGAATTCCCTGACCGGCCTGCCGATCGGCGGCGGCAAGGGCGGTTCTGATTTTGACCCGAAGGGCAAGTCTGACCGTGAGATCATGGCGTTCTGCCAGAGCTTTATGACCGAGCTTGCAAAACACATAGGCGCGGACATTGATGTTCCGGCCGGCGATATCGGCACCGGCGCCAGAGAGATCGGCTATATGTTCGGCCAGTATAAGAGAATCAAGACGACCTATGAGGGTGTCCTGACCGGCAAGGGTCTTTCCTTCGGCGGTTCATTGGCCCGCACGGAGGCGACCGGATACGGTCTGCTGTACATCACAGAGGAAATGATCAAATGCCACGGTCAGGATATGGCCGGCAAGATCTGCGCTGTTTCAGGTTCCGGCAATGTCGCAATCTATGCGATCCAGAAAGCGCATCAGCTTGGCGCGAAGGTAGTTACCTGCTCGGATTCGACCGGATGGATTTATGATCCGGAAGGCATAGACGTGGAGCTGCTGAAAGAAGTTAAGGAAGTAAAACGCGCCCGCCTGACCGACTATGCGGCAGCCAGACCGGGTGCGGAGTATCATGAGGGCCGCGGCGTGTGGTCGGTGAAATGTGATATCGCCCTGCCGTGCGCGACACAGAACGAGCTTCAGATAGAGGATGCGAAGACCCTGGCGGCGAACGGTGTGACCGCCGTGTGCGAGGGCGCGAATATGCCGACCACTCTGGAGGCGACCAGATACCTGCAGGACAACGGCGTACTCTTTATCCCCGGCAAAGCGGCGAACGCGGGCGGCGTTGCGACATCCGCGCTCGAGATGTCCCAGAACAGTGAGCACTTAAGCTGGACCTTCGAGGAAGTGGACGCGCAGCTGAAGCGGATCATGGTGGACATCTACCACCATATCGACGATGCGGCAAAGCGCTATGACAAAGAGGGCGACTACGTGGCAGGCGCCAACATCGCCGGCTTCGAGAAGGTGGCGGACGCGATGCTCGCCCAGGGTGTCTGCTGATGCGGCGTATCCGAAGCTCCTGTGATAAAAATAGTTCCTGACTGTTCAATATATATAACTCTGCTTTATAAACAATTATTCATTTTGATAAAATGACGATTTGTAAAAATATGCTTGTAAAACAATCGGAATTGCACTAAAATAAATACATGTTCAGACGGAGTACGGAGGGTAGGAACTATGAGTAAACAGGAAGTCCAGATTGAGGATCTCGCAGACAGGTACGATAACCCGATTGCGGAGCTGGTTCGCGTTGCATGTCAGTTTTCCAGTACGATCATGCTCGCGGATGATAAGCACCGTGTGAATGCGAAGAGCATTATGGGGATTATGGCTTTCGCGCCGACCGGCGGCAAGAATGTCAGCATTGAGACCAGCGGCGAGGACGAAGACATGGCGGCAGAGGCCATGGCGAACTTTCTTCTTTGTGCGGAGTAGATACATAGATCAGAGTTTATATGAGAGAAAAGCACCGGCCTTGCGCCGGTGCTTTTTCTTTCTTTTCATTACATGATACAAGGGACAAAAGGTCAGAAATCGGATGCTCGCATCCGTATTTCTGACA
>JAJBVI010000138.1 GCA_020859905.1 Lachnospiraceae bacterium | reverse complement strand
AAAGACAAGACAAACAGAGAAAATCCTGTTAAAATGGGTTCGGTGTGCATTTTTCGACCCGATTACAGACGGAGGATACCAACCATGATTATCACTGGCCTTTTTGCATTACTCGGAGGCATCGGACTGTTTTTGTTCGGCATGACCATCATGTCCACAGGCTTACGGAATGCCTGCGGCGACAATCTCCAGACCATCCTGGAGCATGCCACGAAGAATAAATTTATCGCCGTCTTCGTCGGACTCGGCATGACCATGCTGATCCAGAGTTCTTCCGCCACAGACGTCATGGTCATCGGTTTTGTAAACTCCGGGATGATGAGCCTGTCCCAGGCCATCGGCGTGATCATGGGCGCCAACATCGGCACCACGATCACGGCGCAGATCACGGCGTTCAATATCAGTGCGGTCACGCCGCTGCTGCTGTTTGTCGGCGCGGCGATGTACCTGTTTATGAGGAAGCGGATCCGCAAGCACATCGGCTCCATCATCATGGGCTTCGGCATGCTGTTTCAGGGTATCGCCATCATGAAGGAAGCCATCGCGCCGCTCTCCGAGACGCCGGCGTTCGTTGATTTTCTCACAGCCCTGAGCAATCCCGCGCTGGCGCTTGTATTCGGCGTCGCCTTTACCGCGCTGCTGCAGAGTTCCTCCTCCGCGACCGTCATCTTTCAGGCGTTCGCCATCCAGGGTCTCTTAAGCTACGAGATGGCCGTCTACCTGGTCATCGGCGCCGCCATCGGCAGCGTCACGCCGAACCTTCTGGCCAGCCTCACCGCCAACCGGAACGGCAAGCGCTCCGCGATCCTGAACCTGCTGTTCAACCTGATCCGCGCGGGCATTATCATTGTACTTATCCATGTGTTCCCCGGCATCCTGACATGGATCCAGTCGCTGTCCCCGAATGACATCGGCCGGCAGATCGCGAACACACATACGATCTTCGCCATCATCGCCGTGGTCATTGAGATCTTCTTCACGAAGCAGATCATCGCACTGACCTACAAGGTGATCCCGATGAAACCGGAGGAGACCCGCGCCGAGGAAGCGCGTTCCCTGGTATATATGACAGAGACCAACAAGATCCCTACCATCGTCGTGCTGCACCAGGCGCAGCTTGAGATCACGCGCATGGGCCGGATCGCGGCGGCGAACCTTCAGGACTCGATCGACTGCTTCTTTAATTATAATGAAGAAACAGCCGCACTTGTACGGGAAAAGGAGGACATGGTGGAGATTCTGAATCAGGCTATCACAGACCGGATGGTCGCGCTGCGCCGGTTCGATCTGTCGAAAAATCATATGCGGCGTATGTCCATGATGACGATCGCCACCACGGACATCGAACGGCTCTCCGACCATGCTACGAACATCGTAGAATATTCTGAACATCTGCACGCCCATAAGACCGTGCTCTCCGATGAAGCGCTGTCTGAATTAAGGGAGATGACCGATAAGACCATGGAGGCCGTCAATCTCTCTCTGGATATCTTCTGTTCGGAGAGCTACATACAGATCGACCATCTGGAGGATCTGGAGTCCCGCGTAGACGACCTGCAGAAGATTCTCATCGACAACCATGTGGACAGGCTGATGCGCTCAGAGTGCGACCCCATGAGCGGTGTTGTTTTCTCTGATATCGTTACGGATCTGGAGCGGTGCTCCGACCACGCGATCAATATCGCTTACGCGCTGAAGGAGCGGGATAATCAGATCATCTGAACTGCTTATAGTTTATCTCTCAGCACTTCCACCCTGCACTCATGCCGCTTTGCCGTATCTTTTCTGTAATAAGCAATGCCCGCTGCGAGGACGCGCCCTGTATATTCCGGCTTTTGTCCGGGTTTTCCCATAAAACGCAGCATGTACTGCCGATCTTTAATCTGTTCGACAGCCCCATCCGTCTGTAAACCCGATGGAACTGCTCCTTCTAAAGAGGATATATATACCAATACAGGCAATTTTTATAAACCGCGCTCTATTTTGTCATATCGATCAGCACCTTGATCGCGGATGTGAACAGTTCCTTCCGTTCAAAGAGATGCTCGCACTCCGAGAGCGGCACCACCTCCATGATCATCTGCTCCACATAGGGGCTGTAGGTCAGGATCTGTTCCATGGCCTTCGGAAATCCGCCGGTGCTTCCGTTGCTGGCGTGAATCGTGAGGGATTTCCTTATCACCGTGCCGAAATCAAACTCCATCGGTGCCTGGTGACCCAGGCAGACGAGATGGCCGCACGGGTTAATCACCGTGAGCGACTGCTGCAGGCTCTCGCTGTGCCCGGTCGCCTCCACGATCAGGTCAAATGTCCCGATCCGCTCCCCGCTGATCTCCCGCGTGCTGCAGCACTCCGCCCGCACCTGCGGGAATCCGAATCCCTGCACGCGTTTTACCTTATCAGCCAGAATGTCGACCATCACGATTTCCGGAATACCCGCGTCCAGAAGCGTGAACAGAGACATCAGGCCGATACCGCCGCAACCCAGGATCAGTGCCCGCCGCGTTCTCTTCAGGACATCATCGGGAACCCTGTTCCGTATCCCGTTCACCGCGACCGACATGGGTTCCGTCAGCGTCAGCAGCATGGGATGATCCGACGAAGGGCAGACATTGACATGCCTTTCTTTCACCACGATATAGTTCGCAGCGCCTCCGTCCACCGTGATGCCTTTTTTCTCAATCGTCTCACAGTGGTTTTTGTTTACCCTGCAGTAATAACAGTCGCCGCAGTACAGTGAGCAGTCGCCCACCACCGTCAATCCGGTCGGCAAAGTCACGTCGCTGCCCTTTTCCCGGATGGTTCCCAGCCACTCGTGACCCATGACGACGGGATAACTGTGCGGCGCCGTGTAGGTTCCGGCGTACAGTTTGACGTCGGAACCGCAGACGGCTACATAGTGCACCTCTATGAGGACTTCATCCTCCTTCGGAACCGGGATTTCCTGCGGGACAAGCGCCATCCGTCCCGGCTCCATAATTGTCAATGCAAGATTTTTCTTTTCCATATCTATAACTCATCTATTCTTTTATTGTGGCGTCTTTTGCCTTATACACGCCGCACGGGACGCTGCAGCGCAATCTGCGAAGGAACTGTTCAAAAATTTCTTTACGCGCCCCTGTGCATAATAAAATCCCCCATACAGAATCGGTCCTGCCCTTTCTGTCAGGGGGATAAAACATCCGCATTATGAATTTCCGCCTCAGCAGTTCCGGAAGCGTTCATACCTCTGGCTCACCAGTTCCTCCGGCGTTTTTTCGGCGCAGGCTGCGAAAAAGTTCCGCATATGCCGGTCTATGATCTCGCTGATCTGCAGCAGGTTCTCAGCAGTCGCCGGTTTATCCTCGCAGATGATCCGCTCGATCGTGCCGAGCCTGTACAGATCCTCTGCCGTGATCTTCATGACCTTTGCCGCCTCATCCGCTTTTTTCGCATCCTTCCAGAGGATAGAGGCAAATCCCTCCGGCGAGAGGATGGAGTAGGTCGCGTTCTCCATCATCCACACTTCGTTGGACACTGCCAGCGCCAGCGCACCGCCGCTGCCGCCCTGGCCGACGATAATGCTCAGAACCGGAACCCGCAGATCCGACATGTCGAACAGATTCTTCGCTATGGCTTCGCCCTGCCCGCGCTCCTCGGCTTCCATGCCCGGATAAGCACCCGGCGTGTCGACGAAACAAATGATTGGCCGGTTAAACTTCTCCGCCTGTTTCATCAGGCGCAGCGCCTTGCGGTAACCCTCCGGAGACGGCATGCCGAACTTGCGGTTCACACTGTCCCGGGAGTCGCGTCCCCGCTCCTGACCGATCACGGTCACCGGCATGCCCCCGAAAAAGGCGATGCCGCCGACAATCGCGCCGTCGTCACCGAAATAACGGTCGCCGTGAAACTCCTGAAAATTTTCAAACAGGGTCTCGATGTAATCCATGGAGGTCGGGCGCCCGCTCTTTCTGGACTGGCGCACCACATCCCACGGCTCCTGATGCCGCCGGTCAATCTTATCCAGCGTAACCTGGCGCATCGTCCCGGAATAGGGTGCGCGCCGGCTCTTCGGCGGAAGAGCCTCCGGGTCGGACGACAGCGCTGATGCGGCTTCCGCAAAAAGATTGACCCGGTCAGGCTTCTCGCCGCCCTTCTGCGTCCACTGCTGCCAGCTGTTCTCGCCGCTGTGGATCTTCAGAATCGTGCCGAGAACCTCCTTCTGGTCTCTCCGCTCCACGATCTGATCCACAAAGCCGTGCTCCAGCTGAAACTCCGCGCGTTGAAAGCCCTCCGGCAGTTTCTGGTTGATCGTCTGCTCGATCAATCTCGGTCCCGCGAAGCCGATCAGCGCACCCGGCTCAGCCAGAATGATATCGCCGAGCATGGCAAAGCTGGCCGTCACACCCCCCGTCGTCGGCTCCGTCAGGAAGCTGACAAAGAGAAGACCCGCCTTCGCGTGGCGTTTCAATGCCGCCGATGTCTTCGCCATCTGCATCAGGGAGATCATGCCCTCCTGCATCCTCGCGCCGCCGGAGGCGGCATAGATGATCACCGGCAGCCGCTCCGCAGTCGCTCGTTCGACAGAAAGGGCGATCTTCTCACCCATATTATGTCCCATACTGCTCATCAGATAGCGGTTGTCACAGACCGCGATCACAGTATCATACCCGTAAATCTGCCCGCGCCCGGTGACGACAGCCTCATTCAGATTCGTTTTCTGCTGCGTCTCCTCAACCTTGTGTTCGTAATCCGGGAAATGAAGCGGATCCACGATCGGCATCTCCTTATTCCACTCCTCAAAGGTGCCCTCGTCGAGGATCATCTCGATCCTGCGGTAGGCGTGTACACGGTAATAGCCGCCGCACACCGGGCAGACATAATAATTCGCCTTGACGACGCGCCCCAGAAGGGGCGCTCCGTATTTCGGGCAGGGGCGTTCCTTATTCTTATCCTTTGCCGATATCTCCCCCTCGTTTTTCGGCTCCCTCGCCCTCGTCTCCTTTTCCGTGTTCTTCCCGCGCTCACGGACAGCGCCTATACCGGTTCTCTTTATAATTTCCTCAAACATGTTCCGCAATATACCCTCTTTCCCGAAATACATACCCGTGCGCCCGCAGAAAAAAGACGGCTGACTGCGTACGCAGACAGTCCATCTTCATCTCCGCACGACGCAATACCACTACGAAGAGTATACTCGATTTTCCTGGTTTTTACAATTATTAAAAACAATGCAGAAACAGGCAGACCGAACTATGCCTGCACGGAATCCGCGATCGCGTCAGCCAGCCGTTCCATCTCCTCCATCTGATCTTTGCGCAGCGCGGATTTTAAGGTGACGCTCTCCTCGAGCACAGTCATATCCTTCAGACCGCCGATGATTTCCCGCATCTGCTTTCCGCTGGCCGCCGCCCAGGTGCCGTTCTCGATAAAAGCCACCGTGCGCTTCTGCAGGTTGTGTGAAGCCAGATCGCACAGCAGTTCGTCCATCGTGATGAAAATCCCCGCGTTGTATGTGGTGGACGCAAACACCAGATGGCTGTACTCAAACGCCGCCGCGACAATCTCTGAGGAAGCGGTCACCGACACGTCAAAGACGGCCGTCCGGATCCCCCTGTCGCGAAGCCTGCACGCCAGGATATTCGCCGCGTTCTCCGTATTCCCGTACACGGATGCGTAGGCGATCATCACGCCGCCGATCTCCGGCTCATAGCGGCTCCACTGCTGATATTTCTCCACGTAGGTGCCGATCTCCCTGCGCCATACAAAGCCGTGCAGCGGGCAGATCATGCGGATCTCAACAGAAGCCGCCTTTTTCAGAAGCGCCTGCACCTGTGCACCGTATTTCCCGACGATATTCGTATAATATCTGCGCGCTTCTTTCAGATAATCGGCAAAGAAATCCACCTCATCCGCAAACAGCGCACCGTTCAGCGCCCCGAAGGTACCGAACGCGTCAGCGGAAAACAGGATCTGATCCGCAGTATCATAAGTCACCATGACCTCAGGCCAGTGTACCATCGGCGCCATCAGAAACGTCAGCTTATGAGCGCCCGTTTCCAGAATATCCCCCTCCTTCACAATCCGGACATTCATCTGAAAATCTGTGCCGAAAAACTGATACATCATACTCTCCGTCTTCTTATTGCAGACGACCGTCACATCGGGATAACGCAGCAAAATCCCGCCCAGCGCAGCGGAGTGATCCGGTTCCATATGGTGAACCACCAGATAATCCAGCTTCCGCCCGTCCAGGGCGTGCGTTACATTCTCAAAAAACACGGTATCCACAGCCTTATCCACTGTATCAAACAGGACTGTTTTCTCATCAAGAAGAAGATATGAGTTGTAGGAAACACCGTCCGGGACTGAATAGACGCCCTCGAACATGGCGAGCCTCCGGTCGTCTCCTCCCACCCAGATTAAATCGTTCGTTACATTTCTGATACAATACATAGAATTCCCTCATTTCTTTTTTCTCGAACTTTCATTACTGTTCGAGGCTTTCAAAAGTACGCCATAATTACAAAGCACATGCTATATCTGCACAATGGCAAAATGTATTCTTTACCTTCGCCGCTATGGATTATATTTTATTACAATATAAGACCGCGGTCAAAGGGAATCTTACGAGTTCATATTATTTTCTGCGGGAAACAGCTGTCAATCCTCCGGGAATGTTTCTTCCACGAAAGGCATATTCTGCAGGTAATAATATGTCATCGTCGCCCTGGCGATCTCTTTCCCTGTCTCATTCGTGATCAGCACATCATAGACGCACATATTCTTCCCGACTTTGATCTCACTGCTCTCTCCGATCAGCTTTTTACAATCCAGCGCGGGGCGCAGATAATTAATATTTCCTGACACGGTCGTCACAAACCTGCCCCGGCTGGTGGCCGCCGTGCCGCCTACTGTATCGGCAATCGTATAAATCAGTCCGCCGTGAATCGATCCGATCGGATTGCCGTGCATCGGCTGCAGCAGCAGTTCGCCCTTCGCAAAACCTTCGCGGATCTCCGTAATCTTTAAACCGATTTCTTTCGCAAATCCTGTATTTCTTTTCTCTATCAAACGTTCAAAATCCATAAATTTTCCTCTTAAACATCTTCCTGCCGATTCCCTGAGACTATTATAGCACTTCTCCGTCACTTTTTCTGCGTCATATACCTAGACACTCCGCCTGTTCATAATCAATCACCCGTGTG
>JAJBVI010000062.1 GCA_020859905.1 Lachnospiraceae bacterium | reverse complement strand
CTACCGGATGATGTATAAGTCCCCCGCGGCCCGCTATCGGATGATGTTTCCGATAATACCGTATGAAATGATTGTCATGATCACCGCGGCCATCGCAATCCCGCATAATTCCGCCAGGATCGCTTTTTTCACATCCATATCCAGCAGCGCCGCCACCAGCGACCCCGTCCAGGCTCCGGTCATCGGAAGCGGAATGCCGACAAAAAACAGAAGTCCGATAAATTTATATCTCTCAATCTGCCCTTTTCGGTTCATTGCCCGGTTTTCCAGCTTTTCCACAAGAGGGCTAAACCGCTTCGTGCGCCGCAGCGCCGCGAATATCTTCTTAATAAAAATGAGGATAAACGGGATCGGGATGAAGTTTCCAACCGCGCTGATCAGGATCCCCTTCCACATCGTGACATCCAGCAGGCTCGCCGCCAGGATGCCGCCCCGCAGTTCCAGTATGGGAAACAGGGAAATGACGAATACAACAACCTCGCGGGATACATGTTCGCCCAGCGGGCTGTTGACAAACCAGTTCACAAGACTTTGCATAATGATTATTCCTCTCGCTTAATTTCAGATATCAATGCGCTGTGAACAGTGACATCTGTTATTCAGATAGTTCTCCAGAAAACTCAGAAAGACATCCATCTCCTCATCTGTTCCGATCGTGATGCGCAGATACTGATCGATGCGCGGCTTCGGAAAATATCTCACGTAAATATCCCGCTCGCGCAGTGCGTCAAACAGCTCCTTCGCCGGGCAGTTCTCATGAGTCGCAAAAATAAAATTGCTTTTGGAATCCCGAAATGAAAAACCGAGTTCCCTCAGACGCTTCTTCGTGCGCTCCCTGGTCGCTGCAATCTTCCGAATGGTTTCATTAAAATAGGAAGTATCCCGGATAGACGCAGCGCCCAGCTCCAGCGCGGTCTGATCCATCGTATAGGAATTAAATGAATATTTCACGTCGTTCAGACACCGGATCAACTCCGGGTTCGCCATGGCATAGCCGATGCGAAGCCCTGCCAGCGACCGGGATTTGGAAAAAGTCTGAACCACGATCAGATTCTCATATTTTTCCAGCAGCGGCAGCGCCGAGACGGCGCCGAAATCCACATAGGCTTCGTCCACGATCACGATCACCTCCGGATTGTGCCGCAGAATATCCTCGATCACATCCTGCGGGCACTCCACACCCGTAGGGGCGTTCGGGTTCGGGAAAATGATACCTCCGTTCTCCCTGTAATAATCCCCGGGAACAAGGTTGAAATCCGCATCCAGCGCCGGCGTCTCAAATGGGATGCGGAAGACATCCGCCCACACATCATAAAAAGAATATGTAATATCCGGAAACAGGATCGGTTTCCCGCTGTTGAAAAAAGTCAGAAAACACATCGCCAGTACGTCGTCGGATCCCACGCCGACAAACACCTGATCCCCGGAAAGTCCCTTGTTCTGTGCGATCGCCTTTACCAGTTCTGACGCGGTCGGATCCGGGTATAAACGCAGCCGGTTCACGTCCGTCTCCCGCAGCGCCCGCTCCACGCCGGGAGCGGGGGGATAGGGATTTTCATTGGTATTTAATTTTATCATTCCGGGCTTATTCGGCTGTTCGCCCGGTGTATACGGGGTCACGCGCCGAATGTTTGATTCCCATGTACCCATACAAATCTCCGCTCCGCCGGTTCCGAACCGGCGGCATAAAATTATGATTTTTCCTCTGTTCGCCTACGGGCATAGGCATATGCCCGTCCGCAGCGTCTTCCCGCAGACACTGTGCGTATGCACGTCCGCAGCGCCTTCTCACGGACAATGTACGTACGCCCGTCCGCAGCGCCTACAGACCGGCAAGAAGCTCCGTCGCCTTATCCAGATAGATATTGTCCGCCTTGTGGAACAGGCCCGCGTCCGCAAGCTCCGCGTATGCGGGATCCAGCGGCATCCGGCCGAGAACCTCCAGACCCATCTGCGCCGCCGCCTCGTCAATGTGGCTCTCGCCGAACAGGCGGATTTCTTTGCCGCAGTCCGGACAGACGAGATAGCTGTAATTCTCTATAATGCCGAGAACGGGGATATCCATCATGCCTGCCATGTTATACGCCTTTTTCACGATCATCTGTACCAGCTCCTGGGGAGATGTCACGACAATGATGCCGTCCACCGGAAGAGACTGAAATACGGTCAGGGGCACATCCCCGGTTCCCGGAGGCATGTCCACAAACAGGTAATCCAGATCGCCCCAGAATACTTCAGACCAGAACTGTTTCACGGTCCCGGCGATGACCGGACCTCTCCAGACAACCGGCGCCTCCTCGTCCTCCATCAGCAGATTGACCGACATGATCCTGATGCCGTCCGGGGACTCGATCGGCTCAATGCCCAGCTCGCTTCCCGTCGCCGGCCCGTGGATACCGTACATCTTCGGAATGGACGGCCCGGTAATATCCGCATCCAGAATGCCCACGGCATAACCTTTTTTCTTCATCGCCGACGCCAGGGACGCAGTCACGAAGGATTTTCCCACACCGCCTTTCCCACTGACAACGCCGATCACCTTTTTCACCGATGAATATTCGTTCAGATCCTCCAGCAGACTCTGCTGCTCATCACAGCCGCCGTTTTCCTGTGCGGAACAGTTCCCTGCGCTCGCACATCCGTCACAGCTACTCGCCATCTCATTTTCCTCCTGATAATCAATTTCTGAATGTATTGTTCTCATTTGTTCTCATTTTTAAGCGCGGCATTTTTCTTCGCAAAGATTTCCTTCAGAGACTCTGTATACGGTGCCCGCGCAATGCCGTACTCTGTCACAATACCCGCGATCAGCTCGTGATCCGTCACATCAAAGGCGGGATTGAATACCTTCACGCCCTCCGGAGCCATGCGTTCCCGGTACCACATTTCGGTCACCTCCTCCGGTCTGCGCTGCTCGATCCGGATCTCGCTGCCGGTCGGCGTATTCAGGTCGATCGTCGAGGTGGGCGCCGCGATATAGACCGGCACATGGTAAAGCTTTGCGACGGCCGCAGCCACGGATGTGCCGATCTTGTTCGCCGTATCGCCGTTCGCCGCCACGCGGTCGCAGCCGACGAAGATCGCGTCCACCCAGTTATTGCGCATCACAGTCGCCGACATGTTGTCACAGATCAGCGTCACATCCACACCGGACGACTGCAATTCAAAGGCGGTCAGCCGCGCACCCTGCAGAAGCGGCCGGGTTTCATCCGCAAAGACGCGGAAATTGTATCCCCGCTCCTGCCCCAGATAGATCGGGGCCGTGGCGGTCCCGTACTTGCTGGTCGCAAGCTTCCCGGCATTGCAGTGGGTAAGGATGCCGTCGCCCGGCTTGAGGAGCGTCAGACCATATTCCCCGATCGCCCGGCACACGCGGATATCCTCCTCCTGAATCTCGATAGATTCCTCCTTCAGGAGCTGTCTGATCTCCGCCACAGATCTGCCCCGGTTCCCCAGAACCACCTGCTCCATCCGGTTCAGCGCCCAGGACAGGTTCACCGCAGTCGGGCGGGCGGCATTGAGGTAATCCTTCTGTTTTCTGAATTCCGCACAGAAGGCATCATAGTCATCCGTCTCGATTCCCTTCGACAGGACATAGATGCCGTAGGCTGCCGCCACGCCGATCGCCGGTGCGCCGCGGACTTTGAGCAGATAAATCGCGTCCCGGATCTCCTGCGCTGTCTTTAAAGAAATAATCTCCGTCCTTGCGGGTAATTTTGTCTGGTCGATGATCACGACCGCGCTGTTCTTATCGTCTAAAGAGACGGTGTCGTAATCCATGATGTTCTTTACAGGTTCCATTTGTTCTCCTCTATAGTAAACGTACATGCTCTGCTGACGCAGTGCGGCGGCAGATATGAAAGTGCCGTTAACAGACAGATGGGAGTGTCCGGCAGCTGTTTTCAGTTACTCCACCGTCACTGATTTCGCAAGGTTCCTCGGTTTATCCACATCCAGACCGCGCGCCAGACTCGTATAATAGCCGAGCAGCTGCAGCGGAATCACCGCCAGGCTGGCCGCAAAGTGCGGATCCGTCTTCGGGATGTATACCGTAAAATCCGCCGTATCCTCGATCACATAATGACCGTAGCTGGTCAGGCCCATCAGATAGGCGCCCCTGGCTTTACATTCCACCATGTTGCTGACCGTTTTTTCATAAAGTTCATCCTGTGTGAGCACGCCGATGACCAGAAGATTATCCTCGATCAGGCTGATCGTGCCGTGCTTCAGTTCTCCGGCCGCATAAGCCTCCGAATGAATATAAGAGATCTCCTTCATCTTCAGGCTGCCCTCGAGGCTGACCGCGTAATCAAGCCCCCGCCCGATAAAGAAAATATCATGCGCATTCGCAAACTTGGACGCAAACCACTGCATTCGTTCCTTCTCTGTCAGAATCTGGCTGATCTTATCCGGAAGAGTCATCATCTCCGTGAGGAGCTGTGTATACTGTGCCTCCTCCAGCACCTCCCGTACCCGGCCGAAATCCATGGCCAGCAGGTAGGAGGCTATCAGTTGTGCGCTGTAAGCTTTCGTCGTGGCAACCGCTATCTCCGGACCGGCAAGCGTGTAAAATACGTGATCCGCCTCCCGTGCGATAGAAGAGCCGACCACATTCACGACCGCCAGAGTCCGGATACCGTTCTCCTTCACCTCACGCAGGGCGGCAAGAGAATCCGCCGTCTCGCCGGACTGGGAAATGACAATGACCAGCCCGTTCGGATCCAGCAGCGGGTTTCGGTAGCGAAACTCCGAAGCCAGTTCCACACGGACCGGAATCCGCGCGAGATCTTCAAAAATATACTGCGCCGCCATCCCGACATGCCAGGCTGATCCGCACGCCACGATGCAGATCTGAGAGATTCCCCGGATCACTTCGTCCGTAAATCCGACCTCAGACAGATCGATGCGGGGTGTTCCCTCCATATCCTTCACACCTGCGCGGATCGTGTCGGAAACCACCTTCGGCTGCTCATGAATCTCCTTCATCATAAAGTGTTCGTAGCCGCCCTTCTCCGCAGCCTGGGCATCCCATTTAATCTCTGTAAGCTCTTTCCGGATCTCATCTCCGTCAAGATTATAAAAACGGACATCCCCGGCCGTCAGACAGGCCATCTCCAGATTGCCGATGTAATAGACATTTCTCACATAATTTAAAATAGCCGGCACATCGGAAGCGACATAGGATTCTCCGTCCTTCACACCGAGAATCATCGGGCTGTCCTTGCGCGCCACCCAGATCTCGCCGGGATAATCGCGGAACATCACGGCCAGCGCATAGGAACCGCGCACACGGACCATCGTCTTGGCGAGCGCGTCGATCGGTCCCACCTGATATTTGTGGTAATAATAATCCACCAGTTTCACCACAACCTCGGTGTCCGTCTGGGAGTAGAACGTATATCCCTTGCGGAGCAGCTTATCCCTCAGCTCCTGATAATTTTCGATAATACCGTTATGAACGCCGGCCACTCCCGGCGCGTCCGCAACCTGTCTCTCACTGCTGTGCGGATGGGCATTGACCTCTGACGGTTCTCCGTGGGTCGCCCAGCGCGTATGACCGATCCCGCAGCAGCCGATCATGGCGTTCCCTTCATCCATCTTCTCCGCAAGCTTCCTCAATCGTCCCTTTGCCTTAACGACTTCAATCTCCCGCTCCCCGTCGCGAACCGCAAGCCCCGCCGAATCATAGCCGCGGTATTCCAGTCTGGACAGACCGTCCAGCAGAATCGGCGCCGCCTGTTTATCTCCGACATATCCGACAATTCCACACATCTGCTCGTTCCCCTTTCGATTTATCGTATGATACCCGTCGTTTATGTGAAAATCATGAATCACATAAATCAGCTCATCATCACTCTATGGATAATCTTACGGTCCCGGTATCGTCCTGTTTCAAAGTCAGATTACAATTTAACACAAATAAATCTGTTTATCAACACTCCCGTTTCATTTTCCTTAACATTTTTCCGGATGACACACACCCGCTCAGCTCAGCTCTCCAATCCGCGACACGCCCACATAGATCTGCGATATTTTGTACCAGGTCGGAAAATCCACCACGCCGTTTGCGGGCAGGTCAAAAATTCTCTGAAACGCCTGCACCGCCTCCCGCGTCCGCTCTCCGAAAATACCGTCCGCCGCGACCGTCGGAATCGCCGGGTAGGAGCGGGAGATCGCGGCCAGCTGTTCCTGCATCTGACGGACTTTGCTTCCAGTGGAGCCGACGTTTAAGTCCGTGCCCGGCCAGGAGGAAGGAATCCCGGAAATCTCCTCCGCCGTATTGATATACATGCTGCTCCCATAATAATAGCGCAGGATCTGAATCGCGGAATATCCCTGATCCCCGAGATATTTAGATCCCCACTGAGACAGCCAGTTCGGGCAGGAAACCTGCTGGCCGTCACAGTACTACGCCAGGATCGGCTGCACCACATTCGGCCGCGACAGATAATTGACAAACATCTCATCCACAATCTGAGAAATGGAAGAATAAATCGTCCGCCCGTAGGACCATTTCTGGTCGTAAGCCGTGGAGCTCGTCACCGTAAAATCGTATCCCTTTCCCCTGTACCACTCGGTGTATACCCTGTTTAAGGTAAAAGACTGGATCGCCAGAATGTTTGCCCTAAGCGTCGCGTCCGGCCAGGTGGAATAAATCTCGCCGGAGGCCACATTTTTAATATAATCCTTATAGCGCACATAGTAGTCCTTCGCCGAGGAATCCGACGGCGAACCGTCGTGCACCACGATATACTCCGGTATCACCACCCGGCTCAGGACAATCTCCCCGCTCTCACTGATCGGTTTGAACTCATCCTCCGCGATCTTCGGCGGAAAATCTCCCCAAAGCGTGTTGGGCGGAACGACGATGTTTTCTTCCCCCTCCCCGTCCGACACTTCGAGCGGCTGCATCACAACCGGCTGGATGGCGAGCTCATCCGGAAAAACTTCAACATCCGCAACCTCCACCGGACGGTAACCCTCCGCCTCCACGCGGATCGTATACTGGGCGTACGGCTGCGGCTGCCCCGGTTCCATGGAATACTCCGGGGGCGGCGTCTGCAGGGAAAGAGTCTCGCTCTGGCCGGAGCTGTCTGTCCGGACCTCCTCCAGGAGAACGGTACCGTCGTATATTCGAATTCTTGCGTTGGTGACCGGCTGAATGGCGATTGTTGGTAAGCGATGAATAACCCGGCGGTTTTACAGCTTTCGGAATCCATGAGATAA
>JAJBVI010000184.1 GCA_020859905.1 Lachnospiraceae bacterium | reverse complement strand
CAGCTCTGCATAAGTTCGATAACAGAAATCAGAGATTTCTTATCTCACTTATTCCACAATCCTAAAAACATTCGGAATCCGCTAAATTTGACCAAAAAACGGTCAAATTTGCTGCTTCCTCATGTTTTTGCGGTCCCCAATGTCAGAAATACGGATGCGAGCATCCGATTTCTGACCTTTTGTCCCTTGTATCATACACATCATTGTCCGTGAAATTTCATTACTCCTCGCTGTCCAGCATTTTTTTAAGCTCGTTCACAAATGTGTTTACATCCTTGAATTCCCGGTAAACGGACGCAAAACGTACATAGGCAACCGCCTCCAGATCCTTCAGCTTATCCATGACGAGTTCCCCGATCACACTGCTGTTGATTTCCCGGTCCGCCCGGCTGTAGATATCAGTCTCCACCTCATCTACCAGCTTTTTAATCTGTTCCGCGGAAACCGGCCGTTTATGGCAGGCGCGCAGCACGCCCGCCTCTATCTTCGAACGGTCATAGCGTTCTCTGGTATTATCCTTTTTGATGATCATCAGCGGGATTGTCTCCACCTTCTCAAATGTAGTAAACCGCTTTTCGCAGTCGTCGCAGTGCCGTCGGCGGCGAATCGCCGCATTCTCGTCCGCCGGGCGCGAATCGATCACGCGCGTATTGTCACTGCCGCAATATGGACATTTCATAATCTATCCTCTTTCTTATCAGCCTGATTCATATATCCGTACACATCCGGAACATGCGAAGAACGCCGTCCTATAACTTCCTCAGAACCTGCTCGGCGCATACCTCGACCAGTATAACATCCGGGCCGATGCGGACAATTCTGTCCCAGTTCACAATATATTCACTGTCGATTCCGATGCAGTGAAACCATCTGGCCGGTCCCCTGATGACCATGGCCTGAATCCGCCCCTGGCACTCGTCAAAAAGCAGGTCGCTGACACAGCCCAGGCATTTCCCATCGGATATATTGACAACCTCTTTTTTTGTAAACTCAGAAAAACGCATAAAATACCTTTTTTCGTATTATATGCGTCCCTCTGCGTTGTGTAACAGCACGGATTGCAGCTCTGCGTACTCCCTCAATCCTGAAACATTCGTAATCCGCCCTATCGGGCTGCTTGCTCATGTTTCGGCGGGTCTAAAAGTCAGAAATACGAATGCAGGCATTCGATTTCTGATTTTCAGACCCTGGTGTTACACATTAAAGCGGAACAGCACCACATCGCCGTCCTGCACCACATAATCCCTGCCCTCCAGACCTACCAGACCCTTTTCCCTGGCAGCGGCAAGAGAACCGCACTCCAGAAGATCTTTATAATTGACCACCTCCGCGCGAATAAATCCCCGTTCAAAATCGGTATGGATCTTCCCGGCCGCCTGCGGCGCTTTCGTACCCTTCCGGATCGTCCATGCGCGGGTCTCATCCTCGCCCGCCGTGAGGAAACTCATCAGCCCGAGCAGGCTGTAGCTGGCCTGAATCAGCTTCTCAAGGCCGGACTTCTTAACGCCGAGTTCTTCGAGAAACATCTCCCGTTCCTCATCATCCAGCTCCGCCATCTCCGCTTCGATGCCGGCACTGAGGACGAATACCCCGCTGCCCTCCTTCGCCGCCGCTTCGCGGACAGACTGTACATACGTGCTGGACGCACCGTCGTCCGCCAGATCCGCCTCGGAGACATTCGCGGCGTAGATCACCGGCTTCGCAGTCAGGAGATTGCAGGAGGCAAACCAGAACCGGTCATCGTCATCATCGCCGGTCTCAAATGTCCTGGCGGGATTTCCCTCCTCCAGATGGCTCACAATCCTCCTGACAAGAGCCTCCTCCTTTGCCGCTTTTTTATCCATGCGCGCCGTGCGGGACAGCTTCGCGAGACGGCGCTCCAGAATCTCGATATCCGAGAAAATCAATTCCAGATTGATCGTCTCTATATCTCTCGCCGGATCCACGCTGCCATCTACATGCACGACATTCTCATCATCAAAACAGCGAACAACATGCACAATGGCGTCAACTTCGCGGATATTCGCGAGAAACTGGTTGCCCAGTCCCTCACCCTTGCTGGCGCCCTTCACCAGCCCGGCGATATCGACAAATTCAATCACGGCGGGCGTTACTTTTTTTGAGTGATACATATCCCCCAAAAGCCGGATCCGCTCATCCGGCACCGCCACAACACCCACATTCGGATCAATCGTACAGAACGGATAGTTCGCCGACTCCGCGCCCGCGTTCGTCAGTGAATTAAACAATGTACTTTTCCCAACATTCGGAAGTCCCGCAATTCCTAATTTCATTTTTTATATTTCTCCCTGTAAGCCCCTGATTTTAAAAGCTTTCACACGTTTGTCCCATACCGGTTTATGTTCCTTTTCCATTCTGTTTATTTTTGTATGGAAACCTTTTTAACTCGTTTAAATTTCACGTCCGAGCCGGCAGCAGGATCAGTCCTGCGTCGGCTGAATCAGTCCGTAACCGCCGTTTTTCCTTTTATAAATCACATTAACGCTGCAGTGTTCCTCAGCATTCTGAAATACGAAAAAGTCATGTCCCAGCAGTTCCATCTCCAGCACTGCATCCTCCGGAAACATCGGTTTGATATCAAATCTCTTGATTCGTCTGATCTCGGAATCCGGCTCCCGTACATCTTCATCCTCACTCCCGGCGAGAACCTCTCCCACACGCTGTGCAACGGCACGCGTCGTCGGACGCCCCGCCCTTTTCGCGGTCAGCTTCTCCTTATACTGGCGGATCTTCCGCTCAAGCATCACACCCGCGTCGTGGATTACACTGTACATATCATCTCCGGTCTCCTCCACCCGGGTAAATACTCCCGTATCCTTAAGCGTAAACTCCGCCGTCTGCAGATTCCCCTCCACGCTGATCACCGCGCTCAGCTCCGCATTTTCGGAAACGTATTTTTCCAATTTTCGGGCAGCCTTTTCCACTGCAGCCTGAATCGCATCCGTAACCCCCACATTATTTCCTTTTCCTCTCACACTCACTAACATAATACGATTCTCCTTTTCTTAATAAATTCTCCGAACGAACCC
Organism: Lachnospiraceae bacterium; assembly: GCA_020859905.1. Classification (GTDB taxonomy): domain Bacteria; phylum Bacillota; class Clostridia; order Lachnospirales; family Lachnospiraceae; genus Eubacterium_I. Next base: position 4,249 of record JAJBVI010000184.1, on the reverse strand, counting down.
GTCCGCGTCGCTCCGCAACATGGGCTGCGGCATATCCGTGCGAATTCTGTCCGGACTTATTTTCATTATCGCTCAAAAACAGCATAAAGTCAAAACATACCGTTCATTTTTATCAAACTTTCATAGTTCCGGTATAATTCCGCTCCGACATTCAACGAATTTTCTCCGTCTGAGCTGATTCTTATCTACTCCAACCACGTTGTCAGACCGCTTCCGGCTGTTCTGACTCTTCTTCCCTGCTGACAGAGCTTTCCATACCGACTCACCTCCCTGTCAGACCGCTTCCGGCTGTTCCGATTTTTCCAGCGCTCGCATTGCCCGAAACTCTGCCCGAATCATAAACACCGACACAATCGCCGACAGGAGATCCGCAACCGGCGCGGAATACAGAAGGCCCATAATCCCGAACCGGATCGGCAGGATCAGGATCAACGGCAGTATAAAGATCAACTGTCTGGTCATAGACAGAAAAATACCTTTCTTCGGCTTACCGATCGCTGTGAAGAAATTAGACGAGATCGGCTGCAGGAAATTGAGCCATGTAAAAAACATGAAAATCTGAAAAAACATGACGCCGAACTCAAAATATTCCTCCGTATTGCTCCCGAACCACTGCAGGATCTGCCGCGGAAACAGGCGGAAGAAAATAAAAGAAGCGACAGAGATCACCGCTCCGACCAGCAGCGCGGTCCAGTATGCCTCACGCACACGCCGGTAAAGCTTCGCCCCGTAATTAAAGCTCTCGATCGGCTGCGCTCCCTGCGACAGGCCGATGATCACGGTAAAGAAGATCTGATATACCTTCATAATGATCCCGCTGCAGGCCAGCGGAATCGCCTCTCCATAGACGGACAAAGCCCCGTAATACGTCAGGGAATTATTCATGACGATCTGAACCACCATCATACAGATCTGGTTCACAAAGGACGCCAGACCGATCGTCACGATTTCTTTTATATAGGATCTGCGCACCCGCAGATGAATTCGATGCAGCGGAACCGTCTTAAATCCGCGCATATAGATCACAACCATGATGCCGGACACGATCTGTCCGATGATCGTCGCCAGGGCTGCGCCGCGCATCCCCCACTGGAATCCGAGGACAAACACCGCATCCAGGACCGTGTTCAGAACCGCGCCGGTCAGACTGCACGCCATCGTTATCTTCGGACTGGCGTCCGCCCGGATCAGATGTCCTCCGCCCGTCGTCAGAATCAGAAACGGAAATCCGATCGACGTGATGCGCAGATAGTTCAGCGCATAGGGAAATACGTCGTCCGGCGTCCCGAACGCGTGCAGCAGAGGCGTCATGAAAATCTGCGTGAAAATACAGAGCGCCACGCCGCTCCCGAACAGAAGCACCAGCGCGTTTCCTATGTAATGCACCGCCTTTTTCGGATTGTTTCTCCCCATTGTGAGATTAAAACAGGATGCGCCGCCGATACCGAACAGCAGACCGAGCGCCACACAGGATGTCGTCAGCGGGAAAACCACATTCGTCGCCGCATTGCCAAGCGTACCAACCGCATGTCCGATAAACAGCTGATCGACAATGTTATAAACCGCGCCGATCACCATGGCGATGATGCTCGGTATGGAAAATTTTATCATCAGCCCGGACACCCGCTCAGTACCCAGAGGATTTGTTTTTGCCTGATCCTCCATATCTGTCATCCCCTCTCTGACGGCCATCTGACAATCACTGCTTTTACATATTCCACAGCATACAGATTGATTTTCGTGTTTTGTTCAAATGACCAGCAGACTTTTCAGTCTTTTGCCAATTTTCCGAATTTACGCGTTATCTTCAATAATTACCTCACAGCTCCGATCAGCGCGTTTATATCACTCACACCCGAGGTCTCAAGATAGCGTTCAATACCGTCCACAATCTCCATCGTCACTGCGGGGTCAGAGAAATTCGCCGTTCCCACGCTGACAGCCGTTGCACCGGCCAGTATCATCTCCAACGCATCCTCCGCATTGCGGATGCCTCCCATACCGATGATCGGAATGCGCACCGCCTGCGCCGTCTGATATACCATATGCACGGCAATCGGATGGATGGCCGGTCCGGAAAGTCCCCCGGTCTTATTGGCGATCGCAAACGTCCGCCGGGCAACATCGATCTTCATGCCGGTCAGGGTATTGATCAGAGAGACCGCGTCCGCACCGCCCGCTTCCGCCGCCTTCGCCATAACGGTGATATCGGTCACATTCGGGCTGAGTTTCATGACCACCGGCTGCTTTGCCACACGCTTACACGCCTTTGTAATCGCCTCAACCGCTTTCGGATCCTGACCGAAGGCAATGCCGCCCTCCTTTACATTCGGGCAGGAGATATTGATCTCCAGCATATCGACGGGCTGGTCGGCGAGCCGCTCCGCAACCTCGCAGTAATCCTCTGCGGATTTCCCGCAGACATTGACAATAATCCTCGTATTATACTTTTTTAAAAAGGGAATATCCCGATTCACAAAAACATCGATGCCGGGATTCTGCAGGCCGATCGCATTGAGCATGCCGCCGTACACCTCCGCAATACGCGGTGTCGGATTGCCCGGCCACGGCACATTCGCCACGCCCTTTGTCACAACCGCGCCGAGACGATTCAAATCAACAAATTCGGAAAATTCCTCACCGGATCCGAAGGTGCCGGAGGCTACCATGACCGGATTCTGAAACTCCACGCCGACAATCTTAACTTTCGTATTAATCACAGTCCCACCTCCCGTGCAGCAATGTCACGCAAAATTCTTTCCTCTCGCTGTTTGTATATATCACAGTTCTTATCTCCCGCGCAGCAATGTCACACAAAAAAGCTTTCTCCACGTTGTTTCTGTTCATTACAGTTCCACCTCCCGCGCGTTGAAAACAGGACCCTCTTTGCAGATTCGTTTATTGTGCACGTTGGTATGTCCGTCAACCTCTTTCGATCTGCACACGCAGGCCAGACAGGCACCGATCCCGCACGCCATCCGCTCCTCCATGGAAATCCAGCACTCCATGTCCTGTTCCGCGGCATACGCTTTCAACGCGCGCAGCATGGGCGCGGGACCGCAGGCGTAAAGGATATCCGCCGCAAGTCCGTTGTCCCGGATTGCGTCGATCACGTTTCCCTTCGTGCCGACGCTGCCATCCTCCGTGGCGATATATACCTCGCCCTGTTTTTGAAATTCATCCAGCAAAAACAGATGACTGTCGCGATATCCCAGAATCATCTGCTTCTCACAGTTCAGCTGCTTTGAAAGCTCCAGCATCGGCGGCACACCGATGCCGCCGCCGATCAGGAACGCCTTTTTGTCCTTCAACGGGAACCCGTTGCCCAGCGGTCCCGTCACCCGCAGCCGGTCACCCGTTTTTTTTGCGGCAAACTCCGCGGTGCCCTTTCCGGCTACGCGGTATACCATACGCAGCGCCGCTTTCTCCCGGTCAATCTCGCAGATACTGATCGGCCGCGGCAGCAGACGGCTCCCGTCGTCACAGTAAATCGACAGAAACTGTCCCGCACGCGCATGGGCAGCGATCTGTTCCGTCCTGATCTGCAGGCTGTATATATCCGGTGCGATCTCCTTCTGGGACAGGATCACCGTCTGTTCGGTAAGTTTATCCGACATAGTCTTCTCCCTCTTACACTCCTGTTTCATTTATCTGATTCATCCTGTCTGATCCCGCTCTTTCTCATCCATCTGAATCCCGGGCATACAGGATTCTGTTCTTCCTCATATCTCTAAGTCCGGACATGACGGATTGTCTCCTTCCTCATATCCCTCTGTATCCAGGGCACGACAGATATGGTCTTACCGCATCCCGACGGCGCTCCCGATATCCTCAATCATATCGATCACAGCCTGGCGGGAAGCGTCAGCAAAATTCCCCGCGCCGAACCCTGCGTAAGCCTCCTGCCTGTAGGCCGCAATGATACCGCGGGAAGAATTCACAACCGCTCCCAGTCCGTCCTCATTGAAATAATGTACCAGATCTTTTCCTTTTCCACCCTGTGCGCCATATCCGGGCACTAAGATGAAGCTCTTCGGCATCACCTTCCGGAGAACTTTACCAATCTCCGGGTAAGTCGCGCCGACCACCGCGCCGATATAGCTGTAGGAATCCCCCATGCAGTCAGCCCCCCAGTCAGCGACCTTCTCTGCCACCTGCGCGTGCCGCGGTGTGCCGGCAGTCCGCCTGGCCGGCGGCTCGCCGCCGGAGGTATGGGCTGTCGGCCCGAGGGAACACCGGGCCTTCTGTT
>JAJBVI010000116.1 GCA_020859905.1 Lachnospiraceae bacterium | reverse complement strand
TGCTCTCGACGCTGAAATATTTCCGGGAGGAGTACATTGCCCATATCCGGGATAAAAAATGCCCGGCCGGAACCTGCCGCGCACTGACAACCTACAAGATCGACCCGGTTAAGTGTAAGGGCTGTACGATGTGTGCACGCAACTGTCCGGCGGACGCGATCACAGGAGAGGTAAAAACACCTCACTCGATTGACACTTCTAAGTGTATCAAGTGCGGAACCTGTATCGAGAAATGCCGCTTCGGCGCGATCTATAAAGAATAATGGTAACTGTGAATATACTGAGCAGTTACGAGTAATGAAAGGATGGGGCGATATAATGATAAATGCTACAATTAACGGAATCAAAGTCACGGCAGAGGAGGGAACGACGATCCTCCAGGCCGCCGAATCGGTCGGCATTGAGATTCCCACTCTCTGCTATATCAAAGACCTCGATCCGGAGGCATCCTGCAGGATGTGTCTGGTTGAAATCGAGGGAAACCCGAAGCTTGTGACCGCGTGTTCTTTCCCTGTAGCGGAGGGAAATGTCATTTACACGGAGAGCGAGCGGGTGATGGAAGCAAGACGGTCTGTGCTTGACCTTTTGCTGTCGGATCACAAAGCGGACTGTTTTTCCTGCGCGAAGAACGGTGCCTGCAAGCTGCAGGATCTCTGCTACGAGTATGGGGTTGATCAGACGAGTTATGCGGGTGAGAAGAAGGATTATGAGATTGATGATACGAATCCCTTCATTGTCTATGATCCGAATAAATGTATCCTCTGCCACCGCTGTGTCAACACCTGTGAGAAGATTGCGGGGCGCGGCGCCATCGGCACCACGGAGCGAGGGTTTGTATCGAAAATTTCCGGCCCGTTCGGGATCGACTGGACGGACAGCACCTGCGAGTCCTGCGGTAACTGTACGCAGGCCTGCCCGACCGGCGCACTGACACTGAAACGCCGGAAGGAGTACCGCCCGTGGGATGTGCGGTATGTGCGCACAACCTGCCCGCACTGCGCGACCGGCTGTCAGATGGATCTCGTGGTGAAGAACAATAAGATTGTGGATGTGATGGCAGCAGACGGTTCGTCCAACCACGGACGGCTGTGCGTCAAGGGACGTTCCGGCTCCTTCGACTTTGTTCACTCGAAAGAGAGGATTAAATATCCGCTGATTAAAAATAAGGAAACCGGTGAGTTTGAACGCGCGAGCTGGGATGAAGCGCTGGATCTCGTGGCTTCAAAGTTCATGGAGATTAAGAAAAAGTTTGGTCCGGATTCCCTGGCGGGATTTGCCTGCTCCCGTTCCCCGAATGAAGATATCTATATGGTGCAGAAGATGGTGCGTACCTGCTTCGGCACCAACAATGTGGACAACTGTGCGAGAGTATGCCACTCCGCGTCCGTGGCCGGACTGGCGATGACACTGGGTTCGGGTGCCATGACGAATCCGATCTATGATATCACGCACGACATCGACTGCATTATGCTCGTCGGCTCGAATCCGGAGGAAGCTCATCCGGTCGTCGGCATGCAGATCCGCCGCGCCGTGGCAAACGGAACGAAGCTCATCGTCGTGGATCCCCGGACAATCGACCTGGCTAAGAAGGCGGACATCCATCTGAAGCTGAAGCCCGGTACAAACGTGGCTTTCGCGAACAGCATGATGCACATCTTTATCAAAGAAGGTCTGATTGATAAGAAGTTTATTGAGGAGCGCACGGAAGGCTTCGAGGAACTGAAAAACATTGTGGAGGATTATCCGCCTGAGCGTGTGGCCGAGATCTGCAACATTGACAAAGATGATCTGATTACGGCGGCGCGGATGTATGCGACAGCTGAAAAAGCGCCGATCATCTACTGTCTGGGCGTGACCGAGCATTCTACCGGAACCGAGGGCGTGATGTCCATGTCCAACATGGCGATGATGGTCGGAAAACTCGGAAAGCCGGGCTGCGGCGTAAACCCGCTGCGCGGGCAGAATAACGTGCAGGGTGCCTGCGATATGGGCGCGCAGCCGACTGATTTTCCGGGATACCAGAAGGTCGCGAAAGAAGGCGTGGTCGAGAAATTCGAGAAAGCATGGGGCGTTCCCTTAAACAGAAAAGTCGGCACGCATGCGACGGACGTATTCCCGGCGGCCATCCGCGGGGACATCAAAGGACTTTATATTTACGGAGAAGATCCGGTCGTGACGGATGCGGACACGACGCATATCATTAAAGCACTGAAGAGTCTGGATTTCTTTGTCCTGGAAGAGCTGTTTATGACTGAGACAGCAGCCTATGCGGACGTGATCCTTCCGGGTATGAGCTACGCTGAGAAAGAGGGAACCTTCTCGAACACGGAACGCCGCGTGCAGAGAGTGCGCAAGGCGGTCGATCTGACCAGGGATCCGTCCTTCGATATCCGTCCGGATACTGATATCATCATCGACCTGATGAACCGGATGGGATATCCGCAGCCGTATCTTACTCCATCCGAGATCATGGATGAGGTTGCATCCGTGACGCCGAGTTTCGGCGGAATCTCCTTCGAGCGGCTGGATGCCGGCGAATCGCTGCAGTGGCCGTGTCCGACGAAGGATCATCCGGGAACGCCGATCATGCATGTCGGCAAGTTCTCCAGAGGTCTCGGCTGGTTTTATCCGGCACAGTATGTTCCCTCCGCGGAGCTGCCGGATGAGGAGTATCCGCTGATCCTGATGACCGGGCGTATCCTGTATCATTACACAACGCGCGCCATGACCGGAAAGACGCCGGGTCTGATGCAGATCGAGGGCAAATCTTATATTGAGATGAATGATCTTGATGCGCGCCGGATCGGTGTGGAAAACGGCGGAAGAGTGAGAGTATCCTCCCGACGCGGAACCATCGAGACGACTGCGAGAGTCGGTGAGAAGGTGAACGAGGGCGAGACATGGATGCCGTTCCACTTCCCGGACGGAAACTGCAACTGGCTGACGAACGCGGCGCTGGATAAATATGCTCGGATTCCGGAGTATAAGGTGTGTGCGATCAGGGTAGAGAGGGCATAGCAATCGACTTTCATGGCTATTGGCGCACTGCGACAACAGCGCATATGTGTTTACAGGAAACGATATTAAGTCCTTTCTCATGTGACGGTGAAAATACTGAACAATTATGTATGCGCGAATCGCGAATCACAGTATGGGCTTAGAGTCAACGTGTCTGTGAATACCTGAAACGGTCAGGAGGAAAAAATATGACGGCGGCAGCGGCATATCAAAAAATGCCTGTACTGACAGAGGCAACTGTAATGAGCATCGTGGATCAGTCTCCGGAACTGAATCTGACGGAGAATATGAAAAAACTGACTGTGACCAGAGACGGGGGCGGCGTGGCCGTCTCCGGCTCCGGCACAGTCATCACCGAACATTTTCTGGATGTGTATATCAATGAAGAACTGGCGATCCGGCTGGTCTGTACACCGCAGTACATAAAAGAGATGGTCGTCGGCCGTCTGCTGTCGGACGGTTACATTCAGGATCCGGATGAGATAAAAATGCTCTACATCTGTGAGCATGCCAGCAGAGCCAGAGTGTTTTTGCATGGAAACGCGGATCTCGCGGAGGCTGTCAGTCAGGAGCCGACCTGCTGCACCGGCAATCAGGTCTTCCGGAAGCTGTTCCGGGAGCGCGAACCTCAGATGCTTGAGAAAGCATACTGGAAACCAGAATGGATCTTTGCGATGGCCGATGAGTTCGCGGCGGGCGGAAAGCTGCACGCGAAGACAAAGGGTACGCACAGCTGTTATCTCAGTGTGAACGGAAAAATCGTGTTCTCTTGCGAGGATATCGGTCGTCATAATGCGCTGGATAAAGCCATCGGTTATGCGGCGCTGCGGCGCTATGACAGAAGTGAGTGTATCCTGTATACCACAGGGAGAGTACCGACCGACATGGTGAAGAAAGCCATCGTTGCCGGGATACCTGTCCTCGTGTCAAAGTCTTCGCCCACCGAGACGGCGGTGGAGCTGGCGTGCCGGTACCATCTGACGCTGATCTGTAACGCATGGCCGGATCGGTACGATATCTTTTGTGCGCCGGATGCAGAGAGATTTTGATGTGTAAACAGTAGTAGGAGGCGAGTGACGTCTCCTATTGGGCTTCGTTATTCAGTTGATGTTCACAGAATTCTTTTAGGGCAGGGATGTCATTGTTTGCTGTTTCCCAGATGATTTCCCTGCTCATGCTTCCATAGTTATGTGCTGCCAGATTACGCATTCCTCTGATGGCCTTCCATGGCATACTTTTTATTGTAGAGTCTTTATAATTATCAGACAATCCTACGCTTAACTCACCTATCTGCAGAATGCAAAATGAGATGGAGCGTTGGTAGTCGGCATCTTTATCAAATTCACCTGCTGATTAATTTTTAGTATATTGAAATTGCTAGGATATTATTCTGCTATTTTTGTTTAAAAGGCTTCGCGCGAAAATTTACTTTTCATGGCTTTATCAGTTATCATGCTCTCTGAATTGTAACGCCGGAAATTCATTTGTTACTGGCCACTCCCTGCAAAATTTGATAATATCGGATTGACTCAAATAATGGTATGTGCTAAATTCTGGTATATGAAAGAATTTGCGATACATCTGGAACCGGAACAGAAGAAACCGTTATATGAACAGATTTACGAGGCAGTCCGTGACGGCATCCTGGAGGGACATATCCCGCAGGGAGAGAAGCTGCCGTCCACGCGTTTTGAGGCGGAGTTTTTGTCGTGCAGCCGCAGTACCGTGGAACTGGCTTACGACCAGCTTCTGTCAGAGGGATATATCCGATCAGAGCCGTACCGGGGCTATTATGCCTGTGACGTCCGGGAATTATATCATCTCACGGATCGTATGCAGCATACGGATGTCCCGGGGTTGAAAAATGAACAGCCGCAGCCGGAATATTGCGTGGATTTTTCGCCGAACGGTATCGAATTGTCTCAGTTCCCATTTTCAGCCATGGGCAGGACTATGAAAAATCTCATGCTGGATGAGGGAGAGCATATGATGCAGAGTTCGTATCCTTTCGGCGAGCCGGATCTGCGGCAGTCCATCTGCGATTATCTCTTCCGTTCCAGGAATGTATCCTGCAGTCCGGAACAGATTATTGTCGGTGCGGGTAACGAATATCTGCTGATCGTACTCTGCCAGATGCTGGGAGCCTGTCATACGGTTGCCATGGAGTCCCCGACCTATCTGCGGGCGTATCATACTTTTCAGAACATCGGCTATAAGGTACAGCCGGTTGCTATGGATCAAAACGGCATGCGTGTGGATATGCTGCAGGATGCAGGTGCGGATATCGTTTACGTAATGCCGTCCCATCAGTTTCCCATGGGCACGGTCATGCCGATGAAACGCCGGCTGGAGCTTTTGCGGTGGGCAACACGGGGAGAAGACTGCTATATTATTGAAGATGATTATGACAGTGAATTCCGCTACAGAGGAAAGCCGATTCCGGCGCTGCAGGGGCTGGACCGCTCCGGCAGGGTTGTGTATCTCGGCACCTTTTCACGAAGCATCGCGCCGTCGACCCGTGTCAGTTATCTGGTGCTGCCGCGGCAGCTTCTCGAAAAATATCGTGCGCACTGCGGTTTTTATGCCTGTACGGTACCGGTGATCATGCAGAAATCAATTTATCATTTTATGCAGGAAGGGTATTTTGAGAGAAATCTGAACCGGATGCGCGGCATTTATAAGGCAAAACACGATTTTATCCTGGGAGAGCTGCGGAAGTGTCGATGGATCCGCAAAATTTTCGGGGAGAATTCCGGACTGCATCTTCTGGCGGAGATTGACACGGATCTCACGGAGGAAGAGATGATTTTGCGATGCAGGGAAAAGGGTGTCAGAGTATACGGATTGTCAGAGTATTTCCTGAATGGTTCGTCCGGACTGCAGCATCCCGTGCTGCTGTTCGGGTACGGCGGACTGGCGGAGGATGAGATGCGGGAAGGACTTGCATGTATTGCCGGTGTCGTGTGATGTTATCAGATTCAGGACATGTACATTCATCTGTGGTATGACCAGTGTGAAAGATGTGAATGGCGTGCTGACCCGACACAGTGTATCCTGCGTTCTTAAATTGCATAAAATCGGTAAGTTATGAAAAAACAGCGGGCAGAGATGAGATCTTCTGCCCGTTATTATGTGATGTTCCGAAAGAAACTTTTGATTGTCTGTTAATCTGAAAATGATTGAGACGATATATTCGTTTCGGTGCTTTATGAAGATAAAATTACTTCGTCTCCAGCAGGTCTTTGAAATAAGTGCCCAGTTCTTCTTTTGAATCGAAGGCTGCCATATAGATTTTATTTCCCATTGCATCGGAGAGCGCGTCCGGGAGACGGCTGTCCATCTTGATCTGCTTTCCATACTTTTCGATAATTTCATCATGTGAGAGCACATAATCCTTGTAATCGCGCAGCCCGGCAAAGCCGCAGTAGTGGTGTGCGCCGACCTGTTCATCTGTTTTGTCAAAGGCGACCATATCTGCCCAGATTTTATATACGTTTGTCTCTCGGGCATAGTTGATCATGTCCGGGGTGAAGCCGCCGCAGGGCCACATGTTGACCTCCAGCGCCATGATCGTCCCCTTTTTGCCGATTCCCTCGTGGTCGGACAGGAGGCGGAAAAATTCAAAATGGACAAAACGGCTCTTCACGCCGAAGCTTCTGGCTGTGTCGCGTCCTGCTTTCCGGACATCTTCTGCCAGGTCCTTTTCAATATAAAACATGCAGTCTACGCCGTCGTTGACACTGTCCATGATGGAGACAGGCGTGCAGTTGCCGGCCTCAAAGATCGGATGCCCGTGCGAGTCGAAGATGGCATCGTAGGAATTGATCTCGGCGTTGATAAATTCCTCCATGATGTAGATTTCATCCGGATTCTTCTCCGCAAAGAATGCTTCCAGATCGGCGTCGCTGTCCAGCTTGTATATATGGGAGGCACCCATGCCGTTGTCCGGCTTTACGATGACCGGATATCCGACTTTGGCGATGAACTCCTGACATTTTTTTATCGTGTCCACCAGGTGATAACGGGCTACCGGGATATTTGCCTTTTCATAATATTTTTTCATTTTGGACTTATACTTGATGCGCGGCAGATCCCGCACCTGAAAGCCGGTTTTGATGTTGAAATCCGTGCGCAGTTTCGCGTCCTGTTCCAGCCAGTATTCGTTGTTGGATTCGATAAAATCAATCCGGCCGTGCTTGAAGGTGAGGAACGCGACTGCACGATATACCTCGTCGTAGTTCTCCAGACTGCCCGCTTTGTAGTATTCGTTCAGGCTCTCTTTCAGCTCCGGCAGGAGTTCGTCATAGGGCTGGTCGCCGATGCCTAGCGGTAGTTTACAAGTTATGACGCTCAGGCACGAAAAATGTAGGATTTAAG
>JAJBVI010000065.1 GCA_020859905.1 Lachnospiraceae bacterium | reverse complement strand
GGTGATAACAGCGGAAGCAATAACGGAGGCGGCAGCGGCAGTAACAATAACAGCGGCGGCAGCAATAGCAACAGCAGCGGCGGCAGCGGCAACGGAAATAACAACAATAACGGAAATAACAACAACAATTTTATTAATAATATCAGCAGCGGACGAATCCCGAATATCAGCTTTGTCAACATGTCTGACCTGCAGGGGCTGTTCGGCCACCAGCCGAAGGTAAGGACGAAGCAGAAGAAGGAGACGAAGAAGACGGAGCCGATCCTGGACATCAAAAACATCCCGGCGCCGCATAAGATCAAGGCGAGCCTGGATGAGTACGTGGTCGGCCAGGATCACGCGAAGAAGGTCATGTCAGTTGCCGTTTACAACCATTATAAGCGTGTGACGGCGAAGGCGAATGTCATTCAGGACGGCATCGACATCGAGAAGTCGAACATGCTGATGGTGGGACCGACCGGCAGCGGCAAGACCTATCTGGTGAAGACGCTGGCGGGGCTTCTGGATGTGCCGCTTGCCATCGCGGACGCGACGTCTCTGACGGAGGCTGGCTATATCGGCGACGATATCGAGAGCGTGCTGTCGAAGCTTCTGACGGCGGCGGATAATGACGTCGAGCGGGCGGAGCACGGCATCGTTTTCATCGATGAGATCGACAAGCTGGCGAAGAAACGCAACACGAACCAGCGCGACGTCAGCGGCGAGTCTGTACAGCAGGGTCTGCTGCGGCTGCTGGAGGGCGCGGACGTGGAGGTGCCCGTGGGCGCGACGAACAAGAACGCCATGGTCCCGATAACGACGATCGACACGTCGAATATTTTATTTATCTGCGGCGGCGCGTTTCCGGGTCTGGAGGATGTCATCCGGGAGCGCTTAAACGAGCATGCGGCCATCGGTTTCCGCGCGGATCTGAAGGATAAATACGACGAGGAGGAGAATATTCTTTCACATGTCACCACGGAGGATGTGCGGAAGTTCGGCATGATCCCGGAGTTTATCGGCCGCCTGCCGATCCTGTTTTCCCTGGATGCCCTCACGGAGGATATGCTGGTGCAGATCTTAAAGGAGCCGAAGAACGCGATCATCAAACAGTACCAGAAGCTGCTCGGTATGGATGAGGTGCAGCTGGAGTTTGAGGAGGAGGCTCTCCGCTCCATCGCGAAACGCGCGAAGGAGAAAAAGGTCGGCGCACGTGCGCTCCGTTCCATCCTGGAGGAGTTCATGCTGGATATCATGTATGAGATTCCGAAGGATGACAATATCGGAAAGGTGATCATCACAAAGGATTACATAGAGAAAACCGGTGGACCGGTGATACAGATGCGGGGAGTTCAGGTATTGGAGGACAGGCAGTATGCCGGTCAGTGAAAGTGAGACCGGCACGGCGGAAGATGCCGGCGGTTCAGGTATTGGAGGACAGACAGTATGGCAGTCAGGGTTGAGGGGAAGACATTTTTCCTGGAGACGAAGAACACACTGTATCAGATGAAGGCGGATGAGTACGGGGTGTTAAAGCACCTCTGGTACGGCGTGCGGACGGGGCAGGACATGGAATACCTGCTGGATTATCCGGACGTCGGATTTTCCGGAAATATCTACAAGGCGGATAATAACCGCGCCTACTCGCTGGATACGATGCCGTTGGAGTACGCGACGGAGGGCATCGGCGATTTCCGCATTTCCGCGGTCGGCGTCCGCTATGAGAACGGCGCTTCCGCGCTGGATCTCAGGTATGAGAGCTATCGCGTGGAGCCGGGGAAGTACTCGATCCCGGGCCTTCCGGCGGTCTATGCGGAGGAGTATGAGGCGGAGACACTCGAGGTCACGCTCAAAGACACGGCATCCGATATCCGCGTGGTTTTAAAGTATGGCGTGCTGCCGGACTTTGACGTGATCACCCGGAGCGCGGTGGTGATCAATGACGGCTCCCAGACCGTGATGCTGAATAAGGCGCACAGCCTCTGCCTGGATATCCCCTACGGACAGTGGGAGTGGGTGCATTTCCACGGCAGATGGGCGAAGGAGCGCACGCCGGAGCGCGTGCCGCTGCTCCACGGGATCCAGGAGAGCTCGAGCAAGCGCGGCATCAGCAGCCACCACCAGAATCCGGCGGTTCTGCTCTGCCGGGAGGGCTGCACGGAGACCAGCGGGATCTGCATCGGTGCGGTTCTCATGTACAGCGGCTGTTTTCTGGCGCAGGTGGAGTATGACCAGCTGAATCAGACCCGTCTCGTCATGGGGATCAACACCCACACGTTTTGCTGGGAGCTGGAGCCGGGCAGACGGTTTTACACACCGGAGGTGATTTTGTCCCAGTCGAACTCCGGCATGGAGATGCTGTCCCATCAGTTCCACCGGATTATCCGGGAACATGTGTGCCGGGGCAAATACAAGATGATTGAGCGGCCGGTTCTGATCAACAACTGGGAGGCCACGTATTTTGATTTTAATGAAGAGAAGCTAGTAGAGATCGCGAAGGGCGCAGCTGAGCTGGGCGTCGACATGCTGGTCATGGACGACGGCTGGTTCGGGAAGCGTGACAGTGATTCCTCCGGTCTGGGCGACTGGTATGAGAACCGGTCGAAACTGCCGAACGGCCTGTCCGGACTCGCGGAGAAAGTAAACGATCTGGGTCTGGCGTTCGGCGTCTGGTTTGAACCGGAGATGATTTCCGAGAACAGCGACCTGTTCCGCACGCATCCGGAGTGGGCGATCCGCATTCCGGGCAGAAGGCCGATGCGGAGCCGGTATCAGCTTGTGCTCGACATGAGCCGGCAGGATGTACAGGATTATCTGTTCGATGTGATGAGCCGCATCTTACATTCGGCGAATATCACTTATATCAAATGGGATTTCAACCGAAGCGTCAGCGACTGGTATTCCGAGCTGCTTCCCTCCGGCAGGCAGAAGGAGATGCCGCACCGTTTTGTGCTGGGTCTCTATAGTCTCCTGGAGCGGCTGACACAGGCGTTTCCTGATGTGCTGTTCGAAGGCTGCTGCGGCGGCGGCGGACGGTTTGACGCGGGCATCCTGTATTACTGTCCGCAGATCTGGTGCAGCGACGACACAGATGCCTTTGAGCGCACGCAGATCCAGTACGGCACATCGTTCTTTTACCCGATCTCATCCATGGGCTCTCACGTTTCGGCCGTGCCGAACCATCAGACCGGGCGCGTCACATCTGTCAAAACGCGCGGGATCACAGCGATGGCAGGCAGCTTCGGCTATGAGCTGGATCTGAACAGGCTCACGCGGGAGGAGCGGGAGGAAGTGAAGTTCCAGATCGGCCTGTTCAAAGAGTACGGACCGCTCATCCACAACGGGAAATATTACCGCCTGAGCAACCCGTTCGAGGACAAATATGCCATCTGGGAATATGTTTCCGCAGACGCGAGGAAGGTGCTCGTGCAGGGCATGATCTTTCGGACGGAGCCGAACATGCTCCGCTACCCGATCTATCTGCGCGGTCTGGATCCGAAGAAAAAATACCGCCTGCGCGAGGACGGCATCATCTACTCCGGCAACGCGCTGATGAACGGAGGGATACTGATCCCGAAGGCATGGGGAGACTACGTACCGGTGGAGATGTATCTGGAAGCGATTGATGCGTGAACCCTTTGCTGATTTGATAAGACGTAATTCGTAAGCTGTATCCATGATCTGTTGCAGAGGAGAAGACTGAGAAAAAGAAGAGACAAAAAGATATTATATCGGAAAGGAGAGTCAGCTATGAATCATATCGTTCGCAGGTATATTTTTTTTCTGGCGGGATTGTTTGTGAATTCTCTCGGCGTCGCGTTTATCACGCGGGCCGATCTGGGCACATCTCCTATTTCCAGCGTTCCCTATGTGCTGAGCCTGAATTTTTCGTTTACACTCGGACAGTATACCATGATATTCAGTGCGGTCCTGGTTCTTCTGCAGATTCTGATTCTGCGGAAGGATTATAAACCGATTCAGCTGCTGCAGCTGATCGTAGGCGTCCTGTTCGGCTACTTTATTGATTTTTCCATGGATGTACTGCTGAGCTGGATCCATGCGGATCTGTATGTGGGAAAGATTATTTACCTGCTGATCGGCTGCGCCATTCTCGGCTACGGCGTTTTTATGGAGGTCGCCGCGAATGTTCTCATGCTTCCCGGCGAGGGGCTTGCGAACGCGATCCACATAAAAAGCGGCAGGGCGTTTGGGATGACGAAGGTATGTGTGGATGTTTCGTTTATCGTCTGCGCGGCGCTTTTGTCCCTGCTGTTTGCACATAAGATCGCCGGTGTCCGTGAGGGTACGGTCATTTCGGCGGTTCTCGTCGGAACGCTGTCGAGGTTCTACGGACGACTGATGAAGCCGGTGACAGACAGGCTGTTCCCGGCAGATGAAAAACAATAGTTGTGGGTACTCCTATGATGAGTGCTATTCGGGGCAGGCAGGAGAAATCACATGGATTTTGATACGATTATTTCTGAATGGAAACACAAACAAAGAAATACGGCAGCGGACTACCGTGTGCTGCTGGATAATTTTCGCATTATTTTCGCTTATAATTCCGGCAGGATAGAGAATGAGAAAATTACAATGCATGATACCCGCGAGATATTTGAAAACGGAAAAGTGATCAATTATACCGGCGATCTGCGAACCCTGTTTGAAATCAGGAATCAAAAAGACTGTTTCGATTTTTTCCTGACCTGTGTGGCGGAAAAGAAAGAAATCACGCCGGATCTGATCTGTGATCTGCATCGCAGGCTGATGACGGGATGCTATGATGAAACCCGATACCAAAAGGGTGAGCGACCCGGTTGTTTTAAACGGCATGATTATGTAACCGGGGATGGGATTGGCGCGGCGCCGGAGGACGTGGAATCGGAACTGACAGATTTACTGGATGAAATGAGGGCAGAGGAGGGCAGGGATGTTATGACGATCGCTGCTTATTTTCATCTGCGTTTTGAGGAGATTCACGCATTCGCCGATGGCAACGGACGGCTTGGACGGACGCTACTCAATTATTACCTTATGCTCCATGATTATCCGCCCCTGGTCTTATTCGAAGAGGATAAGCAGACATACTACATGGCCCTTGCAGTCTATGATAAAACTGGTAAAATAGACGGATTCCTGTCTTTTCTGAGGGAGCAGATGGTGAAAACCTGGGAGCAGAAGAAGAAACCGGCAGTGAGATTGAGTATGCTGTTATAGTGAACAACAAAAGTAATCTGTCATTCACGATAAAGGATGAACCTGTCAGATGGTGGGCATCGGGTATGGTAAAAAGAACAAAGATCACCACTGTAAGGTTGAAGTTGTCTGAGCCTTTGGGGTATTGATGAACGGATGAGTGCTATTCGGGGCAGACAGGAGAAATCACATGGATTTTGATACGATTATTTCTGAATGGAAACACAAACAAAGAAATACGGCAGCGGATAAGCATACATACTACATGGCTCTTGCTGTCCTAGCAAAATAGATGGATCCCTGTCTTTTCTGAGGGAACAGATGGTGAAAACCTGGGAGCAGAAGAAGAAACCGGCAGTGAGATGTAACGCCTAATGGGGCTTTTCATATAAATATATAAAAGGCTTTTTGCGGAATGGAATCGCAGAGTGGCTCAACAGGATGTATCGTTTTGCCGGATGGCAGTTTATTCTGATGATTATTATGATTTTATCATTGATTATAACGGCGGATATCCCGTGGAAGACGCGGTCTGTTATCAGCGGGTAAATGACCGGTTTGATGTTGCGTACTATGCCCGGTCCGGCACGCCGGAACTGAACGCGGTGGATTATCCGTATTCGATTCTGCCGAAGTGTTTTGCGCTGACGGATCAGACGGCGCAGGAGGTGAGCGGGATCCTGCGCCTGCAGAATCCCGCGGGACTCGATCTGCAGGGACAGGGGATACTGGTCGGTTTTCTGGATACCGGGATTGATTATACACATCCGGCGTTTCGAAATACAGATGGTACGACACGGATCGCGGCGATGTGGGATCAGACGATTGAGGACGGTGAGCCTCCGGAAGGGCTTTCCTACGGCGCGTATTATGATGAAAGCGGGATCAATGCGGCGCTTGCGTCGGAAGACCCGGAAAAGCTGGTTCCGGAGCGGGATGAGAACGGACACGGCACATTTCTGGCGGGCGTTGCCTGCGGGAGCGCGGATCCGGCGATGGACTTCACCGGGGCAGCGCCGCTCTCACAGCTTCTCGTTGTGAAGTGCAAGCAGGCGAAGCAGTATCTCAGGGAGTATTATTTTGTGCCGGAAGGCGCGGACTGCTATCAGGAAAATGATCTGATGCTCGCCATGGCGTGGCTGAATCAGATGGCGGAGCGGCTGAGGAAGCCATTGATTATCTGCGTCGGTATGGGAAGCGCCATGGGCAGCCATGCGGGGGAAGATGCCATCTCGGCTCTGTGTGACGAGATCGGGCGGCTGCGGCAGAGGGGGATTGTGGTATCCGCCGGGAATGAGGCGAATGCCAGGCATCATTATTTCCGCTCAGGTCTGTACGAGGGACAGACAGATGCTATAGAAGTATCCGTAGGAGACCGTGTGCCCGGGTTTTATCTGGAATGCCGGACGGCTGCGCCGGAGATCAGCCGTGTATCGGTTCTGTCCCCGACGGGGGAACGGTTTCAGGGAACCGGCGCTTTCAGCGGCAGACAGAGCCATGTTTTTTTGTTTGAAAAAACGACGCTGACGGTGGATTATGCTTTCACGGGAACCAGCCCGGGCGGCCAGATCATTTTTCTGAGATTTTCTGATCCCTGGCCCGGGATATGGACGGTGGAACTGATGCCGGTGCTGGCGATCGAAGGGAATTTTCATTGCTGGCTGCCGATCGGCAGCCTGATGCAGGGGGAGGTGTTTTTCCTGCAGCCGGATCCGGATACGACGATTCTGTCGCCGGGGTTTTCAACGGCCGCCGTCACGGCGGGGGCGTACCGGGCTGTCGGCGGCGGTGCGGATCCGGATTCGGGCAGGGGATACAGCGTGACCGGAACAGTCAAGCCGGATGTGCTCGCGCCGGGGGTTCATGTATACGGACCGGAACCCGGGATCGTCCTGCCCGGTCCGGGAACGGGGGCAGGCGGCGCCGGCAGCGGCACCAGTGTCAGCGCGGCTCTGACGGCCGGGGCGTGTGCGCAGATATTTCAGTGGGGTATCCTGGAGCAGGATCTGACATGGCTGAATTCCACGCATCTCACCAATATTCTGACGCGCGGCGCGGGGCGTGACAGCGACCGTGTTTATCCTGACCGGGTGTACGGATACGGACTCCTGGATGTGTATGGGGCACTGGACGCACTGCGGATTACGGCCGGATAACTGCGAAGCAAAACGCAGCGTATTATGGTTCGGTAAGGTCGGCGGGCACCGGACGCACTGTGGGTCGCGGTCGGATAGTGAGGGCGTTCTGTATGAC
>JAJBVI010000104.1 GCA_020859905.1 Lachnospiraceae bacterium | reverse complement strand
GCACGAAGTGCGGAGCAATCCGTAGTATCATACCCTTTTGTCGCTCGAATCATATCATAACGGAAAATGAGGACAGCATATGTATCTGAAAATTTCGATACCGGGAAGATTCCAGTTGAAACTGATGCCGACGATAAAAAATCTGCTTTTTCTCAGATCCAATGAGATTCACTATATCGGAGGCGCGGAGGTACTGCCGCCGCCGTTGAAAACAGAAGAGGAGAGCAGCTGTATTTCGCTGCTTGGATCGGAGGATGGCGCGGAAGCGCGGTCGAGGCTGATTGAACACAACCTCAGGCTGGTCGTCTATATCGCGAAAAAATTTGACAATACGGGGATTGGAGTGGAGGATCTCATTTCCATCGGAACAATCGGTCTGATTAAGGCGATCAATACCTATAATCCCGCGAAACGGATCAAACTGGCGACCTATGCCTCCCGCTGCATTGAGAATGAGATTCTGATGTATCTGAGGAGAACGAGCAAGATGAAACTGGAAGTTTCATTTGATGAACCGCTGAATGTGGACTGGGACGGAAATGAACTTCTTCTCTCCGATATTCTCGGCACAGAGGAGGATATTATTTATAAAGACATGGAGACGGAGGTGGAAAAAAAGCTCCTGAAGCGGGCCATCACGAATCTTTCGCAGAGAGAACGCAAGATCATCGAACTGCGGTACGGTATGGCGACGGTAAACGGGAAAGAATACACGCAGAAGGAAGTGGCGGATCTTATGGGAATATCGCAGTCCTACATATCACGCCTCGAAAAAAAGATCCTTAAGAGGCTGAAAAAAGAGATTCAGAGATATGAGTAGAACGGGACTCAGGATGCCGAAAACGAGCAGCAGGGATATGAACAGAGGGGAATCAGGCCGTTGGAAACGCGATTCGGAGATTTTACATTTTTGTTAAAAATCTGTGAGAAAGGTTGATGATTGAAAAAAAACGGCTATAATAGGAAGCATCCCTGTTTGGGAAAACGTTTATCATTGACTATACATATCGAGGAATTGACTTTGGAACAAAAGACCAGACTGAGACAGGAGTTAAAAAAACAAAAGAAGACGTCTGCCCGGATTCGAAGGGTGGTTCTGATCATGGTTATTGCGATCGCGGCCGTATATGCGGCGGGCTGCTTCTATTACAGCAGACATTTTTACGGGAACGGGACTGTGTTCGGCATTGAGATGCGCAATCAGACCGTGGAGGAGCTGAAGGATCAGATTCAGGATAAGATTGACGATTACCGGCTTACGATCGTGACGCGGGACGGCGAAGAGACGATATCGGCGGAGCAGATTTCCCTGGTATACAGTGATCAGGGGGAGATTGATGCGCTTCTGGCGGATCAGAATGCGGCTCTCTGGTTTATGATGTCCGCGACAGTTTCCGATGATTACGATGTAGATGTGGAGCTGAATGAGGATATGCTCAGCGAGACGGTGCAGGCGCTGTCCTGCATGCAGGCGGAGAATATGACTGCGCCTGAGGATGCGTATCTGTATTATGAGGACGGTGCGTTTACCATCTGTGCGGAGTCCTATGGGAACCAGCTCTCCTACAGCACGGTCTATCCGGTTATCCTGGATTCCATTCTTGAGGGAACTGCCGAGATTTCCCTGGATGAGCTTTCATGCTATGCGGAGCCGGAGATTTACCAGGATACCGAGGCGCTGATTGCCGAGTATGAAGAGGTCAGCCGGCTGACCGGTCTGGAGATTACATATGATTTCAGCGACCGGACGATGGTGGTGGACGGCTCGGTGATCGGGGAATGGATTGTTTTCGGGGATGATTTTACCTGGGAACTGGATGAGGATGCCGTGGCGGATTATGTCTATGAGATGGCATACGAGACGGATACCTTTGGTCTGACCCGCACCTTTACGACACACAGCGGCTCCGTGATCACCCTGAAAGGCGGGGATTACGGCTGGTGCATCAATCAGACGGAGACGACCGCGCAGCTTCTGGAGCTGATTGAGGCGGGAGAGTCTGTGACGACAGAGCCGGTTTACCGATACAGCGGTATCTGCCGGGATACGAATGATATCGGGGACAGCTATGTGGAGATCAGTATATCAGAGCAGACGATGTGGGTCTATAACGACGGCGTCTGCGTGGTATCCACACCGGTCGTGACCGGGAACTCATCCAGAGGACATGATACGCCCTCCGGCGGGGTGTGGGCGGTCGACGCCCGGATCACGGACTATACACTGTCCGGACAGGACTATAATACAGAGGTGAGTTACTGGCTTCCCTTTAATGGGAACATCGGGATCCATGACGCGACCTGGCGCAGCAGCTTCGGCGGCACGATCTATAAGACGAACGGGTCGCACGGATGTATCAACACGCCGCTGGCCGCCATGGAGATCGTGTACGAGAATGTACAGATCGGGTATCCGGTTGTGGTTTATTAGGAACATAAACGGATTTTTATTGAAATGGCAGAGTTTACTCCGGTTTCTCCGGATCAGAATGAGGAAACAGATATGTCGAAAAGAGTTCCTTCCGGGAAAACCGGGGCAGGAAATAAAAGAGGGCGTGTTCTCAGCATGGCCATCCTGATTGCGGCCGTCCTTATTATCCTGTTTTCTCTCTCAAAGCTGATTCCCATTCTGCTGGATTACAGGCAGTCCGCGCAGACGTATCAGGATCTCGCGGAACAGTATGTGGAAGTTCCGGCGGACGCGGGCACGGGTGATGCGGATCGGGATCCGGCGGATGCCGATGAACAGAGCGGGCAGGGATACGACTGGGCTGCGGTTTCCATTGATTTTGAGGCTTTAAAACAGATCAATCCGGATGTGGTCGGCTGGATCCGGTTTGACGACACCGCGGCCGTCGCGGTGGACTACCCGATCCTGTATGCGGGAGATAATGATACCTATCTGAGAACCGACCTGTACGGGGCATCCCACACGTCGGGCAGCATCTTTCTGGAGGCGGCCGACACGCCGGATTTTTCGGATTGCTATAACATCATCTACGGTCACAACATGCGGAACGGCACGATGTTCGGTACTCTGAAAAAGTACCGCAGAGAGGAAGATTTTTATGATGCGAATCCGTATTTCACCATTTATACGGAGGATGCGGCGTACCGTTATCAGATTTTCGCTTATGAGGTAGTCCCGGACGACAGTGAGATCTATACGGCAGGGTATGAGCCGGACGAAGCATACCGGGATCTGATTGACCTCATGTGTTCCCTTTCTGCCCGGGATACCGGCATCGTGCCGGAGGTGACTGACCGGATTGTAACGCTCTCCACCTGCACGTCGGTTAATGACGACGAACGGTTTGTGCTGCACGCGGTCTGCGTAGATCAGAGGGATTACGGCTGAGACAGGGCAGAATGCATATGGCCGGTCAGGATACATAGGATCGGTTAGATACATATGGTCGGTCGTCGGTCAGAATACGTGTTCCATTTCACATACGTTCCGGAGCCGAGAAGCCCAGCACGTCGATGCCTGTTTCCAGGACACTCTTTGTCAGTTCCAGCAGCCGGATGTAGCCGGTCTGTACAGCCGTGTCCTCTTCCGCGAGGATCTTAGTGCCATGGTAAAAGCGGTTGAACGCGTTTGACAGGTCATAGATATAGGCGCAGACCTTGTGCGGCGCCGTCTCCGCGAATGCGGTCTCTATCACGCTGTTCCATTTCGCAAGCTCCAGCATCAGATCCTTTTGCTCCGGTGTTTCAGCCGGAAGGATCTTCGTTCGATCCGCTGCCCCTGCCGGAAGGATCCTTGCCTGTTCTGCTGCTTCTGCCGGTTTTGCTGTTTTTTCCGAAAAAACTTCTGCTTCTTCCGCTGCTGTATCCGGTTGGATTCCCGCCTGCTCCGCATATTTCTTCAGGATAGATTTGATCCGGACGATCGTATATAAGATATAGGGTCCGGTATTTCCCTCAAAGGAGATGAAGCGGTCGATATCAAACACATAGTCCCTGGAGGCCTGGTTGCAGAGGTCTCCGTATTTTAATGCGGCCAGGCCGACAATTTTCGCGGTGTCTCCGGCTTCCTCTTCCGAGATGGAACGGTTTTCCATAATGCGGGCATAGACTGTGCCATTGATATCCGCGATCAGCTGTTCGAGGCGCATCACGCCGCCCTCTCTGGTTTTAAACGGCGTACCGTCCTTTCCGTTCATTGTGCCGAAACCGACATAGCGCATGTCAGTCTCCGGTTTTACGAAACCGGCTTTTTTTGCTACCCGGAATACCTGTGTAAAATGGAGCTGCTGGCGTTTATCGGCCAGGTAAATATATGCGGTCGGGGAGAAGTCCTTCTCCCTCTCAAGGATCGTGCCCAGATCGGAGGTGGCGTAAAGCGCGGCGCCATCGGATTTGCGGACGATGCAGGGCGGCAGTTCTTTGGAGTCTGTCTCCTCCGCGATATCCACAACCAGTGCGCCCTGGCTCTCATAGGCGATCCCCTGGTCAAGCAAAGACTGAATCAGCCCCGGGATATAAGGGTCGGCGTCGCTCTCTCCCTTCCAGAGATCAAAATGCACATCCAGACTGGCATAATTCTTCTTTAAATCCGCGACCGAAACATGCATGATGTGGTTCCAGATCGCGCGGTAGGGCGCATAGCCGTTCTGCAGCTTCAGGGTTGCCTGGTGTGCCCGGTTTTTAAAAGCGTCGTCCTCTTTTGATTTTTTGCTGGCGGCGGGATAAATCTCCTCAAGCTCCGTGATCGTGAAAGGAGCCTCCGCCGGATATGTGCCGCTGAAGCTTTCATCAAAGTAGACGAGATCCGGTTTGCGGTCGTGCAGCTCTTCAATGATCAGACCCATCTGCAGGCCCCAGTCCCCGAGATGCACGTCGCCGATCATATGGTATCCCAGATACAGCCCCATGCGGCGGATGCTCTCACCGATGATGGCAGAGCGCAGATGACCGATGTGCAGCGGCTTCGCGACGTTTGCTCCGCCATAGTCCACTATAATGGTCTGATCCTGTCCGGTCTCCTCCACACCGAGCTTTTCATGCACCTGCATTTCATTCAGGTAATCCGACAGGAAATCTTTTGAAAGCCGGAGATTTAAAAATCCGGGTTTTACGGATTCTACGGAGGCAAACATCCTGTTCCCCTGCAAGATCCCGGCGATGGCGTCCGAGATCAGAAAAGGAGCCTTTTTATAAAATTTGGCCGCGGCCATTGCCCCGTTGCACTGAAACTCGCATAGATCCGGTCGGCTGGAAAGGGTCACTCTGCCGTATTTGCCGTCATATCCGGCGGCTGTAAAAGCATCTGTAACTTCTGCTGTGATCTGATTAAGTAATTTTTCCATGATGTACTCCCTGTTTATATAAACTTTCACGCGCTGCAGATGCGGCGCGCCAATCTCCGAAAACTGTTGAAGGGTATAATGCGCAAAGTTATTTCTGAACAGTTCCTAACAGTATAACATCTCAGAAAAACAGTTACAAGTCACAAACGATGAAAATTGTGTCCGCGTTTGCGGACGGCACGATTTTTCCTGTTTTGCTGCTGTTCAGACTGATTTTCCTGAAACTGTCGAAGAAAACAAGGGCTGTTGTCTGACAAAAAAGAATATTTAGTGCAGCGTCAGATAATTTTTCATTGTTTTTAACGCGGATTTTTCCAGGCGGCTGACCTGCGCCTGTGAAATATGAATCTCGGATGCCACCTCCATCTGGGTTTTCCCCTCAAAAAAGCGCAGCTCTATGATGCGGTGTTCTCTGTCTCCGAGCCGTTTCATGGCATCGCTCAGAGAAAGCTGTTCTACCCAGCGGTCCTCCCGGTTTTTCTTATCGCTGATCTGATCCATGACATAGAGAGGCTCCCCGCCATCGGTATAGATGGGATCATAGAGGCTGACAGGCGTCTGGATGGCGTCCAGGGCGTAGAGGATATCTTCTTTCGCAATACCTGTTTCCTTTGCTATTTCACTGATCGTCGGCTCTGTGTCCGATTTCCTCATCAGTGATTCTTTGGCCTGCATGGCCTTGTATGCCGTGTCGCGCAGAGAACGGCTGACACGGACACTGTTGTTATCGCGAAGGTATCTCCGGATTTCGCCGATGATCATCGGTACGGCATAGGTGCTGAATTTCACATTCATGGTCGGGTCAAAGTTGTCGATCGACTTGATGAGCCCGATGCATCCGATCTGAAACAGATCGTCTATGTTTTCACTGTTGGAAGCAAAACGGCGGATCACGCTCAGAACCAGCCGCAGGTTTCCGCGGATATAAGTCTCTCTGGCATCCATATCCCCCTGACGGATTTTCTCAAACAATTCCGCTTTCTCATCTTCATTTAAGACGGGAAGGGTGGCGGTGTTTACGCCGCTTATCTCCACTTTATATGCTGCCATGCTGATCTGCCTCCGTTTTTTTATTGCCTCCGGAATTTCCTTTACAAAGAATGTGCAGAATCTGCCTGACTTATTCATAAAAAGTATCGCTCGCGCCCCTATGCATAAAAAAGGGAGCTGCCGCAGCTGTGATGTATTCCATCATCTCTGCGGCAGCTCCCTTTACCATCCGGAATTTATCAGGAATCCCGGATGGCGTACGATACGTAAACGTAATCGCATGACTGTAAGCCTGTATTTCAGTACCCCAGTTCTTCCCCAGCCAGGATCACTTTGATCCGCCCCGGGATACCGCTTCGGCGGGTGATCACGGTCTGGCTGCAGATACAGTCGTCGCCCAGGCAGTCCCCGCACTGACCGGTCGCGGCACAGGGCGTGTTTTTGCCCAGCCTGACGCAGTTCGGTGAGGACGCGATGCCCCGGACCCGCCTGCGGGCAGAGGGAATGTCGGCGGTCACCTTGTTCATACCGGCCACGATGATGACCTCCCGCGGTCCGAAGATCAGGGCAGCCACACGGTTGCCGCTGCCGTCTACATTTACAAGCTCACCGTCCATGGTGATGGCGTTGGTACTCATAAAATAGCAGTCGCTCAGAAGTGCCTGACGGAGAATGCCGGTGACTTCCTCCGGGGTCGTCCCGTTCGTTCTGTCCAGATAGGTGATGTCCTCCCGGTCCCGAAGCGTATCTGTGATGCCGCATTCCTGCAGAGTCACGGAGCCGCCGTTGGAGACAGTCATGCCCGGCTTAATAAAGGACATTGCCAGCTCGGCAGCCTCCGCCGCGGTGGGACAGTAGTATCCGTCCATCCGCCTTCTTTTCAGATTTTTGATGATCGTGTTCGCTGCATGTTCGTAATATTGCTGTTTCGGTGTCATATTTGATTCCTCCTCGAATGAATGAAGGCACGGCTGACTGCATTCCGGATAAAACCCGGTTATACAAAAACGACGGTTTGCGTGTCTGTGTTGTGTTTTGTAATAATTTTAAGATAGCATGATGCTTTTCATGTGTCAAGCAAGGGGATTCACTCATCCGTATGGCACTTTTATTAAGTAAACGGAGATGACTGCTTCGCAGTCATCTCTATCTATAAAAGGCTGTTCATAAAAAGTTCATTTTTTATTTAAAAAATAATTAAATTCTTCACACAAAGATGTCACATTTACTCTCTATAC
>JAJBVI010000145.1 GCA_020859905.1 Lachnospiraceae bacterium | reverse complement strand
ACCGGTAACCGTCCTCGTCGCAGCAGTACGGTGCCTCAGACTGGGTCGTTCCATCCACATACCGGTAATCGTCCGGCTCCGGATTCCGGCACAGAAAAAAACGTTCGCCGCCGATGGCAAACAGATAGGTGAATCTGTCTGCCGGCGGAAAGGGCAATGACTTGGTCAGTTCCTCAAACCGCGGCAGGTCGATTGCGGACAGATTGCCGCGTATCAAAATCTTCGCATCCCGCAGCGCAATAATCCGATCCCTGTCCCGCGGCTGTACGTCATAATATGTGTTATCAAAATGCAGGGGTGCCAGATCCTGTATCATATCTCTTTCCGCCTTTTCATATCACATTCCGCGCATATTCCATCATAACGGATTGTACCTGTGCATCCCGTTCCATGTTTCTCATCACGCCCCGCAAACACAGATTCCCGCAACGGCACACTTAAGATACAGGGTCTACTGCAGGTTCCCCGGAAACTTCGGAATCCCGTCAAATCCGACCTGCAGATCTGCGTCCGTCGGGATATAATCGGTCATGGTTCCGTTGTGGAACTGCTCGTAGGCCACCATATCAAAATATCCGGTTCCGGTCAGGCCGAACAGAATCGTCTTCTCCTCGCCGGTCTCTTTGCAGATCAGCGCCTCGTCGATCGCGGCTTTGATCGCATGGCTGCTCTCCGGCGCAGGCAGAACGCCTTCAATCCTCGCAAACTGCTCCGCAGCCCGGAATACTTCCGTCTGCTCCACCGCCCTCGCTTCCATATATCCGTCATGGTAGAGCTGTGACAGGATGGCGCTCATGCCGTGGAAGCGAAGACCGCCCGCATGGTTCGGCGACGGGATAAAACCGCTGCCCAGCGTATACATCCTGGCTAACGGACAGATCATGCCCGTATCACAGAAATCATATGCAAACACGCCCCTCGTAAGGCTCGGGCAGGAGGCGGGTTCCACCGCGATAATCCGGTAATCCTCTTCCCCGCGAAGCTTCTCTCCCATAAACGGGGAAATCAGGCCGCCCAGATTAGACCCTCCGCCGGCGCAGCCGATAATGATATCCGGCCTGATGCCGTACTTATCCATGGCAAGCTTCGTCTCCACGCCGATGACAGACTGATGCAGAAGCACCTGATTCAGAACGCTTCCCAACACATAGCGATAACCTTCGTTGGTCACCGCAACCTCAACTGCCTCGGAAATCGCGCAGCCCAGGCTGCCGGTTGTGCCCGGATGCTCCGCCAGGATCTTTTTCCCTACCTCTGTCGTATCAGAGGGCGACGGCGTCACCTCGGCGCCGTATGTACGCATAACCTCACGCCGGAACGGTTTCTGCTCATAGGAAACCTTAACCATATATACCCTGCAGTCCAGATCCAGGTACGCGCACGCCATGGAAAGCGCCGTTCCCCACTGGCCCGCTCCGGTCTCCGTGGTAACCCCCTTAAGTCCCTGCTTTTTAGCGTAATATGCCTGCGCGATGGCTGAATTCAGCTTGTGGCTGCCGCTCGTATTATTCCCCTCAAACTTGTAATAGATCTTCGCCGGCGTATCCAGAGCCTTCTCCAGGCAGTAGGCACGCACCAGCGGTGACGGCCGGTACATCCTGTAAAACTCCCGGATCTCCGACGGAATCTCAACCAGCCTGGTATCATCGTCCATCTCCTGTTTCACCAGCTCGTCGCAGAATACGCCGCCCAGTTCCTCCGCCGTCATCGGCTGTAAGGTGCCCGGATTCAGCAGCGGTGCCGGTTTGTTCTTCATATCCGAGCGCACATTATACCAGTGCGTCGGCATCTCGCTCTCTTCCAGATAAATTTTGTAAGGAATCTTACTCTCGTTTCCCATGGTGTCCTCCTTTTATAATAGATGGTGATGACTGCAAAGCAGTCATTTCCGTTTCATGTACTCACACAGATATCTCGATCTTCCTCCCGGTCCTCTGATAGCGGTAATAACGCACCCCCGCCGCGTCCATCATGCGCTTGGATGTGAGGACAGACGGCGTGCCGTCGTATTTATCTTCATCGTAAACGACCGTCTTGATTCCGGACTGAATGATTGCCTTGGCACACTCGTTGCAGGGGAACAGCGATACATAGAGCTTCGCCCCCTCCAGGCTCCCGCCGCGATAGTTCAGGATCGCGTTCAGCTCGCTGTGAACTACGTACGGGTATTTCGTATCCGTCTCATCTCCCTCCCTCGACCAGGGAAACTCATCATCCGAGCATCCCTGCGGGAATCCGTTGTAACCCATGGAAAGAATTTTATTGTCCGCACTGACGATGCATGTTCCGACCTGGGAATTCGGATCCTTGGAGCGCATGCCCGCCAGCTTGGCGACACCCATGAAATATTCGTCCCATGTGATGTAGTTTTCTCTTTTTCCTGTCATTTTAATCTCCATTCCGCCGCCATTTGGCTGACGACATAAATAGTAATGAAAGATCTGCTTTCTTTCACACTATGCCTCCCGTTCCCGCCTGTCCGCTTCGGGTACCTGATTGAGATTTTATCACGATTCGTTTTGTCGTTCGTCAGGTACGGATTATCCTCTTTTGCACTCATTATTATACCTGTTCGATCACGCAGCTGTGTTTTTTAGCGCCTCCTCCTTTTGCATTTCTGTCGTAACTGATCCCGACCAGAAGCAAATTTCCAAAGTATTCTTTCAACATGCCGTCATATCGGTTATCATGAATCTGTTTCATCGCGGAATCTGCATCCTTATCGTATTTCAATTCAACAATCATGGCAGGTTTGTCTGTATTTCTTCCCGGAATGAACGCCAGATCCGCAAAACCTTTCCCTGACGGGAATTCCCGGACGATACTGTAAAACCGTTTCGCCGTATAAAAAGTAATCGTGATCGCGCAGCTTAAGGACGCTTCGTTATTGTACTGCATCACAGAAGAAACGGATTCATGAACCATTTCCAATGAATGAGCCACCGCATCTGTGTCCTTTTCAAGCACTGCGTTCAGAAGCTTTTCCGATTCAGCGATCGCCCTGCCCACAACTCCCCATTGTTCATTGCTCACAGCGTCTTCGAATGCTTCCGCCACTTCCAGATTCGGAATACATGCCTCTCTTTTCTCTGAATCATAGGCAAGATACCCGAGATGGATCAAAAGCGTCAAAACGTCATTTCTGCTGCTGAACGTCGTCATATCATTCTGAAATGTGCTGATTTTCACACTGACCGCTCTGCCGCCAAGCATTTCAATCACTGCTCCTTTCAGCCCGTCATAATCCATACCGATATATTCTTTCAGGCTCTCAAACGTCTCTGTCTGCGTCCAGTAATTCTGAACCTCTCCTTCCTGTATGGCGCACATCACGGAATTCGGACTATACACATGAGTAATCCGGCTAAAGGAATATCCGTCATACCATGTGCGCATATCGTCAAAACTCATTTGGAAACGGCTGCATAATCGTTTTACTTCTGTCTCCGTAAACCCGGCATATTCGGCAAGCCTCCCTGGTCTTGTCATCGAATACTCCCTGAAATCCGTCAATGCGGATTCCGTTCCGTATTTTTTAATCGGCAGAATGCCGGTCATATATGCCGCGGCAATCGTTTCATCTGTCGCTGTCCCGCCCTTAAAAAGACCTCTCAGCAGCTGAACATATTCTTTTTGTAATGCGTCATCCTCCTTTGCCTCGCGGAACAGCGCATCCCACTCATCTATAATAATGATAAACTTATCTCCGGTCACATGACTTACGGAAATAAGCGCATCCGCAAGAACCCTCTCATGATCCCTGACACAGGACGGGAATCCCTGCCGCAATTCCTCGATCACTTTTGTCTGAATATCACCGACAACATCCCTGACAGAATCCGCAGTTGAGATGAACCGCGTAATATCCAGATATATCACGTCAAACTGATTCAGATATTTCTCAAATGTTTTTCTTTTTGTAATCTCCAGTCCGTCAAAAAGCGACCTTGAATCGCAGCTCTTATCATAATAAGCACACAGCATCTTGGCCGCAAAAGACTTGCCGAACCGTCGGGGACGACTGAAGCTCGTTAATTTAAGAGGCGTATTTATGGTGCTGTTTACATAATCGATCAGTCCTGTCTTGTCAACGTAGATTCCGTTTATGATTGTCTCAAATCCTTTGCATCCCGGATTCAGATATGTTCCCATGCTCCACGACCTCCTCCCTGAAAACAGACCGCGTGATTGCCCGGCAAGAATGGCGCGGGTTCTGGAAATATGTTTTCGTGATTTACGTTATCAGACGTACTTCGCAGCAAATGTGAAGTACTGTCCTGAATAATCACCTGATTTTATTATACCCTTACGCCATGCTTTTCTCAACCTTATTTTTCATTACGGCAAAAATTATATCTCTTCCGGTGTTATTTTTCACGGGGCGGGGAATAGAGTAAATGCATTATCTATCGCACGTTGAGCTATGGCTGAATACGGACTGATTTGTTTTTTACTTCATCATATTAAAGTGTGAAATTCTTGACCTGACATAGAAAACAGTATACAATACTAAGGATTGAGCAGTGAAAACGTAAGTCCGGATCATCGGGCTTACGTTTTTTCTATGAAAACGACATTGATTTTCATTAACAGAAAAGAGGATTCTTATGCAGGAAGAAAAAGACAATAAAATGGCGTTCATGCCGATGAACCGGCTCATGATCACCATGGGGCTCCCCATGGTCTTATCCATGATGCTCCAGGCTTTTTACAATATCGTAGACAGCGCGTTCGTCTCCAATATGAGTGAGAACGGCGAGGAAGCCTTAAACGCTCTGACGCTCGCCTTTCCGATCCAGTCGCTGATGCTCGCCATCGGCGTGGGCGCAGGCATCGGCGCCGGCGCGCTGCTGTCCAAATGTCTCGGAGCACAGGACAGAGAAAAGGCCAGCAGAACCGCCGGGAATGTTATTTTTATCGGGATCGTCGCCTATGCCGTATTTCTCTTTTTCGGGATCTTCGGTGTCCGCGCGTACATAGCCTCCCAGACGTCCAATCCTGTCATCTTCGATCTCGCGGTCAGCTATCTGCAGATCTGCTGTGTCTGCTCTGTCGGCATCATCTGCTTCGCCGTTTTTGAAAAACTTCTGCAGTCGACCGGGCGCTCCATGCTCTCCACCGCCGCACAGGTCACGGGAGCGGTCATCAATATCGTCCTCGACCCGATTCTGATCTACGGACTGCTCGGTCTGCCGGAACTCGGTGTGCGCGGAGCCGCCTGGGCGACCGTGATCGGCCAGGTCGTCTCCCTGATTCTCACCATGATCTTCCATTTTAGATTTAACACAGAGCTTTCACACGGTCTCCGGTATCTGAAACCGTCCTTTAAACTGATCCGTGAAATCTACGCGATCGCCCTGCCGGCGACGGTCGGCACGGCTCTGACCTCCGTCATGACCTACGGGCTGAATCTCATTTTTGTGAGAATCGACGAGTCGATGGTGACCGCGTACGGGCTCTATTATAAAATCCAGCAGTTCTTAATGTTCGCCAGCTTTGGCATACAGAATACCGTCACGCCCATCGTCTCCTTTAATTACGGGATGGGAAACAAAGCCCGCATCCGTCAGGGCATCCGATACGGTGTGATCTACGACGTCGCCCTCATGGCGGCCGGTCTTGTCATCCTGGAGATTTTCGCGGTTCCGTTTTCCAACGTCTTCGGCCTGTCCGGACAGACGCAGGAGCTGTGCGTCAGCGCCCTGCGCATTGTCTCGGTCAGCTTCGTGTTCGCAGGCGCGAGCATCGCGCTGCAGGGCGCGTTTCAGGCGCTCGGCGGCGGGATGCACACGCTGCTGCTCTGCATGTTCCGGTACGTCATCTTTGTGCTGCCGATCGCCGGGATATTTTCCGTGATCGTCGGGCAGTCACTCGACATGGCCTGGCTGGAATGGTGCACCTTCCTGATCTCGGAAGGGCTGTCGCTGATCATCGCGTGCGTGTTCCTGCGGAATACCATGAAGCGGAAGGTGGATACTCTGGGCGGGTAACATATTTCCTCATCCACGGTTCACGCGTCGGCCGGATACGGCAATTCCTCTCCACGCTTCACGCCCGGATGTGACAATTCTTCATTCACTCTTCCGCGCCGGCCGGATACAGCAACTCCTCTCCGCACCTCTCGCCCGGATATGACAATTCCTCATTCACCCTTCCGCGCCGGCCGGATACAGCGGCCATTCAACTCCGGTTCCAATGATCCGTCAGGCTGGCTCCGTTTGCCTTTGAAATCAGCCAGAGCAGTATTTCCTCATCGCAGTTTCTGATCCCGGACGCGAATTCATACAGGGCAATCGCGTTTTTATCCGTTATATAACCCCGTTTTCCCGCGTAACGAATCAGATCTATCCTGTTTTTCAGCAGAAGCATCCGGTTGAACGGATCCGTCTGCGCCCGGATTTCTTTCGGTGTCGCGCCATTCATAAGCGTTCTGCAGTCCGATGATTTCATGACCACAAGCTCATCACCTTCGAGGACTTCATGGTAAAGATCCAGAACGAGAAACGGCTGCTTCCTGTGCTTTGCCAGTTCTTTTAACGCACGTCCGTTATAGGAAGTCACCGTCTGGCTGCCTGTGCCGTCCAAATCCTGCGAAAAAAGCGGTTCCGTAAAATCCGCGGGTTCACCGGGCTGCAGTTCAAAAAAAGTACGCGCCATGACCGCGGCAGCCGCCTGTGCCTCTGCCTGTTCTCCCACATGAAAATCCAGCATCTCTGTCATCTGGGCATACAGCTGCTTTTGAAAAAAACCCTGCATCTCATCATCCCGCCGGTCGGAAAGAAACATCTGATAAAAAGCCAAAATATTCCCGTATTTCGGCCGGTCCGGACAGCAGTCACGCAAATATACGGCAAATTCCTGATAGCGCGCCTCCTTTTTTTCACGGTTCAGTCTCAGAAAAGTCCGATAAAGGGTCAGATTCAGTGTCTCCCAGATCGCCTGGAAACGTATATGCTGCAGGATATCCGGAAACAGCGCAAGCAGATAATCAACCATCTCCGCGCCGGAGAGACCGATGGCGTTCTCCAGACTCCGGCTCCAGCGGATTTCGGGCAGCTGCCGCACGATCAGCGAAACCATTTCTTTCTTCCCGGATAAAATGGCCGCCGTCAGCGGATCATGGAACTCTGCCCCATACCATCCCGGCCGGTACGGCGCACACATTTCTTTGTTCTCGTCCTCACTGGCATGTGAAGACGAGGCAGGCGCCGAATAACCGGAACCGTTTCCCCGTTTCCCTGATGCATACCCCTTTCGAAGGAACATGCCCGGATGCGGCAAAATCCGTTTCCGGTCAGGCCATTCTACGGAATACTCCGCCCGGCGGCCTTTGCCGAAAACCTGATCTTCAAAATAATCCTCCTTCAGCTGTGCTCCCTGCTCCTGAAAAAAGCGGATCATATCCTCGTCTCCGTCCAGAATCGCCAGCAGAATGTCCGGCGCGTCTGTCTGACACGATTCTGCGCCGATCACGCAGGAGATCATCTCTGCCTCTTCCTGCCGCGGCCTCACATAAGCGGACATGATCTGCAAATACTCCGGTTTCCGGGTGATAAAGAGATCCGCCGGAACAAGATACAGATCTGTTTCCGGATTTTCCCAGACATAACCCGGACAGCCCAGCGTATGCAAAACCCATGTAAAGCCGGATTCGTTTCCGGCTTACGCCGCCTCATGAAGAAGCAGGGCGGCATTTTTTTGAAGATCGCCGTATGCGCCGGATGCTTTTTTCATATACTTCGCTCCCCGGGAAGGTAT
>JAJBVI010000055.1 GCA_020859905.1 Lachnospiraceae bacterium | reverse complement strand
CTTTGTCAACGCCAGTCATCGAATTTTAAAACCTTTTTATTATTTGGCAATGACTTGTAACACAATTTTACATTTCATGGATATGATTCATCCTCTTTTCTTTCGCGAAACCGGAATGCAGATTTCATCCCCCGGCTGCAGATTATATATGTTTGCGTATGGATTTTTATACATGATATCGGAAACTCCCACATGATACTGCCTGGAAAGCCGATACAGCGTATCTCCTTTCTGTACAACATGAATGATGCCGCATATGTGATTCCGCCCGAATTCTGTATCTGTATCCGCAGAACCGGCGTATCCCAGATCCATTCCGTCTTCTGTTCTGAATTTCATCCGTTCAGCCATATACTTTCTCACAATCATCTGTCTTGCGCTTTGCTTTTATTATATGTATGTTTTCGCCTTTTGAGAGCAAATCGAAAGAATTTATAAAAAGATTGTATTTTACAACTTCCTGTCGTATAATTTGTATGTTTATTTTAGAATATAAGGTGAGGAATACCATGTCCAATTCTACGTTTTACAAGCTTGGGATCGATATCGGTTCCACAACAGTGAAGATCGCGGTTTTAGATCAGCAGGATCGTCTGCTGTTCTCTGATTATATGCGGCATTTTGCAAATATACGCGAGACTCTGACCGGTCTTCTCACAAAAGCGCATGATCAGCTCGGTGAGATTACAATCTGTCCGATGATCACGGGTTCCGGCGGGCTGACGCTCGCGAACCACCTGGAGGTTCCGTTTGTACAGGAAGTGATCGCTGTCTCCGCATCTCTGCAGCACTATGCACCGCAGACCGACGTGGCGATCGAACTCGGAGGGGAGGACGCGAAGATCATCTATTTCGAGGGCGGCAATGTCGAGCAGCGCATGAACGGCATATGTGCCGGCGGTACCGGCTCTTTTATCGACCAGATGGCCTCCCTGATCCAGACGGATGCCGCCGGTCTGAATGAATACGCAAAGGATTACAAGGCACTGTATCCCATCGCGGCCCGCTGCGGCGTCTTCGCGAAGTCGGATATCCAGCCCCTGATCAATGAGGGCGCGACGCGGGAGGATCTTTCGGCATCCATTTTCCAGGCCGTGGTCAACCAGACCATCAGCGGACTGGCCTGCGGAAAACCGATCCGCGGACATGTCGCTTTTCTGGGCGGACCGCTGCATTTTTTATCAGAATTAAAGACGGCGTTTATCCGCACACTGAAGCTCGATGGCGAACACACGATCGTGCCGGAAAACTCTCACCTGTTCGCGGCGATCGGTTCCGCGCTGAATTATAAAGAGGAGTCTCAGATTTCCCTGGAGGCTCTGGTCGCCAGGCTCTCCGGAGAACTTCACATGGAGTTTGAAGTAGAGCGCATGGATCCCCTGTTTAAAGATCAGGCGGCATATGATGCGTTTATCTCCCGCCACAACAGAGCGGCCGTCAGGAAAGGAGATCTTGCTGCATACAGCGGGAACTGTTATCTTGGCATTGACGCCGGTTCCACGACGACCAAGGTGGCGCTCGTGGGCGAGGACGGCGCCCTTTTGTACTCTTTCTACAGCAATAACAATGGCAGTCCGCTCGCCACTTCCATCCAGTCCATCAAGGAGATCTACAGCCTGCTGCCGGAGGACGCGCACATTGTTTCCTCCTGCTCCACCGGATACGGCGAGGCGCTGGTGAAGGCCGCCCTGATGCTGGACGACGGCGAGGTTGAGACCATCGCGCACTACACGGCCGCCGCTTTCTTTGACCCGGATGTGGACTGCATACTCGACATCGGCGGACAGGACATGAAATGCATCCGCATCAGGGACAACACCGTCGACAGCGTGCAGCTGAATGAGGCCTGTTCCTCCGGCTGCGGTTCCTTTATTGAGACATTTGCGAAATCGCTGAACTATTCCGTACAGGATTTTGCGAAGGAAGCCCTGTTTGCGCAGCATCCCATTGATCTGGGCACACGCTGTACCGTATTTATGAATTCAAAGGTAAAGCAGGCGCAGAAGGAAGGGGCGACCGTTGCGGATATCTCCTCCGGACTTGCCTATTCCGTTATAAAAAATGCCCTGTTCAAGGTCATTAAATTATCCGACCCGGATCAGCTCGGAAAACATATTGTCGTCCAGGGCGGTACATTCTACAATGATGCCGTACTCCGGAGTTTCGAGACCATATCCGGCCGCGAAGCCATCCGGCCGGACATTGCCGGCATCATGGGGGCCTTCGGCTCCGCCCTGATCGCACGGGAACGTTACGAGGGCAGACCGACCACCATGCTCTCCATCGATGAGATCAATAAACTTGAGTTTTCCACAAAACTGGCGCGCTGCGGCAGATGTACGAACAACTGCCTGCTGACGATCAACCAGTTTTCCGGCAGCCGCCGCTATATCACCGGCAACCGCTGCGAGCGGGCGCTCGGAAAAGAAAAAAACAAAGAGCAGATCCCGAATCTGTTTGAATACAAACTGCACCGCGTGTTCAACTATGAACCGCTGAAAGAGGATGAGGCCGAACGGGGTGTTCTCGGTATCCCGCGGGTTTTAAACATATATGAGGACTTTCCTTTCTGGGCTGTTCTTTTCCGCGAGTTGAAATACCGTCTCGTTCTCTCGCCGCTCTCCACCCGGAACATGTATGAACTGGGCATCGAATCCATTCCGAGTGAATCGGAGTGTTATCCGGCAAAACTGGCACACGGGCACATTACCTGGCTGATCAATGAAGGGATACATACGATTTTCTATCCGTGCATTCCTTATGAGCGCAATGAGTTTGAGGATGCGGGCAATAATTACAACTGTCCCATAGTGACATCTTACCCGGAAAATATTAAAAATAACGTTGATGACATAAACGCAGGACGAGTGCGCCTGATCCACCCGTTCCTCGCACTGACCAATGAGGAAATTCTGACCAGGCGGCTGCTCACTGTTTTAAAGGACGAATTCGGCATTACCGAGTCTGAGAGCCGGCCGGCCATCCGCAAAGCATGGGCGGAGCTGCAGTCTGCCAGAGACGATATGCGAAAAAAAGGTGAGGAAACCCTGAAATGGATGGAGGAAAACAACCGCCGCGGCATCGTCCTCGCGGGACGCCCCTACCACCTTGACCCGGAGATCAACCACGGTATACCGGAGCTGATCACCTCCTATGGATTCGCGGTTCTGACGGAGGATTCCGTCTGCCATCTGCAGAAGGTAGACCGTCCGCTCATCGTGCTGGATCAGTGGATGTACCACTCCCGGTTGTACGCGGCGGCACAGTATGTGAAGACAACTGAGAATCTGGATCTGATCCAGCTAAATTCCTTCGGCTGCGGGCTGGATGCCGTGACGACCGACCAGGTCAGCGATATTCTGACGAAATCAGGCAAGATCTATACCTGCTTAAAGATCGACGAAGTAAACAACCTCGGTGCCGCGCGCATCCGCATCCGATCTCTGATCGCGGCCATCCGCACACGGGAAAAGCACCAGAAGGAACGCTCCATTGTTCCGTCCAGTCACAACCGGGTCATTTTTACCGAGGAGATGCGTAAAAACTATACGATACTGGCGCCGCAGATGTCGCCGGTTCATTTTGAACTTCTGGAACCCGCGTTTAAGGCTTCCGGTTATAATCTGGTTGTTCTTGAAAATGACAACCGCGATGCCGTGAATGCCGGTTTAAAATATGTCAACAACGATGCCTGTTATCCGTCGCTGATCTCGGTCGGTATGGTGATGGATGCAGTCACCTCCGGCAAATATGACGTAGATCGTCTGGCTCTCATCATGACGCAGACCGGCGGCGGCTGCCGCGCGTCCAATTATGTCGGATTTATCCGCCGTGCGCTTGAGAAAGCCGGATACCCGCAGATTCCGGTCATTTCCCTGAATCTGACCTCTCTGGAGAAGAATCCCGGCTTTAAGATCAACTTTTCTCTGGCTCAGCGAGGCATCTACTGTCTGGTCTTCGGCGACATACTGATGCGCTGCATCTACGCCACCCGTCCCTATGAGGCGGTTCCCGGCTCGACCAACGAGCTGCATCGGAAATGGGTGAAAACAATTACGGATTTCGTTTCCACAGACAAGGCGATCAGCCACCGCAGATACAAGAGATACTGCAGGGAGATGGTAAAGGATTTTGACGAGCTTCCGAGGCTGGATATCGTAAAACCGAAAGTCGGTATCGTCGGCGAGATCCTGGTTAAATTCATGCCGCTCGCCAACAACAACCTGGCGGAACTGCTGGAGTCGGAGGGTGCCGAGCCGGTCGTTCCGGATCTCATCGACTTCTTCCTCTACTGCTTCTATAACACGAAGTTTAAGGTGGACAACCTCGGCTTCAAAAAATCGAGCTGGACCAAAGCCAGAATCGGCATCTGGGGCGTAGAGTGGCTGAGGCGTGCCGCACATAACGCATTGGAAGAAAGCAGACACTTCTATCCGCCCTCCAGTATCTATGAGACCGCCGAAAACGCGAAAGGCATCGTGTCGCTCGGCAACCAGACCGGGGAGGGATGGTTCCTGACCGGCGAGATGGTCGAGCTGATCAACGCCGGCGTAAACAACATCGTCTGCTGCCAGCCGTTTGCCTGCCTGCCGAATCACATCGTGGGCAAAGGCGTGATCAAGGAGCTGCGCCGCCAGTATCCGAAATCCAATATCGTGGCCATTGATTTCGACCCGGGCGCCAGCGAGGTAAATCAGCTGAACCGGATCAAACTGATGCTGTCAACGGCGCAGAAGAACCTGAAGAATTCATAGTAAACCCCCATGCCCGCTGACGCGGACACCATCAAGTATAAAAATGCTTCGCCGGTTTCGTTCCGGCGAAGCATTTTTCATTGATTTTCACAGATCCTGATGAATGAGCAGCCGCCATTTCCGTTTACCTAAAACCCGTACTCTCACAAGACCCCGTCCTTACTCAGAGCGCAGTGCGGAAACCGGATCCATCGTGGATGCTTTCCTCGACGGAATCAGACCGCCGATGAGAGTCAGCACTACGCTCAGCACAACCAGCATAACGCCATAGGAAAACGGCAGATATGCTCTGGCGCTGTCCGTCTGCACAAAATTGTGGACGACCATATTGATCGGAATTAACAGCAGCAGGGCGATTCCCACACCCAGCAGGCCGGCGCACAGACCGACGATAAAGGTCTCAGAGTTGAATATCTGCGCGATGTTCCGCTTCGAAGCACCGATGGCTCGGAGGATACCGATCTCCCTCGTGCGCTCCAGCACCGAAATGTAGGTAATGATGCCGATCATAATTGAGGATACGATCAGCGAAACCGAGACAAACGCGATCAGCACATAGGAAACAAGGTTGATGATCGTCGTTACTGTGGACATCATCGTTCCGACCAGATCCGTGTAGGTAATCTGTTTTTCCACCTCACCCGCATCCAGCATCTTAGCGTTATAATTGTCCAGAACCGCGACAACACCATCCTTGCTCTCAAAATCCTTCGGATAAATGTCAATCTCGGAAGGGCTGTCAAAGTCTACATAACCCAAATCAGTCAGATTACCTGAATAACTGGAGCTGGCAGCGGTACTCATGGATGT
Organism: Lachnospiraceae bacterium; assembly: GCA_020859905.1. Taxonomy (GTDB): domain Bacteria; phylum Bacillota; class Clostridia; order Lachnospirales; family Lachnospiraceae; genus Eubacterium_I. Next base: position 2,198 of record JAJBVI010000055.1, on the reverse strand, counting down.
CATGAGTTCCAGCAGCAAGTCAGCATCTATGTTTGTGCTGACCGACTCCATAATTGACTCCGCGTCAATGTCCAGAGAATCCAGCATATCATCTGACATCCCGCTCAGCATATCTTCCATAGAGGATGAAAGTGCCGATGTCAGCTGTTCGGAGATCTGATCCATGATATCCGCCATCTGTCCCTCAATCTGAGAACTGAGCTGCGACATAACACCGCTCATCTGACTCTCCATCTCTGAGCTGACCTGCCCCATGGCAGCGGCAATCTGCGTCTCAATCTGCGCGGAAACAGCTTCCATAACAGAAGACATCATCTCATTCATATAGCTCTGCATGGCATCATTGATCTGTGTTTCCAGGGCATCCATATCCATCATGCTCAGGATACCGGCTGTCAGAACCTGCTGTGCGGAATCCGAATTCAGATAATCCGCAAAACTCTCGCTGATGCTTTCAGCTGTCGCCAGCTGGTTGGCCGATGCATAGGAGGTATATCCGGCCACCAGCTGCGCTGTCAGAGAAGAAAGCTGATCAGAACTGATGGTAATACCGCCCATCGTATCCATCATCCATGTATAGAGTATATCATTGGCGTCGTCCGTTCCGGCTGATGCCAGTTCCTGCAGCAGAGATGTGATATCCTGTCTCGTGAGCGCGTCTGAAACAGCGTCCTCTATGATCTCCGACATGGCAGCGGAAATGATCTGCTGCGCTTCAGCGCTCGATAAATATGCCATAAAATCGTTCGTTAGATCCGTATAGGACACAGCAGAATTAGCTGCCGCATAGGACTCATAATCCGCCAGCAGGCTCTCAGCCAGCAGGCTCACGCTGTCGGCCGACAGATTGAACAGACTCGAAAAGTCCAGACCAGCCATCACCGCACTCAGATCCATGCCGGACAATTCCACATTCGAGAGATCCAGATCGGAAAGATCCAGATCCATATCTGAGAAATCCAGATTCAGATCGGAAAGATCCAGATTCAGATCCATGTCTGACAGATCCATACTTCCGGAACCTGTCAGACCGGACAGATCAAGCGAACTGCTGTCCATCAGATCAGACATGTCAAGAGATGATGCGAACAGATCCGTGATACTGTCCGTATCGTACAGATCCGACAGGGCATCCTCGTCAAAAGAGAACAGGGATTCCAGGTCAAATCCCGCATCATCACCAAACTCTTCGCCGGTGAATACATTGATCTTCGGGTTGGCGATCTGCTCCTTCACGATCTGACTATTCTCTGCTTCTTCCGCCACATGCTCGATCAGAGACTTCGGATAATTGAGACCCTCCGTCAAAGCAGCGGCCGTCGCGTCTTCGAGCGGCTGGACAATACCGACGATCGTGATATCTTCGCCGTTTGCAACGAGATCCTTCATATAATCCTCATTATCTGTCTTATCCGTCCACACGCCGTACTCACTGTCGTATTCATAATAATCCGAAGCATTGACCAGCTTGAACGTCTGACCCAGCACCTCATCATAAGAGTACGTATCGAGGTATTCTACATCGTCTACGTTTTCCCCATTTGCGGCCTGTTCCACCAGACTTTCATACTCTTCATAGTCCCGAAGACCGAGCGTATATAACATGTAATCGCTGACACTCCCGCTCGAGCTGAGCACCAGAACACATTCATTATAATCCTCCGGCCAGCGTCCGGCCTTCACTTCATAGGAATCCATGTAAAGTTCCTCATTCTCAGGCATTGCAAAAAACTCATCCATACTCATGTAAGAGGACATCATACTCATCAGACTTGAGCTGAGACCGAAGCCGCTTGTCAGAGTCGATTCCGGGTTCACCTGATGAATCTTATCTCCGTCCTCCAGATAGATCTGCGGCTCCACATCATAGATATACTCTATAGCCTTCGTATAATCGTCTATGTCGCTCTCTCCGCTGTCAATATACGCTTTAAAAGATTCCAGATCATTGGTGTCCATCATGGAAAACATACTGGAAATCATCTCCGTTACGGTGATCTGATCCTCCTCTGTCTCCTCCTCTGAAACGGAACTGCTTCCCATGAGTGAACTCATCATGGAAGTTATGTCAAATCCGGAACTGGATACCTGGATGGGATATTCCGACATCGTCTCCTCCTCCAGTGTATAAATATAGTCGTTGCCACCGGCGGAGACTGACAGAACCAGACCGATTCCGATAATGCCGATCGAGCCGG
>JAJBVI010000060.1 GCA_020859905.1 Lachnospiraceae bacterium | reverse complement strand
GGATAAAGGGATTCGAACCCTTGGCCTCCAGAGCCACAATCTGGCGCGCTAACCAACTGCACTATACCCACCATAGACAAATGTATAATATCCTGAGACATCGAATATTAAGTATCCAATGTACCTGTAAAAGCTGATTGTCTGATATCCGGCCGCTTTGCCATGCAGACATGTCACGCGTCTGTCGACAACACTTTTACAACGTATGCCCGAAGGGATTCGAACCCCCGACCCACGGCTTAGAAGGCCGTTGCTCTATCCAGCTGAGCTACGGACACATAAAACTCTCTGCGAAAGATCGGAACGCAGTATTCATTTTCGCAAAGCACAAGCGGGTGATGGGAATCGAACCCACGTATCCAGCTTGGAAGGCTGGTGTTCTACCATTGAACTACACCCGCATATACATCAATCGGGGTGACAGGATTCGAACCTGCGACCTCCTGGTCCCAAACCAGGCGCTCTGACCAAGCTGAGCCACACCCCGAATTCCATAACCGATACAAATCCTGCACCTTATATTGATGCGCCTGTCGCGACACAAAATACATTATATGGCATGGAAATCTGAATGTCAATAAGTTTTTATCATTTTTTATCACTAATCTTCCCCGTCTTTATAACGGCTCAGCCGCTCCTCCATGGCCTCCACTACGGTTCGCAGCACTTTGATCCGGGCATAATATTTATTATTGCCCTCCACGATGATCCACGGCGCGTCCAGAGTAGATGTGCGCACAAGCATCTCGTCGACCGCGTGCTCGTACGCGTCCCATTTTTCGCGATTTCTCCAGTCCTCATCCGTAATCTTCCACTGTTTTTCCGGATTCTCCATGCGCTCTTTAAACCGGCGTTCCTGCTCTTCCTTGTCGATCTGCATCCAGAACTTCAGGACAATGGCGCCGTGTTCAACAAACTGTTTCTCCATCTCATTGATTTCCGAATAAGCGCGCTGCCACTCCTCTCTGGTACAGAATCCCTCAATGCGTTCCACCATAACACGCCCGTACCAGGTCCGGTCAAAGATAGCGATATGTCCGTCTTTCGGCACATTTTTCCAGAAACGCCAGAGATAATGGTGAACCTTCTCGATATCATTCGGCGATGCAGTCGGATGCACACGGTATCCGCGGGGATCCATCTTTTCCGTCAGACGCTTGATCGAGCCTCCCTTTCCGCCGGCATCCCAGCCTTCGAATCCGAGAATAACCGGAATCCGCCTGCGGTACAGTTCACCGTGCAGATCGGCAATCCGATTCTGCAGGTGCTTCAGTTCCCGCTTGTAGTCATCATGTTCAAGAGACAGACTCAGATCCGCCTTTTTCAGGCTGGAGGTGCGGAGTACCTCATCACTGTATTCCGAAGCCGGGGTCGGAACGACGGATACCGCCGTGTCCGCCGCCGCGCCTTCCGTTTTGCGGCGAAGTGCTGTTTTTAATGCCTCAATGACCGCCGTATAAATTTTGACCGTGGCAAAGGAACGATCCATGGATTCAATGATTGTCCAGGGAGCATATGCTTTGTCCGTGTGCTCCAGCATCTCATCATTCATGGCTTTGTAGCGGTCAAACTCTTTGTTGCGCCGCAGATCCTGCTCCGACACCCGCCAGGCACTGGACTGCAGGCTCTGCAGCCTCTTAAACCGCTTTTTCTGCTCCTTTTTGTCGATGCAGAGAAACAGCTTGATGATCACAGTTCCGTCCGCGGCAAGCTGGCGTTCAAACGCATTTATTTCATTATAATAAGAAAGCAGGCGCGATTCCCTGATAATCCCGTCAAAGCGGTCAATCAGTACCTTGCGGTACCAGCTCCGGTCAAATATCGCCATCTGCGTGGAGGACGGCAGTTTCGTCCAGAAACGCCAGAGAAACGGATGCATCATCTCCTCCGTAGACTCCGGCCCGATGGAATACACATAAAAACCGCGCGGATCCAGCGCACGGATCAGGCGGCTGATCTGATAACCCTTTCCGGCCGCCCCAAACCCCTCAAAGACAATGATGACCGGTATCTTCTGAGCCTTGCACTCGCGCTGCAGGCGCGAAAGCTCCGGCTCCAAAAGATCCATACGTTTCCTGTAGTTCTCCCTGGACATGGATTTTGTCAGGTCAAGCTGTTCCAGCATAAAATTCCCCTTCCTTCAATAAACCTGTACCGTATGTTACATTATCTCTTCCAGTTTGCCCCGGATGAGCCGAAGCGCATTCCCCCTGTGGCTTCTCGCATTCTTCTCTGCGGGCGAGAGTTCCGCCGTGGAACAATTCCGGTCTTCCACATAAAAAATGGGATCGTAGCCAAATCCGTTCTCTCCCGCCGGCTTCTCTCCGATATATCCCTCTATCGTCCCGCGCACCACCATTGGCTCCCGTCCCGGAACCACTGCCGCGATCGCGCAGACAAAGCGGGCAGTTCTCATCTCCCGCGGAACATCCTTCAGACGGTCGAGAAGCATCTGATTTTTAATCTCGTAGGATGTATTTCTCCCGCCATAGCGAGCAGAGTAAACACCCGGTTCCCGGTTCAGATAGTCAATCTCCAGACCGGAATCATCCGCCAGCACAATCTCGTCACAACAGGCAGAGACTGCTTTCGCCTTGATCAGGGCATTCTCCTCAAATGTAGTGCCGTCCTCCGCGATATCCGTCTCGATCCCCGCCTCCTTCATAGACAGGATCTCCCAGTCCGGATCGTCGAGAATCTGTCGGATCTCAATCATTTTATTTTTATTGTCCGTGGCAAAAATTATCTTCTTTTTCATCAGGTCTCCCTTTTGTTTCTTCTCATAGCAGGAGCGCTTTTCGGCCGCTTCAGAGACTTTGCTTTTCGGTTATCTCGGAAGCTTCGCGCTTCGGCCGCTTCAGCGACATTGCTCTTCGGTCGTTTCGGAAGCTTCGCGCTTCGGTCTCTTCGGAGGCTTCGGCCCCAGATACTGATAGAGCGTCGTCCGGATCATCCCGTTATATATCTTGCGTTTTTTATCAGCTTTTCTTCCTATATACCGTTCCGTGTCCTCATAGGAGGAAATCAGGTATTCAGACCAGCAGTCGAGGCGGTCAAAAGCCTGTCCGATCTCCCGGTACAGCACGGGCAGGGCTTCCTTCTCCTCCAGCCGCTCCCCATACGGCGGATTGGTAATCACAAACCCATACTTTTTCGGATGATTCATCTCTGATACCGGTCTCTGCTGAAAATGAATCAGACCGTCCACCCCCGCACGCACGGCATTGGCTCTCGCCGCGCGGATGATATCCGCGTCAATGTCATAGCCCTGAATATGAGCTTCAAACGACAAGTCAACCAGATCCTGAACCTCCTCCAGGGCATCCTGCCACAGATGCTGCGGAATCAGATGCGACCAGGTCTGTGAGAGAAATGTACGGTGCATGCCCGGCGCGATATTGGCAGCAATCAATGCCGCCTCAATGGGAATGGTGCCGCTGCCGCAGAACGGATCCGTCAGAATTCGGTCCCGTTTCCATGGAGTCAGCAGAATCATCGCCGCGGCCAGTGTCTCCGAGAGCGGAGCCCTGCTGCTCAGCGTCCGATATCCCCTTTTATGAAGAGAATCGCCGGTTGTATCGAGACTGACAGTAACGCAATCCTTATAGATGAATACCCGGATTGGGCAGGAAGCGCCGGTCTCCTCAAACCAGCTGACACCGTAAAAAACCTTCAGGCGTTCCACAATCGCCTTTTTCACAATAGACTGTATATCTGTGGGGCTGAAAAGCTTACTCTTCACGGATGAAGCCTTCGCCACCCAGAACCTGGAATCCACCGCGAGATAGCGCTCCCAGGGAAGCACCCTGACCGCTTCAAACAGCTCATCGAAAGTCTCCGCACGGAATTCACCGATCTTCAGCAATACCCGCTCTGTCGTCCGCAGACCGATGTTCGCCCTGCAGACGGCCTCCGCGTCTCCCGCAAAAGTCACCCTGCCATCCTCCGTCTTCACTATGTCATAGCCAAGATCATAAATCTCTCTTTTTAAAACAGCTTCCATACCAAAATGGCAGGGTGAGATCAATTCGTATACCTCCATCTGTGTTTCCTCCGTCGTATTACTTTACAGTATAAACTTTAATCAATCTCACTGTCAAGGTCTATCCTGCTGCGTTGTCCGGCTCTATCCTGCCGTGCTGTCCCGTCTTCGCTGCTGTGTTGTCCGGCTCTGTCCTTCTGTGCTGTCTCGTCTTCGCTGCCGTGTTGTCCGGCTCTGTCCGGCTGCATTGTCCCGTCCTCGCCGCTGTGCCGGTTCCGGCATAATGTCCGTCTATAAGTGAAATGCAGCGAGATAAGCGTCTAATCCGCCAGCAAGAGAACAGATCTGATATCCCCGTCGGGCATAATTTCTCCCCTCTTGTATGCTCAGGCTTCCATGCTGGCAGTAAAAGATGTGGATTCGTCCCCGGTCTGTCTGCTTCATAAAACGGGGCAGCTGTTTTGCCGGCACACTGACGGCTCCCCGGATATGATACTCGCAATAGTCCTCCCCGCGTCTTAAGTCAACCAGAATCGCATCTTTCTGGCTGACATATGTGCGGACATCCTTCGCACTGATAACACATAACCCCATATTATTAACCCTGGCCTGCTTTGTGTACAGCAACGATAAACTCCCATGCGCTGCTGTCGCAGCGGACCAACATCTATGAAAGCCCATCGCTCCGCTCTTCGAGCTCCTGTGATGAAACAGGAACAGGCTGCTGACGCAGCCTGTTCCTTTGCGTATACGATATGCTGCACAAGCAGGTTTTTTACTTGTATTCTATATCGTAATATGCCGTTCATTCTGTTTTGTGACTCAACCGCAGTTGCTTCCGGAGTTGGACGCGTTCGATGCATTAGATGCATTCTTGCCGCAGTTCGATGCATTGGACGCATTGGATGCGTTCGATGCATTGGATGCATTCTTACCGCAGTTCGACGCCTTATTAGAGGACTTATCCTGAGACTTGTTCTGAGTTCTGTTTGAACCGTTCTCGTTTGTGTAATCGTCATCCGCCGAATAATTTCTCGCCATGTCGTAATACCTCCTGTTTGTAGTTTATTATAAAAGCGTTCTCAATGGACAGGCAGATGGGCAAGCTTGCTTGCCCAGATGTTTGGACATTAGAGAACCAAACCAGTATGAGCAAGCAGGGCGGTAGCCCGGACTGCGAATACTGATGGCCATCGTGAGATCGCAAAGCGCGGAACGATGGGCTTTTATAGATAGAGATGACTGCGCAGCAGTCATTTCCGTTTACATGGCTATTATCTGCAATTCTGTTTCTTTTATACATGCTGATTAAAATAAAAAGTGCTGTCAGCAATAAACTTACTCTCAGCGTATCAGTTCGGAAATCAAAACGAACAGAACCAATACGATTCCCAAGATGATCAATGTCCCATACCAGGTGTTTAATTTAAATCTTCCCAACCGGACATCCCAGCCTTCATTTTCCTTAAATTCTGCGTGAACCCCGCGTTCCGGATTCTGAACCTGCGCATTTATCTCCTCTGCAGTCATATCCCGAAACAATCCGGCGACCCTGCCCGGCTGTCTCTCATTCTCCGGCTCGGGATCCGTGTACTGCTCCACAATCAGATCCGCCACCTTTCCCGGGTCACCCAGTTTTCGCAGAATCTCCTCCTGCGTCTTCCCGCCAGCCATCTGCTCCTTAAAATAGTCCTTATAGAGCGCGATCTGCCCGTCCAGTTCATCCGGCGTCAGCCGGTTCATGAGCTTCAGCTTCAGCACATTCAGAAATTCATTCATTCTCTCTCCCCTTTAAACCTGCATAAGCCTGCAGAGCTTATCCGGCGGACAGGCTCTGCAGGCATAGTCATTCCATCTGTTTCATCTGAAAAGTGACGCGAACTCAAAGATCCCGACTGCAAAGTACCGGTCGTTCCGGGCAATCCCTGATGAGATCAGCGGCAGGAAAAAACGCAGCCCCGGAAAATCCCCGATAAAATCAGTGATAGGAAAAACCGCCGTTCTGGGAATTGTCAGAGCCGGAGGAATCCTGATCCCCGTAAGTGTATCCATCATCAAGGCTCTGATCATCCTGCGTCGATGAACTTGTGGATGAGGAAGTATCCTGCTCTGACGCATTGTCCAGAGTCACTGTCAGCGTCACGGACTCATAACCGCTCCCGCTGTTTCTCTGAACAATCACCTCCACGGTCTCACCGGCCGCATAGTATTTCAGCATATCCTGGAGATCCGAGATGCTGCTGACAGTGGTACCGCCCAGAGATGTAATGATGTCTCCGGTCTGTATACCTGCTTTCTCCGCAGCGCCTCCCTCGATCACAGACGCAACATATACGCCCTCGGGAACCCCGTACATCTCAGCCACATCAGAGGAAACATCCGACCCTGTGATGTTCAGGCATCCGTAATTCTCTGTCAGCTTCGTCCTGGTCTCCTGATTCATCAGCTCCTCAATGATCGGCAGGGCGGTCGACATCGGAATCGCAAAACCCATATTATCGATCGAGGCGCTGGAGGAAGAACTGTCACTGGAAAATTTCGCCGTATTGATTCCGATCAGTTCACCCTTCATATTAAACAGAGCGCCGCCGCTGTTTCCCGCATTGATCGCTGCGTCTGTCTGGAGGAGATTATATGTCACATCATCAATCGTAACCTCCCGGTCAAGGGCACTCACAATACCTGCTGTCACGGACTGTCCCAGTCCGAGTGCGTTGCCGATTGCCACGACACCATCTCCAACCTGCAGTGTGTCGGAATCGCCGATTGTCGCAATGGAAATGGTGTTCAGCACATCCGCATCGATATCAGAGAGCTGAACCGCTACCACGGCGAGGTCGTTAGAAGAATCACTGCCCTTGACCTGTCCTGTGTACACGGCATCCTCGGAATCATTAAAGCAGACCGTCAGTTCCTCATATCCCTCGATCACATGATAGTTCGTCGCGATCAGCAGCTCCGTGTCAGTCTGCGAAATGATCACACCCGAACCGCTGCCCTCGCTTTCCTGTTCATATACGCCGAACATCGTCTGCACTTCAGAAACTGTCAGCGTCGTAATCGCCACTACAGAAGAACTGCACTGTTCCGCAATCTGGGCAACCGTGTACTCTGTACCATCAGATACCGTTTCCGCATCGCTGTCAGACTCATCCGAGCTAACCGTGGAAAGATTCGCGCTGGTCGTTGCAACTGAAGCATAGGAATTCGACTGGACCGCATTCCTGCCGATCGCGAAGGAACCGATAATGCAGGCGCCGATGATCACACCGCAGAGTACCGCGCATCCAACTGCTTTCGCATAATTATTTCTGCGTTTTCCCGGCTTTGCCCTGCGGCTGCTGCCGGAAGAACCGCGTCCGGGATCCGTGTCATTCGGAATATAAGAATACTCCTTTCGTTCAGAAGTATCCTGCACGGAAGAATACTCCTTCCCCTCGGAAGTATCCTGCGCAGAAGAATACTCCCGGGAATATCCCTGTGCCGATGTGTACTCTGCATCAGCCCGGTTCGAATTCGAATAATCCGCAGCAGAATCTGTACGTGTATGCCCTGCGTTAGCTGCGGAGAATCCTTCCCTGCTGTCCGCATTTGCCGGATCCGCACCATACGAAGACATCCCGGTCATCACAAATCCCGTTCCCTCCACGGAACCTTCAGCTGATCCCGTATCCCGCTTTTCGCTTATATCACGGTTTTCACTTATATTCTGATCTTCATTAAAATTCTGTTCTCTTTTTTCATCCTCAAACATATGAATGCCTCCTTTATCGTTTTGATACCGCCATTGTATAATTTCATTGTTGCAAAATTATGTTCTTTATGTGAAGAAAAGTAAGCGATGAATAATCCGGCGTATATAAAGCTTCCGTCACCAAGTAGGAA
>JAJBVI010000066.1 GCA_020859905.1 Lachnospiraceae bacterium | reverse complement strand
ACGCAGCGGATGGCGACATAGGCAGTGCTATAATTAAAAATATGATTGAGACGCCGCATTAGTTACTTAATATTCGAGGTACTAATATAGAGGGAAAGGAAGAAACAGGGAAATGAGCAGAACAATTAAAATCAACCGGACAGAATTGACAGCGGAAGCAGCCATCGGTATCGTGAAAGAGGCTTCCAGGAAAGATATCATCGCACAGACAGAGGCGCTGGCGGCCGACCCGGCTGTGGCGGCGATCGAGTGGCGAAGCGACGAGTATGACGACATCTTTGAGATTACTTTCCAGGAGGTGCCGTCCGCCATAAAAGCGGTGTGGGAGGCAGCGAAAGAAAAACCGTTGATGTTCAGCTTCCGTGACGCGGTGATCGGAGGAAAACATCCGGCAAAATATATGTATATCGCGAGGCTGGCCGTTCAGGCGGCAAAGCTGGGCGCGGATCTGATCAGTGCGCCGCTGCTCCCCTATGAGGATGCGACACGGTCGATCCTTTTTGAGGCGGCCAATTATAACCGGAATTCGGTGCTGACCTGGATTTATCCGGACCGCATGCCGGAGGAAGAGGAGCTTTTGAAAAAGCTGGACGAAATGAGCGGCTACAGGGCGGATCTGATGGAACTGGGCGCCCTGGCGCGGGGGGAAGAGGAGGAGAGAACATTTCGGGATATCCTTGAAAAGTACGCGCGGGAGCACGATGCCGCCATCCTTATGTCTGTTCTGAGTGAGGACGGCACGGAGAAGAAAGATATTCTGTAGGAACGGAGAGCGGATATGAGAGCAGAACACGAGGAGAGGAAGAACGGCGCGATCACAGCGGAGCTGGTTCTGGAGCCGGAGGAGTTCGCGAAGGCGCTCCGTGACGCGTATCTGGATCATACGGATCAGATCATTGTCCCGGGATACGCGCCGGGACTGGCGCCGCGAGAGGAAATCGAAAAAATATACGGACCGCGGGTTCTTTATGACGAAGCGCTCGATCTGTGTATTCCCGCGGCGTACCGGCAGTATGTGAGGGAAACCCGCCTTCATCCCGTAGGGAGACCCCGTCTGGAGGAGATTACCTGGCGCGGGGACGGAGGCGTCCGCTTTCTTGTGGAAACGGAAGTATATCCGGATGTGACATTAGGCTGTTATAAAGGGATCCGGAGTGACGTGCCGCGGGATGATGAGGAAAGGTTTGCGGCGGACGTGCTGACGAAAGCCTGCAGAAATATGAAAACCGTCCTGCCGGATTCGATGACGGAAGCCCGCCTGGACGCCATGGAGGCACGGGAAAAAGCAGCTGCCGTGCAGGATCCGGTGTGCCGTATGTTGACAGAATGCGTGTATCTGCTGTGGGAGGCGTATCACGCGGCGGATGTACACCGGCCGATGTCTCAGGTTCGCGCGGAAGCCATGGATTATATGCTTCAGTCTGTCTCACCTGATCATCAGGGCATAGAAATGGACTGTTTTCTCTCGGGAGTGAAAGAGTGCGTCTGGCGTTATCATGACCTTCCGGCGGATTTTGATCAGAAGCTGCGTGAGATTCAGACAAAGAGGGCACACTTAAAGTCGTCCATGAGCAACGATGAAATTTGTGACGAAATGTTTGAAACCCGGCTTGGGACGATGGGACTCAGTGAAAAGCAGTGGAGAGACAATCACAGGGATCAGGCGAGGGACGCGGCGTTGTTTGACGTGCTGTTTACGGCGGTGGCGGATCGCGAGGGGATCCGGGTCGGCGAGCCGGAGGTGTTTCAGGCAATGGAGCGGATTGCCGGGCAGTGCGCGGCGGATTTTGATGAAGTCTGCCGGACGGTGGACCGGGATGCGCTGGAGGCGCAGCTGATCCGGGACAAAGCCAGGGAATTTATATTGACGCACGCGGTAAGTACTGCCGAAAAACAACCTGTACAGCTTGCTGCGAATAAGTGAGATAGGAAATCTCTGATTTCCGTTATCGAACTAATACAACGGAGGAAATATCCGATTTCTGTAATCGAACTTATGCAGACCTGAAATCGACTTTCATAGATGTTGGTGCCTGCGAAGCAGGCATGAAAGTTTACTACAGATCCTCGGCAAGGCGTATCTGATATTTTTTCAGCGCTTCCGGATTCCGGATGCAGTAGAAACCGTTGACGGTTTCAATCAGCTTCTCTTCCTTCAGGCTGTTCAGCGACCAGATGGTGGTGGCTCGGTTGACGCCGATGAGGGCGCTCAGATAATTGATGCTCAGCTTGCGCCGGATGAGGAGCTTTCCGTCGTAATCCGTTCCGTATTTGTCCGCGAAAGTAAGAAGCATCTTAATCAGACGCCAAGATGCCGGATAGAGCTTAAATTCCCTCAGTTCTTCTATGGAATCCAGAAACTTGTTGGCGGCGGAGAGATACAGTTCCATGAAAATGCGGGAATCCTGTGCGATCGCCTTCATCAGTTTTTCTTTCGGGATGCAGATCAGTTCGCAGTCCGTCGCTGTGCGGAAGCGGATGGGCAGGGGTTTTTCCATCAGCATATTGACGTCCCCGAACATGGCGTTTTCATCCATAAGAAAATGGAGGAACTCATTTCCGCCGGAGGTCGTCTCCAAAGCGATGACCTCCCCGCTTTTTACGATATAGCAGCAGTCCGGAATCTCATCGGAGCGGTAAATATAAGTGTTTTTCGGAACTTTTTTCGCAGAACCCAGCTTTTCCAGGCAGGGCAGAATAAAGTCCGGTGAAAGAATCCGGGAAAAATTCCACAGACTGACAGGTTTTACATAGTTTGGGTCTTTCATGACGGCAGCTCCTAAAATCCCTGAATAGAGTCCATGTATTTTTTGAGGGCGTTGACATCCGGAACACTGAGTTTCCCTTTTTCAGAGGCAATCAGGCCGAGAGAGCGGAGATCCTTCAGCTTGCGGCTGACCGTAACGCGGTTCATGCCAAGTAAGTCAGCGATCATCTGATGGGAAAACTTTTCCGTTATCTGTATCCGACCGTTCTCTTTTTCCCCGTAATGCTCGATCAGCAGCAGGAGAAATCGGCAGATCTGCCAGCCCGCATCCTGATGGTATCCTACGCGCTGGTATTCCATCGCGGAAAGGTGCTTCGCGGAGATGGATTCGCAGACGTCCATGACGATCTCGTAATCCCGCCGCAGCGCATCGGCCAGATCCTGTTTTGTGATCTTTACCAGCTCGGAATCCAGCGCTGTCGCAAAACAAATGGGACACGGCCTGTCAAACAGCAGGAATTCCTCCAGAAGCAGGGAACCGGGTTCCATAAAATTGTAGATCCGCTGTTCTCCGCTGTAGGAGAACTCATAGCAGATGACGCGTCCTGTCCGGACAATATAACAATATCCGGGGATTTCACCGGAATGGACGAGAACGGTTCCTTTTTTCAAAAATTCAGGCTGTCCTAATGCTTCCAGACGTTTGCTGCCCCGGGAGAGCGTCAGAAAACAGTCCATGAAATCGGCGGAGCCGGTATGGGTGTTCTGCGGATCTGACATATATGGTTCATCCTCTTCATGTTGAAATAATTCTGTGCCGAAGCCGAAGCGTTTACTATAAGAATTTTTTTCTTGGCCTGACAGGGACATTATATCAGAAAAATGATAAAAGGGATAGGGAAGAATGGCTAAAAGTGAAAATTTTTTATTGCTGGAAGAAGAGAAGATAAGCCGGCTTCTGATCCGGTTTTGCATTCCGTCGCTGGCCGGAAGCCTGACCACGTCGATTTATAATATCATAGATCAGCTGTTTATCGGCAATACCGTGGGGATCCTCGGCAACGCGGCGACAAATGTCGTGTATCCCGCTGTCGCCGTAATCACGGCACTCTCCCTGATGTGCGGTGTCGGGTCGTCCGCCCTCATGAATCTGTCGATTGGAAAGGGAGATACCGATACGGCCAGGAAAACAGTCGGCTCCGGTTTTTGGCTGATGGTCCTTTGCGGGCTGGTCATGACGGTGATTATGCTGACTATGACGGAACCGATTTTATATCTGTTCGGATGCACGGACGCTGTATACGCATATGCCGGCGAGTACGCACGGATCGCTGCTCTTTCCTATATATTTGCGGCCATAGGGGCGGCCGGATCCTTTTTACTTCGCGCGGACGGCAGTCCGGTGTATGCGCTGGTCTGTATCCTGGCCGGAAATGGACTGAATGTAGTCCTGGATGCGGTTCTTATCTGTGTCCTGGGCTGGCAAACGGGATGCAGCCGATTGTCAGCTATAATTACGGAAAAAAGAATTATGGGCGCATGGCGCAGACCGTAAAAAGCTTGACCCGGATTGTTCTTCTGACAGGCTTCGGTATTTTTTTATGCTACCAGCTGCTCCCTGTGCAGATCACGGCTTTGTTCGGAGACGGAACGGAGCTGTATTTTGAGTTTTCCGCTAAGATTTTCCGTATCTATTACGCGCTGGTGTTTCTGAGCGGCCTGCAAAACCTCGTCTGTGGTTTCTTTTCCGCGCAGGGGCGTCCGGGGAACAGTATCCTGATTTCCCTGACGCGCCAGGTTATTTTCCTGCCGCCGCTGCTCGTTGTCCTTCCAAAAGTACTGGGGCTGACCGGCGTTCTGATTGCGGGTCCGATCTCGGATCTCGCGATGGCGGTGCTTGCGCTGACCCTGCTCAGCAGAGACCGCTCTATGCATAGTATCTCCTGAAACCAAAGACTCTTTACAAATCTTGATATCGTGTTATTGACTCCGACAGCATCCTTGTGTTAAAAAAAAGAAAAAGTACAAAAAGAATACAAACGGATCGGCTATACTACCTGTGATCAAAGGGGAGGGATATTTCCATGAAAAGAATTCTGCTGGCGGAAGACAATGCGAATATGCGTGAACTGATCCATGATTATCTTTCTGCGAATGGTTTTGGGGTGGATACGGCGGCGGACGGACAGGAGGCCTGGGATATGATTCAGATCCGGGACTATCATCTGGTTCTTCTGGACGTGATGATGCCGCAAATGGACGGTTTTACGCTCTGCCGCAAAATCAGAGAGAAAGAAAGTGTGCCGATTTTATTTTTAACGGCTCGTGTGCAGGAGGCGGATCAGCTTTATGGTTATCAGATAGGGGCGGACGATTATATTTTGAAGCCGTTTTCACTGGCGGTGCTTCTCGCAAAATGCCGCGCGGTTCTGGAACGGGGACAGAGGGGCAGCGGCTGGCTGGAGGTGTCAGGCATCCGTCTGCAGCCGGAACGGAGACAGGTAATGTGCGGCGGGGAGTATGTTGTCCTTCAGGCATTGGATTTCGAATTGCTTCGCTATTTTATGAACAATGCGGGACGTGTGCTGACGCGGGAGCAGATACTGTTAAAGCTTTGGGGTTATGATTATGACGGAAGTGACCGGGCTGTTGATACGCATGTCAAGAATTTGAGAAAAGCACTGGGAAAATACGGGAAATGTATCCGAACGATTATCAAATCCGGTTATATGATGGAAGTGCGGTCATGACGCGCCGGGTATTGAATTGTCCGAGCTGCGGCGAGGCTTTTAGGGCCTGCGATTTGCGTATTAGGCGGTGCAAGATGCATAAGTTATTGATCGACAGTTCCTAAGCAGTAAAGACTGCTTTGCGGAATTTGAGAGGCTTGTACGGGTTACGGTGACATACTGGGAGGAAATATTTGTGAAAGAACTCGGCAAATGCAGAAACGGAAGAAATGGCATACGATCCTGGTGGAAGAATTATCAGACAGCGGTCTGGATTGAGGTGGTTTTTCTGGGAATCATATGTATCTGCTCCGTTTATCTTTTTTCCATGGAGAAACAGAACCAGGAGGCGGAGGCGGAAGCGGTTATGACAGAGATTCAGAAAGCGGTGGAAGCTGCGGCTGACAGCGGAGACGCGGAGGAAATTCTGTATACGGCTCTGGATGCCCTGCCCCGAACAGGAGATGAATTAGCGGACAACTGTTATGAGGTTGCGGCGGGTGTCTATTCTTCCACGGGATTCAGCCAGGGAACGACGAACGATAATATTATCTGCCGCTGGCAGAGCTATGAGGATGGAGAAATCCGGACAGAATATATCTCACTTGAAAAATATTTTGAGGACGAGATAACGGATTTCTTTGATGTGTACAGACAGAACCAACAGCGGAGCCATCGTCTGTATATTTCCGAGATGGACGGATATTATCACGGAGAGGATGACTTTTGCCCGATGCGGGTGGTGCTTTGCGACAGTTATACCGGGGAGATCGTTTACGAACTGACGAACAGCTGGTATGAGAATGAAAACTATACATCGGTGATGGTGCGGCGTCTGACAGAATTGCAGGAGGCCGAAACCGGAAGCGGTGATTCAGAGCAGATGCAGTCCGGTTACTTTTCTGTTTACATCTGTGACAGTGAGCTGCTCTCCGTTCCGGAAAAATACGATATGTCGATGGCGGAAGATGATATCAGGGAAATATATTCGGGCGGAAGCCGGTACTTCATTCATCTGACAAATGTAAACCGGTTCGGTGCGTATGAGTGCTGTATTTCGGTCAATATCCGGAAGCTGACGCTGCATTCCGGGATCATCAGACAGTATATTCTTCCCATTCTGGCATTGGGGGAGGCGCTGGCGGTTTTTCTGATTTGCGTGTATGTTTACATAAAAAAAAAGCAGGAGAACATTCGCCGGCTGCGGGAGACATTTCTGAACGCCATCGCGCATGAGATGAAGACGCCGACGGCGGTGATCAAAAACAGTGCGGAGTGTCTGGAGGCCGGACTGCAGCAGGAAAAGCAGACGCATTACATCAATATGATCGGCAGTGAGGCGGATCATATGAATGATCTGCTGAACAGTATGCTGGTCTATACGCGTGTGACAGACGCGGAATGTGAGATGAAAAAAGAACCGTATTTATTGAAGGAGACAGCGGAACGGATTTGTGGGCGTTACGAGGACCTGATGCAGAAAAAGGAGCTTTCCCTGACCTGGGATATTCAGGGAAGCGGGCAGGTGACTTCCGATCCGGTGCTCATGGAAATGGTCATGGATAATTATATCTCCAACGCGGTAAAATTCTGTAGTACAAAAGGCGGGATCCGCATCACGGTTTATGAGCATGGCGTAAGTGTATACAATGACGGACCGGAGCTTTCCGCTGAGGAATTGTCTTGCATTTGGGAACCCTTATATCAGGGCGATGCTTCCCGTACCGCACGGGACGGTTCTTCCGGTATGGGGCTGGCGATCAGTGAAGCGATATTAAAGATGTACCGGGCGGATTACGGAGCCAGAAATAAGGCGGGCGGACCGGAATTTTATTTTCATATCAGGTGAGAGCAACCCTGTCTTTGCGGCAGGGTTGTATTTGTTTTGTATGCGCAGGGGTGCATACGTAATATGACAGCTGCGCTGTCCGCACCCCGCGCAGCGAGTAGGAGGAAAAAGCGGATTCCTGCTCGATTGAACAAGCTGATAGTAACTTCCATGCGCTGCTGACGCAGCGCGCCAACATCCATGAAAGTCGATGACGAATATTACTCTATTATAAAACATATAATAAAATAGAAACGTACATTATGTACAATACGCACATTTTTGCTTGACATTACAATTTTTATTATTTATGATGGGGGAAATAAAGGAGATGATAAAAATGCTGAATGCTACAGAGGTAAGAAAACAGTGGAGTGCCGTATGCGATGAAGTGGTACGTGTTAAACCGCAATTCATTAAACGGACGAGGGATAAAATGTGGTTCTCTAATCTGGAGACAATGTCTGAAATTTTATCTGCATATAAATTTACAGCCATGGAATATAAGGAGCCTGACGGCTCTGTTACATTGTCGCTGAATGAAATTGACTTGGTCTGCAATGGTATAAATGAGGAATCTGCGAAACATTTACTTGGTCATGATATTTTAGAATATGCACAGGATTATTATAATGAATATGAATTATTTACCTCAGCCCCAAACAGAAAAGCAC
>JAJBVI010000068.1 GCA_020859905.1 Lachnospiraceae bacterium | reverse complement strand
TTCCTACTTGGTGACGGAAGCTTTATATACGCCGGATTATTCATCGCTTACGATTGTTGAAGTGACGTCAACACGCAGGGTACCGCGGTCCGGGGATTCAGATTCCCCCGGAGAAACCGGGGTCTGTTGTGAATAAACATCCCCCTGTAAATCAGAATAAAAATCCTGCATAAGAAGTCCTCGCAATATCTGCATTTACACTATCCTATGCGGGTATAACGCAAAAAAGAACCGGCAGGCACTTATATTTTTTTGATCTGAGAATCTGGAATGAACTCCAACCGCAAACGCATACCCATTCCCGCAGCAAGACGCAAGTGAGAAGAATGCGCTTGCGCATTCGGCGAACGGCGAAATGCGATCATGAATCACAGATTCATGATAAAATGCAACTTTGATTTAGATTTTTCAGATATACACAGAATAACATTTTTTCTGCACAAAACAAGACAATTCTACTGCGCAGGCAGTCATTTCTCACGCGTCTGTGCGTTTACTCCACTTCGTAAATCCAGCCCTCCGGCGCTTTAAGCTTACCGTCCTGGATATCCACCAACGTCCCGCGCAGCTTCGCCAGCACAGGTCCCATCTCATTCATGCCGCTGGGTACGCAGATGTCCGTGCCGTGGTCATAGATCTTACCCACCGGCGAGATCACGGCCGCCGTACCGCAGAGTCCGACCTCGACAAACTCAGGCAGCTCATCCTTATTTACCTCTCGCTGCTCCACTTCCATGCCCAGATAATGCTCCGCCACATACATCAGGGAACGGCGCGTGATGGACGGCAAAATGCTGTCGGACTTCGGTGTCACAAGCTTGCCGGTCTTCGTGACAAACAGGAAGTTCGCGCCGCCGGTCTCCTCCACTTTCGTCCGGGTCACCGGATCGAGATACATGTTCTCGGCAAAGCCCTCCTCATGCGCCTGCACGATGGCATGGAGGCTCATGGCGTAATTCAGTCCCGCCTTGATGTTGCCTGTTCCTCGCGGTGCGGCGCGGTCAAAATCGGAAATTTTGATGTAAAGCGGCTTCACGCCGCCCTTGAAATACGGTCCCACCGGCGTCGTCAGCACACGGAACATATACTCGTCCGCCGGCTTTACGCCGATCACCGCGTTGCTGCCGAACTCATACGGACGGATGTATAACGTGGCTCCCGTCCCATAGGGCGGCACATAACCGATATTCGCCTTTACCGTCTTTTTCACCGCCTCGATAAACTGATCCTCCGGGTAAACCGGCATCTCCAGCCGGCGCGCGGAGTCCGCCAGGCGGCCCGCGTTCAGATCCGGGCGGAAGAGAACCACTCTGCCGTCCACCGTCTCATAGGCTTTCAACCCCTCAAATACGGTCTGCGCGTACTGGAAAACACCCGCGCACTCATTTAATACAATGTTGGAATCTGGCGTAAGCGTCCCGTCGTCCCATTTTCCATCCTTATACATGGAAACAAACCGCATATCCGTCTCGCGGTATGAAAAATCAAGATTCTCCCAGTCGATGTTTTTCTTTTCCATAGTGATCCTTCTTTCTGTCTGTATCACAATCTGTTTCGAACCGCTGCGCATCACACTCAATACCGGTCACCCTTCTACTCTGGAGCGTAATGACTGTTTCACAGGTATTTTGCAGGTTCTGATAAAAATTCCTTCATTTTTACCGTCTATCCATCTTTCATTTATACAGCAAAACGAATTATTTTACCAGAGTTTTTTCATATTATTTGATATTTTTTCATTTTAACGGCACGATGTACTGATCGACTCGATCGCCACTGCGCCGCCGCGGACGATCTCCACAGCCGAAAACCTGGCCTTCAGCAGGCGAATCAGCTCGTTATTCCTGCGTTCGGTCAGCATGCACTCGAGCAGAACGCTGTCTGTCCCGATATCCGCCACCTGCACGGAGAAAACGTCTGCTATGCGGAACACTTCCGCCTTGTCCGTCTCCGAACATTTTTTCACCTTCGCGAACATCACTTCCTTCATGTGGATCGGCGTGTCCGTCAGATCCATGACCTTGATGACCTCCACCATGCGGTTCAGCTGCTTTTTGATCTGCTCGAACGTCAGATCGTCGCAGGTGCTGGCGATCGTCATGCGGGACACCCCCTCATCCTCGGTCGTGCCCACGGTCAGGCTGTTTAAATTATATGCCTTTCCGGCAAAGAGACCGGAAATCTTGGCAAGGACGCCCACGTCATTTTCCACGTAAAGGGCGATCCATCTGTCTTTCATCATTTCATTTCCTCCTGATCTGTATCAATCTATCTAACCGACGAATTCAATATCATCGTACTCATCGGTTTTCCTCCCGGCACCATCGGCAGAACCAGCTCTTCCGTGGCGATCATAAACTCGATCAGGGTCGGCGCGTCCGTATTCTCCTTCGCCGCGAGAAGCGCGGGTACGATATCCTCTTCCTTCTCGACCCGGATGCCGTGGGCGCCGTAGCTTTCGGCCCACTTGATAAAATCAGGCACGTAGGGAGGACAGCTCTCGTTCGGTCCCTTACACTGGACCGGACAGTCCTTCCGCCTGCGCAGGCACGTGGCCGAATAGCGTTTCCCGTAGAAAAGCTGCTGCATCTGGCGCACCATGCCGAGATAATAATTGTTCAGAAGGCAGATCGTGACCGGCGTATGCTGAATGATGGCGGTCGCCATCTCCTGCATATTCATCTGGAAACCGCCGTCCCCGGTGATGCAGACCACCGGCCGCTCCGGATGTCCCATCTTCGCGCCCAGCGCCGCCGGGAAACCGAATCCCATCGTCCCCAGTCCGCCGGAAATGATCATCTTCTTTTTCGGATCCATCTTCAGAAACTGGGTCGCCCACATCTGATGCTGACCGACATCCGTCACATAAGTTACCTCGTCCGGGTAAACCTCGTTCAAGCCCTCCATGATCATCTGCGGCGTCATGCCCCTGTTCCGGCGCATCTTGAGCGGGTTCTCCTGATCCCACTTCTGTATCTGCCTCATCCAGTCGGTGGTGTCCTTCGGTCCTTTCCACTCCGCCTCGACCCAGTCCGCCATCTGTGCCAGCGCCACCTTCGCGTCCGCCACGATCGGAACATCCACAACGACGTTCCGCGAGATCGCCGCCGCGTCGATGTCCAGGTGGATGATCTTCGCCTTCGGCGCGAACTCTGTCAGGTCGCCCGTCACACGGTCATTGAAGCGGGTGCCGATGGAAAACAGCAGATTGCACTGGCTGATCGCGATATTCGCCGCATATTTCCCGTGCAGGCCGCTGCTGCCGATGTACCAGGGATTGTCCGACGGGAGCGCTCCCTTCCCCATCACGGTCGTGATGACCGGTATATGTGTCAGTTCCGCAAGCCGGGCAAGCTCTTCGTTCGCCCCGGCAATGTTGACCCCGCCGCCGGCGAGAATGATCGGCCGGCCGGCGCTTTTCAGCAGCTTTGTCGCCTTGCGGAGCTGTCCGATATGAACGCCTTCGTTAATCTTGTAGCCGCGGATGTCTACACTGTCCGGATATTCCGCCGGTCCGTTGGCTGTCTGGATATCCTTCGGCAGATCAATCAGCACCGGCCCCGGCTTCCCGGTCGACGCGATGTGAAATGCCATCTTAAGGATTCGTCCCAGATCCTTCCTGTCGCGGACGGTCACGCTGTATTTGGTGATATGCCGCGTGATACCGACAATATCCACTTCCTGAAACGCTTCATTCCCGATCAGCCCCAGGGCAACCTGCCCGGTAAACACCACGATCGGGACACTGTCATAGAACGCGTCCGCGATCGCCGTCACCGTGTTCGTGGCTCCGGGCCCGCTGGTCACCAGGCAGACACCCGTCTTCCCGGTTTCCCTGGCATAACCCTCCGCCTCATGCACCAGCGCCTGCTCGTGGCGCGGCAGTACCAGGTCGATCTCGCTGTTCCGGTACAGTTCGTCGAACAGGTCGGTCACCGTACCTCCGGGATATGAAAAAATTTTTTCAACGCCCTCCGCCTCGAGGGCACGCAAAAAAAGCTTGGCTCCTGATATTTCCATGTATTTTCTCCTTGTGTTTGATTTACTCCGATTGCGGAACCTGTTTTTCTGGGGTTGGACGCGTCAGAAAATGTTTCAACGCAGCCACTAACAGTGTCTGCTTTTGAAAAATTTCTCTGACGCTGTGTACAGGGTTTCGGACAGGTTCTGCAATCTCCCTGTATGCGTTCACTTTCTTTCACTCACGGTTGTATCTGTCATGGACAATATCGATACGCCTGCGGGTGTTCAGCAGAGTGTCAGATCCAGCCTACGGTCCGCAGTATGAATATCCACGCGGTGAGTGTAACGGACGCGAGCAGGGTCGTTGCCACGACGATACTCGCGGTCAGCACGCCGTCGTTGTGCATATTCTTCGCCATGATATAGCAGCTCGGGGTTGCCGGTCCTGCCAGCATGACGGCGAGTGCGACCATTTTTTCTCCGGTAAATCCGAAATAGGCCGCAATCGGTATGAAGATCGCTGCCTGGGCGATCAGCTTGATAAAGGACGCGCCCAGCGTCGGCCTGATTTTTTTCAGCGCCTTTCTGCCCTCAAAACCCGCGCCCAGTCCGATCAGTGCCAGCGGGGTTGCCATTTTGGCGATGTTCTCTACGGTAGAGTTGATCAGCGCGGGCAGCGGATTGCCCAGCAGCGCAACGATCATACCGATGACGATAGCGATGATGATCAGGTTTTTCAGGATATTGATGCCGGCTTTTCTGATCCGGCCGGTATCGCGTTCGCCCTCCGGGCAATCTCCCTCAAAGGTGAGAACGATCACAGAATATATATTATACAACGGGACGGCGCCGATGATCATGAGCGATCCCATTGCGGATTCTCCGTAAATATTCTGAATAAAGGCAAGCCCCATGACCGCCGCACTGCTGCGGAAAGACGCCTGCGTGAACGCGCCCCGCAGGGAACGGTCTTTCAGCGTCAGCTTCGCCACCGCCCAGGATCCCCAGAACCCTGCGGATGTAGCGGCCGCACAGAACAGTACATACTTCCAGTCGAAAATCTCCAGAATATCTACGCTGGCCAGATCCTTGTATAAAAGCACCGGCAGCGTAACGGTAAAATTAAACTTGTTCGCCACTGTGACAAAATTGTCATTCAGCATGCCGATCCGCCGCAGAAAATATCCGACGACCATCACAAGGAAGATTGGGATAGTCACATTCACACTGAATAAAAAGTTACTCATCATGCCCTCCTGCTCTGTGCGGCGATCCGCAAGCGGAGTATAAAGAATCGCGGGAAAATTCTTCCCGTTTATCTCTTCTCATATCTGTAAAAATAATATTCCAGATCGAAATATGTCTGCTCCTCGCTGTCCGCCGTGATCTGCCACTCCGGTTTCTCATCGAGGTTCGGGAACCAGGCATCCGCTTCGTAGGAATAGTTGATCTTCGTAATGTGAGCCACACTGCACGCATCGACCAACTGACGGTATATGCTCTCGCCGCCGATCACATAGATATCCTCTGAGGGGTAGTTCCGCAGTTCCTCATGCAGCTCGTCCATGCTATGGACGATGACCGCATCCTTCACCTTATAGGAGCGATCCTGCGTCAGCACGATATTCACACGGTTCGGCAGGGGACGCTGATTCGGAAAGCTCTCCAGAGTCTTCCTTCCCATCACGACGACCTTTCCGGTCGTTGTCCCGCGGAAAAACTTCATATCGTCGGGGATCTGTACAAGAAGCTTGTTGTTCAGGCCGATGGCCCAGTTTTTATCTACGGCAGCAATCAGGTTCATGGTATCTCCTTTTTATCAGACGGTGGTTTTGAAACCCGGCGGAGGGGCGGCACGGGCAAAAAACGACTTCAGCCGGGCGCAAAAAGCGTTCCTCTTTGCATTGTTTTCTTTGCCCGTGTGCCTGCGGTATGAGTGAGTTTCATAACCACCTGATTGTACTGTTTCGGTAAATGAAATTACGAAAGCTTCTGTCATTCAGACAGCCACGGGAATGTCGGTAATCTGAGGTCCGGTCTCGTAATGCAACAGCTTCACATCATCCCGCGTAAACGCATAAAAGTCATGAATATCCGGATTCAGCCAGAACGTCGGCGCCGGATGCGGTTCTCTGGTGATCAGCTCCCGCACCAGCGGGATATGTCGGTCATATATGTGGGCATCGGCGATGACGTGCACAAGCTCGCCCGCCCGCATATCGCAGACCTGCGCCAGCATATGCAAAAGTACGGCATACTGGCAGACATTCCAGTTATTCGCAGTCAGCACATCCTGCGAACGCTGGTTCAGGATGGCATTCAGAGTCAGTGTCTCATCATCCGGCTTCTTAGTGACATTGAATGTCATGCTGTAAGCACAGGGATACAGGTTCATCTCGTGGAGATCCTGATGCACGTATATATTCGTCATAATCCGGCGGCTGTAGGGATTGTGCTTCAGGTCATAGATCACACGGTCCACCTGGTCCATCATACCCTCCCGGTACTGATGCTTCACACTCATCTGATAGCCGTAAGCCTTTCCGATGGAGCCGTCCGCATCCGCCCACTCGTCCCAGATATGGCTGTTCAGGTCATGGATATTGTTGGACTTCTTCTGCCAGATCCAGAGCATCTCATCGGTACAGCTTTTGATCGCTGTGCGGCGGAGTGTCAGCGCCGGGAACTCTTTTGAGAGATCATAGCGGTTCACCACGCCGAACTTCTTGATCGTGCAGGCGCTGCTGCCGTCCTCCCATTTCGGGCGGACCTTCTCTCCCTGCGTATCGGTTCCATTTTCGATGATGTCCCTGCACATGGCGATAAATACGGTATCTGCGTAGCTCATTCGTCCCTCCGTCATTCTGGTACAACGCATTCGAACTGACCGGTCTGTACACTTGTCACATCTTAAAAGCACTCGCGTTTCTCTGGTTTGTTATCATAACATAATTTTTTCTATAAATAAAGTGGTTACCGAAAAGTACTCTTTTTATTTGACGAACATACCGTCTTGTGCTATACTCGATTCATGTTTGTACAAAATTCTTAAAGGAGTTTTTCATATGAGCCAGGAAAAAGTTGACCGCTATAAAGCAGAAAAAAAGAATCGTCCGCAGGAGATCAAAAAGGCAAAGCAGAGAAAGGTGATTTCCAGAATCGTCGGTGCCGTCGTTGTCGTCGCTATCGCTGTCTGGATCGGATACTCCGGATATAATGTATACCAGTCGAACAAAGGGATCGAGACCGTGACCGTCAACACTTCGGGCATTACGGATTACTTGAGCGGACTGTAAATCAATATAATCGGAACGGGCATGAGGCTGTTTCGTCTCCCGCCCGATCCGTTTCATGATTCTCCGGTTCCGTTTGCTTTTAGTCTCATGATTCTCTGATCCGTTTACATCAGATTCATGATTTTTCGGTTTCATCTGCATCCGATTCTTTGCCCGCCTCTTCTTCGTCCGTCCGGGCTTTATCCAGCGCACGCTCCACCGCGTCGAGCAGAACACTGGTCGTATACTGGTTTTCCACCGTATAAGAAATGTTTTCCGTAGACTGTTCTTCATAAATCTGCTGACTGATCGTGTCCATGGACTCCTGCAGAAGCGGATACATTGTCGCGATCGTTTCGTCCAGATTTACAAGGGAAACCGAGTTAATATGATCCTCATCGACAACCACCTGCACATCCAGGGTCTGCCCTTCCAGCTGAATCGAAGAAGTATAGACACCCGCCTTATAAAGAGACGTTTCCTCCGCATCCTGATTTCTCCTGACGGGTCCGAACATGAAAACCAGAAGAAGGATCAGGACGATAGCCAGAACAATAAAAACAGCGGTATAAACAACTTCCTTCATATGAAGAACTACAATTCTTGTCTTTGAACTCATACATCATTTTCCCTTTTGCCTTATTCGTTCTTTTGCCTTATCTGTAAAGCATATGCGCACGGAGGAAAAATATACGAAAAAAATTCCAAAAACCATTTGACAAACATGGAAAAATGATGTAAAGTATCACTTGTGTTCAATACATATGCGCGAGTGGCTCAGTTGGTGGAGCGCGACCTTGCCAAGGTCGAGGCCGCGGGT
>JAJBVI010000204.1 GCA_020859905.1 Lachnospiraceae bacterium | reverse complement strand
CGTCTCAATCATATTTTTAATTATAGCACTGCCTATGTCGCCATCCGCTGCGTTGTCGTCAGTCGACGTAGCCACCGCTACGCCTTCTTCCTCCGCCTTGCGGAATGACGGCATATCCAGCACTATAACTTAAAAAGTGATTGAGACGACACACTAGGCCTGATTTCCCATGTGCCGCGTTGGTCTACACTTCGTTTCGGTCCGCGCTAAACGAACGTCCACCGGACGTTCAGCGCCGTCAGTCGACGTAGCCACCGCTACGCCTCCTTCCTCCGCCTTGCACATGAAAAATCATTCGGCGCGCTATAGCCAGTTATTAATTATTCGATGTACTGGTGCGGGGAGTTTCATATGTCTGATCATACAGAATTATATAAACAGGAATATATGGACCGCATGAACCGTTATTACGACGAGTTCAAGTGGCTTTATATGGAGCTTTATCAGGATCGGCAGGAGGCGTTCCATGACCTGTGCGCCGATCTGTATGCCTGTTTTCGGCAGAGAGGGGCGGATTTAAAGGAGCGGGACCGTGAACGGAGCGCCGCCCCGCAGTGGTACAGGGGGAATGATCTGCTGGGCATGATGCTCTATGTGGATGCGTTTGCGCAGGATCTGAACGGTGTGCGGGAGAAGATTCCCTATTTTAAGTCCTGCGGCGTGAACTACATTCACCTGATGCCGCTTCTGGATTCGCCTGAGGAGAAAAATGACGGCGGTTACGCGGTTTCGGATTTCCGCAGGGTGAAACCGGAGCTGGGAACCATGGAGGATCTGCGCCGTCTGGCGGAGGACTGCCACAGGCAGGGGATCAGCCTCTGCCTGGATTTTGTGATGAACCACACCTCTGAGGAGCATGAGTGGGCGAGACGCGCGAAGGCGGGAGAGAAGGAATATCAGGATCGCTATTTTTTCTACGACAGTTATGACATACCGTCGCAGTTTGAACGGACGGTTCCGCAGGTGTTTCCGACGACCGCTCCGGGGAATTTTACATGGAACGCGGATACCGGCAAGGCAGTTATGACGACCTTTTATCCTTACCAGTGGGATTTAAACTACGGTAATCCGGCAGTTTTCCGCGATATGGTGGGAAATATGCTGTATCTGGTGAACCGGGGCATTGATATCATCCGTCTGGACGCGGTTCCCTATATCTGGAAACAGCTGGGCACTAACTGCCGGAATCTGCCGCAGGTGCACAATATCGTCCGCATGATGCGCATTATCTGCGAGGTGGTCTGCCCGGGCGTCCTGCTGCTGGGCGAGGTGGTGATGGAACCGGATAAGGTGGCTCCGTATTTCGGGACGGTGGAAAAACCGGAATGCCATATGCTTTACAATGTGACGACGATGGCCTCTCTCTGGCATACGGCGGCGACAGGCGATGTCCGTCTGCTCCGCCGCCAGATGGATATCATGCACGCTCTCCCGAAGGAGTACGTCTTCCAGAATTATCTGCGGTGCCACGACGACCTCGGCTGGGGGCTGGACTATGCGTTCCTGCGGGAATTCGGCATGGAGGAGGTACCGCATAAAAAGTTCCTGAATGATTTTTTCACCGGGAAATATCCGGGTTCCTTCGCCAGGGGCGAGCTTTATAATGACAGCGAGGAGCTGGGCGACGCCAGACTGTGCGGCACGACGGCCTCCCTCTGCGGGGTGGAGAAGGCGGCCGGCGCAGTGGCTGAACCGGCGACAGAGGCAGAACGGCCATCGGGAGCAGAACGGGCATCGGAGGCGGCTGCCGTGGCGGCGGGTGAAGCTCGTGCTGAATCAGCGGCTGCCGTGGCGAAGAGCGAAGCGGATGCGGCTGCTGAGACAGCCCTGGAGCGTGCTGTCCGCTTTGACCTGACGCTTCACGCTTTTATGCTGGCGCAGTCCGGGATTCCCGTAATTTACAGCGGCGACGAGATCGCTGAGATAAATGATTATTCTTATCACAGCGATCCGAAAAAGCGGGAAGATTCCCGTTATCTGCACCGCGGCGCGTTCCGGTGGGATCTGGAAGAACAGCGCCACAGACAGGGCAGCGTGCAGCAGAGAATGTTCGACGGCCTCCGAAGGATGGAGCGGATCCGGAGCAGCCGGGATATATTCCGGTCTTCCGCCGACGTATGGACGGTGGACACCTGGGATGACGCCATCCTCGGAATTATTCGCGCCGGCAGCGGACAGAAGCTGGTAACGCTTTATAATTTCAGCGGGCAGAGCCGGATTGCGTGGGTCAATGAGGATGACGGAGTGTATACGGATCTGTTGTCCGGCAGCCGCATGGAGGCAAAAGGCGTGCAGGTGCCGGCGTTCGGATTCCGCTGGCTGCTGAAGGACTGACATGAGAATACTGCGGCTGTTCGGCCTGTATTAATTTTTCGTTGAATATCGAACTCTGCTGTGTTATTCTGAAAGCGTGATCCGGATTCTTACGTCGAAGGGGCGTGAATCAGATGGGAAGCTATTTAAACAGCGGAAATGCAGGCTTTCGCACCATATTGAACGGTGTATATGTTGATAAGACCGGGAAGATTGCAAAGTTTGAAACAAGACGGAACAGCTGTTACGAAGCGGGAAGGAAGGAGGTCGCAGAAATGGACAAAAAAGCGATGTACAGGCTCAGTTACGGCCTGTTCGTACTGACAGCGAAGGAGGGAGACCGGGACAACGGATGCATAGTGAACACGGTCACGCAGGTTACCTCGGAGCCGAATCGGATCACGGTGGCGGTCAATAAGAATAACCTGACGCACGACATGGTGCTCTCATCCGGCGCGTTCAATGTCTCCGTCCTGTCTCAGAAAGCATCCTTTGACGTATATAAGCACTGGGGCTTTCAGAGCGGGAGGGATGTGGACAAGATAAAAGAGATCGCCGTCAGCCGGAGCGGGAACGGCCTGGTGTATCTGCCGGACGCCGCGAACGCGTTTCTGAGCGCGAAGGTGGTCGAGAGCAGGGATCTGGGTACGCATACCCTGTTTCTGGCGGATGTGACGGACGGCGCGGTGCTCTCCGATGAGGAGTCCGTGACCTACAGCTACTACCAGAAGTATGTAAAGCCGGCGCCGGCAGCCGCGAAGAAGGGTTTCGTCTGCACGGTGTGCGGATATATCTACGAGGGCGACGTGCTGCCGGATGATTTTGTCTGTCCGGTGTGCAAGCACCCGGCATCGGATTTTGCGCCGATTGAGATTGCTGATAAGAAGACAAATCATATAAATCAGGAAAAAAAGGAGGATATCAGAATGAGCAGGTATGCGGGAACACAGACAGAGAAGAACCTGGAGGCGGCGTTCGCGGGAGAGTCCGAGGCAAGGAATAAATACACGTATTTTTCGTCCGTTGCGAAGAAGGAGGGCTATGAGCAGATCGCGGAGCTGTTTTTAAAGACGGCGGAGAATGAGAAGGAACACGCGAAAATGTGGTTTAAGGAGCTGGACGGCATCGGCGGTACCGCGCAGAATCTGGAGGCGGCCGCCGCAGGCGAGAACTACGAGTGGACTGATATGTATGCCGGATTTGCGAAGACGGCCGATGAGGAAGGCTTCCCGGAGCTGGCGGCGAAGTTCCGCATGGTCGGCGAGATCGAGAAGCATCACGAGGAGAGATATCGCGCCCTGCTTCAGAATGTCGAGACCGCGGCTGTGTTTGAGAAGAGCGAGGTCAAGGTGTGGGAGTGCAGGAACTGCGGTCATATCGTGACGGGGACGAAGGCGCCGGAGGTATGTCCGGTATGCGCACATCCGCAGAGCTACTTTGAGGTGCGCAAGGTAAACTACTGATACAGCATATCAGAAGTTCCTGTGAAAATATCAGAGATAACTGGTCATTAACAGGGAGCTTTATCTCAAGCGACAGTTCCTTAGCTTTATGATCGTATGATTCTCCGTGCCGCTTCAAGGAATCGATCCGCTTCTTCAGGCGTATTGTTTTCGCAGAAGCTGAGCCGCAGGGCATTGTCAGCGAGTTCGGTCTCGATGCCGAAGGACATGAGCATGGAGGGACCGTGCGCGTGATTTGCCTTGCAGGCCGCCCCTTTTGAAATACAGATGCCCCGCTCGCTGAAGGCGGAAAGGATCTCATCCGCGTTTTTCTCCCTGACGGAGAAGTTCAGGATATAAGGTGAGGCGCCCGGCGCGGAGTTGATGACGACATTATCAAACGCGCCGAGACCGGTCAGGATGGACTGCTGTATCGTTTGTATATACTTATAAGAGTCCCTGATGTGCCGCGCGGCGGTTTCGGCGGCCGCGCCGAGCGCACAGATGGCGGGCAGCGCTTCCGTGCCGGAACGCATGCCGGACTCCTGATCGCCCCCGAACTGTATGGGGTAGACGGGAGTCCCCTTTTTTATGTAAAGAGCCCCGGCTCCCTTTAAGCCGTGGATCTTATGAGCGGATACGGACAGGAGGTCGACTCCTGAGTCCCGGACAGATATGTCTGCCTTGCCGAAAGCCTGGACGGCATCTGTGTGAACGAGCGTGTGCGGGTTGATGTTTTTTACGGTTTTCACAATCTCAGAAACCGGAAAGACCGAGCCGGTCTCGTTGTTGATCGTCATAAAGGAGACCAGGGCAGTCCGGTCGGAGACGGCTTCTTTTAATGCTTTTTCGTCATAGCTCCCGTCCAGACCGCAGTTGATCTTGATGATCCGCCAGCCTTTTTTCCGGAGGATCCGGCAGACGCGGAACACAGACGGATGCTCCACGGCGGAGATGATGATCTCGTTCGTATCCCGGCCGGCCTCGCAGACACCCTGGATCGCGAGATTGTTCGCCTCGGTTCCCCCGGAGGTGAAGATGATCTCACTGCTGTCCGCGCCGAGTGCGTCGGCGGTCTGCCGCCGCGCCGTCTTCAGAAGGGCGGCTGATTCGCGGCCCAGGAAGTGCGCGGATGAAGGGTTGCCGAAACACGCGGCAGCTTTCAGAAAGGACGACATGGCCGCCTCGCATGGTTCAGTTGTTGCCGCGTTGTCAAAATAGATGAAATCCGGGTTGAGCATTTGAAAGACCTCCGGTATATATGGTATAATTTTTATTATTTCATCTTAGTGATTCCTGTGATATTTGTCAAGGTGGCGGGAGAGGAGCGATTATGGATACGATGATAAAGAAAATACGGATTTTTCGGGCGAAAGGGGAGCCGGGGACACCGCTCTCGGAAGTGCGGGCTGTTTCGGGTCACGGGCTGGAAGGCGATCGCCACGGCATGGATGAACAAAAACCGATTTCCCTGTCGGATGCCGGAATACAGGATTGGAACCGTACACAGGAGTACGACGCGCTGTGTTTTCACCGGTTTAAAACCAATCTGACACTGGAAGGTCTCGGGCAGCTTTCTTTAAAACCCGGGGATCGGATCCGGATCGGGGATCAGGTCGTCCTCGAGATCAGCAGCGCTTTTAAAAAATGTTACCGGGAGCAGTGCGAGTTATATAATCACGGGATCGTCTGTCCTCTGCCGGGAAATATGCTGTTTGCCGTGTGCCGCGCGGGCGGCGTGATCCGGGAGGGCGACGCAGTTCGCTGTGTGCGGGAACCGTGGCGTGAAGTGCCGTGGTGCAGTTTGCCGGATGGTGAGCCGTGATGCGGACTGTCGGATGCAGGAACCCGCGCCGCGGCCGGAACGTCAGCCGTCCGTGCCGTCGATCTCGACAACGGTTCCGGATTTGGAATAGCCGTATCCGCCCATCTCATCCAGCTTCCGATGGAATTCGTCGCTTTTCAGGATTTCCAGAAATGCCCTGACTGCCGGCAGATCCAGATATTTCTTCGGGATCGCGAAATCATATTCTTCTACGCCGATTTCAATAAAATCAAGCCCCATGGCGTTCGTGGCGGACAGGACGCCCATGCCGACATCCGCGTTCCCGCTCTGCACGGCGACGGCGACGGCCATGTGGGTGTTTGTCTCCCGGTTATATCCGTCGATCTCGTCCGGTGAAATGCCGAGTTCTTTTAATTTGTAATCCAGCAGTACCCGAGTGCCGGCACCCCGCTGGCGGTTGATATACTTTTTCCCGACGATGTCCGCAAGCGTTTCGATATGCAGCGGGTTTCCTCTGGGAACCATGAGCCCCTGAATGCGGTCGACGCCCTTGACCAGCGCCATGGGTTCCGAAAACATCGACTTCAGATAGGATACATTGTAAATCCCGGTCTCTGCGTCGAGAAGATGCGCGGGGGCGATGTGGGCTTCCCGGCGTTTCAGGCTCATGAGGCCGCCCATGCTGCCCACGTGGGTGCTGGACAGATAGAGATTCTGATAGTGCGTCGCCATCATGTCATTCATGACGTCCAGGATCAGGTCGTGGCTTCCGATGATGACAGCTGTGTTTCGCAGCTCCGAGAGCGGCCGGTACAGATATACCGTGACATCCTCGCCGGCTTCGATTCCTTCACACGACTGCGGAATGACGAGAAATCCGTCGGAGCGGACGAGCGACATGGCGACGCCGGCGCCCCGGGCGAGCGGAGTGGCGACGACCCTGTCGTCCACAAGTCCGACTTTGACTCTCACATACTCTTCATACCTCAGGCTGGAAATGAGGCGTCTGGAAACGACGGCCGTAACCTTTTCCAGCTGCGTCGAGTTCCGGCTGCCCAGGTATTCCAGCAGCGGCGTTACAAAATTTATAAATCCGATATAGGCCGAGACGGAGTAGCCGGGCAGTCCGATGACCGGTGTGCTGCGGACCATCGCCAGAATGACCGGTTTGCCCGGCTTCACGGCCACGCCGTGGATCAGAACCGTTCCGAGATCCCGCAGGACGTCGGCGGTAAAGTCTTTTGTCCCCTTGCTCGTTCCGGCGTTGATCAGCACGATGTCATGCGTGTCGACGGCCTCCAGGATGGAGCGCCGGATGAGATGCGGGTCGTCCTTTAACGCGGAGTAGCGGTGCGCGATTCCGCCGTCCGCTGCCGTCATGTTTTCAAACATGCGGGAATTGGAGTCGATGATTTCGCCCGGCTTTAAGTCTGTGTCCGGTTCCACGATCTCCGAACCGGTGGGAAAAATCGCAACAGTCGGTTTTTTTACGACCTCGACTTCCGAGATGCCGGCTTCCAGAAGCATGCCGATGTCAATGGATCGGATGGTATGGTGGCTCGGCAGTATCATCTCTCCGCAGACAATATTTTCGCCGATCTGGCGCACGTGCTGCCAGGGAACGGCGGGTGCCGTGATCCGGATCTGCCCGTCGGCGAGTTCGACGATATCTTCCGCCATAATGACGGCGTCGCAATGCGCCGGAAGAACATTTCCGGTATTGATATTTTCGTAATGGCCGGCCGGCAGGCAAAGCGGCTGCGCTTCGGACGCACCGGCGGTTTCCGCTGCGATGACGGCTGCGCCGTCCATGGCGGCGGCGTTGTAGTTCGGCGCGTTATATTTCGCGTAAATCGCATCCTTCGTGATGCGGTTCAGGCTCCCGGTCACGGAAATGATCTCATACCGGGGAGCCATGGTTTGCTGCACCCCGGACAAAAACATCTGCCGCGCTTCATCCACAGGGGTGTTAGATAAATACAGGTTTCTTTTCTTTTCCATATAATCTCCATTCTGATTTCCCAGGCTGCATAAACCGGAACTGAAATTTTGCTGTTTTGCGCAAAAAATCGTTTATAAGCTTCTGACGATTATCAGCCATGCATTGGTTTGCCTCTGATTTGCTCTATATTCGACTACATCTCTATAGGTGATAATTCGGCACCCCGCCCTGTGAATAGTAACGGCGAATGCGTAACTTCCTGACGGTGGGATTTTCACCGCTCCAGGAGGAATACATCGACGGAGAATCCGGCCGGTAATCCCTCCCGGTTTCTGTCAATCAGAATATAGCCGTCGGCCCGGATGAGAGGCGACCAGAGTCCGGACTGCCCGAGAATCGGGGAGGCAAGAATGCTCTCGCCGGACTCTGTCAGGCTTACCGGCACGCAGGTCTCCCTGCCGGGAGAGGAAGCGATGTTGACGGAGAGGGTTGCGGATACGGAGGCTTTCATGTCCGGAGTAAACTTCTTCGCCGGCGGATCATTTCGTGATGCGGCGAACTGTGAGCGGCCGGAAACGTTGACATGGCCGAAATCATCGCCGTGGCCGGAATCATCGTCGTGGACGGAATCATTGCCGTGACCGGAAGCTTCGACGTGGCCGCAAACGCAGAGGGCCGCGCACTCCAGCCCGCGCGCGGGAACGATGCCGGGCGGGGGCTAGAACCAGGGCGCGGGG
>JAJBVI010000084.1 GCA_020859905.1 Lachnospiraceae bacterium | reverse complement strand
CACTGCAGCAGCTGCAGGCATGACCTTAGCAGGATGCGGGAGCAGTTCCTCCTCTGACACGACAGATACGACAGAGGATACGGCGGTTTCCGCAGCTGACACTGACGCGGAGGAGACAGAAGAGGCAGAGGAAAGTACAGGTTCTTCTGATTTTGACACTTCTTCCGCAATTTCCGTATTATCCCGCGAGGATGGTTCCGGTACCAGAGGCGCGTTCATTGAGCTGTTCGAGATCGAGCAGAAGAACGAGGATGGCGAGAAAGAGGACATGACTACTGTGGATGCTACGATCACAAACAACACAGAGGTCATGATGTCGACCGTAGCCGGTGATACATATGCGATCGGTTACTGCTCCCTGGGGTCATTAAATGACACCGTAAAGGCAGTACAGATCGACGGCGTGGACGCAACGACTGACAATGTGTCCGACGGTTCCTATGCGGTAGCTCGTCCGTTCAACATTGTAACACAGGATGACCTGAGCGATGTGGCACAGGATTTCATTGATTACATCCTGAGCGCGGACGGCCAGGCTGTGATCTCCGAGAATGGCTACATTGAGATCACAGAAGGCGAAGCCTTTGAGACCAACGGAGCATCCGGAAGCATTTCCGTTGCCGGTTCCTCCAGCGTATCTCCGGTTATGGAGAAATTAAAAGAGGCGTATGAGGAGATCAACCCGAACGCGACCATTGAGATCCAGACCAGTGATTCCACTACGGGCGTCACAAACGCGATCGAGGGTACCTGCGACATCGGTATGGCTTCCCGTGACCTGAAGGAAGAGGAAACCGGCGTAACTGCTACGACCATTGCCATGGACGGTATCGCGGTTATCGTAAACAATGACAACCCGATTGAAAATCTTACCCCTGAGATGGTTCAGCAGATTTTCATGGGCGAGATCACCACATGGGATGAGGTGGAGTAGGACCGCATCTCGATTCCGTACACGCTCCCGTAACGGGGTATCAGCACAGATTAAAAAAACAGCGGGGTAATCTCTGCGCTGTTGTAAAAGCAAATTAACTGACAACAGATTATATCCTCTATGAATGGCATAGTACAAAAGAATATCGTTCGAGACCATGACAGTGAGATGGTACGGATTCTTTGCGGATACGGAACGATATTCAGCGCTGCGTTTGAAAAACTGAGAAACGCACGCGCAGCCGAAATGTAAGACGGCAGATATATCGGACAGATGTATCTGCCGAATTACAAATAAGAGTTGAGGTTCGTATGAAACAGAAAGAAAAAATTTTTGAAATTATATTCCTGATCGTTGCGTGTATCTCCATTCTCTGTGTGGCCTGCATCTGTGTGTTTCTTTTCATTAACGGGATCCCCGCTATCGGAGAGATCGGGCTGTTTAAATTCCTGGGCGGTACGACATGGAAACCGGGGAATGGCAAATACGGCATCTTTCCGATGATTGTCGGCAGCCTGTACATCACGGGCGGGGCGATCGCGCTGGGTGTGCCGGTCGGCATTTTTGCGGCGGTTTTTCTTGCCCGGTTCTGTCCGAAGCAGATTTATAAGATCATCAAGCCGGCGACGGATCTGCTGGCGGGCATTCCGTCTGTCGTCTACGGCTTTTTCGGTCTGATGGTGCTGGTGCCGTTTGTCCGAAATACATTCGGCGGAAATGGTATGAGTATCCTGACAGCCTCTTTCCTGCTTGGCATTATGATTTTGCCGACGATCATCAGCGTGACGGAAACGTCCATACGTGCGGTTGACCCGGCCTATTATGAAGGTGCGCTGGCGCTGGGCACAACGAATGAGGCGAGTATTTTCCGCTGTGTGATTCCGGCGGCAAAGTCCGGTATACTGGCGGGCGTCGTGCTCGGCATTGGACGCGCGATCGGCGAGACGATGGCGGTGGTCATGGTGGCGGGCAACCAGGCGCGTATTCCGGGCGGTATCCTGGACGGCGTCCGGACGCTGACCACGAATGTCGTTCTGGAGATGGGTTACTCCACGGGGCTGCACCGTTCCTCCCTGATTGCAACGGGAGTGGTGCTGTTTGTATTCATTCTTATTATCAATCTGGTATTTAATATCATCAAGGGGAAAGGAGAACAGGCGGCATCATGAACGTGAAAACGAAAAAATCAGATACGGGCAGTTTCCTGAAAACGAAGGAAACTAATGCGAACGGCGCTGCGCATGCGGTTCGCCGGAACAGACGGGGCGCTGCAGCGGAGAATGTGAACAACAACGCATACGTTACGATTCGCCGGAACAGGTGGGGCGCCGGCGTTGTGATGAAGCCGAAGCGTTTTTATGTCGGCTCGAAGGTGTTAAAAACTCTGGTATTGATCGCGGCGGCGTTCACCATTTTCATGCTGGGATTCCTGATCGTGTACATACTGGTGAAAGGCATTCCGAATCTTTCACCGTCCCTCTTTTCCCTGAAATATACGACGGACAATGTATCCATGCTGCCGTCCATCATCAATACGCTGATCATGATCGGCGTGGCGTTGGCCATCGCGGTGCCGATCGGCGTTTTTTCCGCCATCTATCTGGTGGAGTACGCAAAGAAGGGCAATAAGCTGGTCAAAATCATCCGCATGATGGCGGAGACGCTGACCGGTATTCCTTCCATCGTATACGGTCTGTTCGGCATGCTGTTTTTTGTCAGCTTCTTCCACATGTCGTATTCCCTGCTTGCGGGAATCCTGACGGTGGCGATCATGGTACTTCCCACTGTCCTTCGAACCACGGAGGAGGCGCTGATGGCGGTTCCCCACAGCTACCGCGAAGGAAGCTTCGGGCTGGGGGCAGGAAAGCTCCGCACGGTATTCTGTATTGTTCTCCCGAGCGCTGTCCCCGGCATACTTTCCGGCGTGATCCTGGCGACCGGCCGGATTGCGGGCGAGACCGCTGCGCTGATCTACACGGCCGGAACGGTGGCGGAGCTTCCGAAAAACCTGTTCTCCTCCGGCCGGACACTCTCGGTACATATGTATGTGCTTTCCCAGGAGGGGCTGCACACAGACCAGGCGTTTGCGACAGCGGTCGTGCTGCTTGTCATGGTGCTGGTGATCAACATCCTCTCCGCGCGGATCGCGAACCGGATGAAGAAGGAGTAGGCCGGGCGGCGGAGTGTCTGCCCGCCTGTGCCGGCACGCCGTTTTCACAGCGCATGATTCAAAGGACAATAGGATCATAATAAAAAAGGACGATAATACAGTGAAGATTAAAATGACAGTAGAAAACATGAATCTCCATTACAGTGATTTTCATGCGTTAAAAAATATCAATCTGGAAATTCAGGAACATCAGATTACCGCTTTCATCGGT
Organism: Lachnospiraceae bacterium; assembly: GCA_020859905.1. Classification (GTDB taxonomy): domain Bacteria; phylum Bacillota; class Clostridia; order Lachnospirales; family Lachnospiraceae; genus Eubacterium_I. The sequence continues at coordinate 5,015 of JAJBVI010000084.1, read as the reverse complement.
CCGTCCGGCTGCGGGAAATCGACGCTTTTAAAATCTTTAAATCGCATGAACGATCTGATCGAGGGATGCAGGATCGACGGTCAGATCTCTCTGGACGGGGAGGATATCTATGCGAAAAGCATGGATGTCAACCTGCTGCGCAAGAGGGTCGGCATGGTGTTCCAGAAGGCGAACCCGTTCCCGATGAGTATCTATGACAATGTGGCCTTCGGTCCCAGAACCCACGGCGTCCACGTGAAGGGCAAACTGGATGAAATCGTGGAGAAGTCCCTGCGGGACGCGGCAATCTGGGATGAGGTGAAGGATAAATTAAAAAAGAGCGCCCTGGCGGTGTCCGGCGGACAGCAGCAGAGGATCTGTATCGCCCGCGCCCTGGCCGTGGAGCCTGAAGTGCTGCTGATGGATGAGTCCACCTCAGCGCTGGATCCGATCTCGACCTCAAAGATCGAGGAACTCGCTATGGAGCTGAAAAAGAATTACACCATCGTCATGGTGACGCACAACATGCAGCAGGCCGTCCGCGTATCCGACCAGACGGCGTTCTTTCTCCTGGGCGACCTCGTGGAGTACGGACAGACGGACCAGATCTTCTCCATGCCGACGGATAAAAGGACAGAGGATTACATTACGGGCAGGTTCGGATGATACAGATATTCTGAAAGGAAATAAGAGAGATGAGAAATCATTTTGATAAGCAGTTAAATGAGCTGAACGGCGGTCTGATCACGATGGGGCATATGATCGAGCAGGCGATCGAGTACGCGATCGAGTCGATCGTGCATCACGATGTCGAAAAGGCGAGGAACAATGTGGAGTATGACGACGAGATTGATCATCAGATGCGTGACATTGAGGGCCTGTGCATGAAGCTGCTTATGAAGCAGCAGCCGGTGGCCTCGGATCTGAGGCTTGTCTCCTCCGCGCTCCGGATGGTGGCGGACATGGAGCGGATCGGCGACAACGCGGCGGATATCTCTGAGATTTCCATTTATCTGGCGGATGCGAAAGAACTGCCGGAGATGGAGGTCATCAAAAAGATGGCGGCCGAGAGTATGGTTATGGTGGTGGACGCGGTACAGGCCTTTGTAAACCGCGATATCAGACAGGCGGAGGAAGTGTCGAAACAGGATGATATTATGGATGCCCTGTTCGTAGAGTCGAAGCAGACCCTGACGAAGCTGATCCAGGAAAAATCCGCATATACGGAGGTGGCGGCCGACCTGCTTCTTGTCGCTAAGTACTTCGAGCGGATCGGCGATCACGCGGAGAATATCGCCAAGTGGGTGATTTACACGATCAGCGGGGAGCGGAGGTAATTTTACGTAAATTTTACAAATAGAACTCTTTGGATTTTACATAGATACTTTACAATGTAAAAAGTTATTAAGGAAAAGTAAAAAATGTAAGGTATTGTAAGCGGCTGTAAAATGTACGGCCGCACCTGTGTAAAATCGCCGCCCGTCGATGCGGCGGTATAAGGAGTTCGAATGAATATTTTCTCGGTATTGACATTGCTCGGCGGACTTGCTATGTTTCTGTTTGGGATGAACACGATGGGCGACGGCCTGGTCCGGGTGTCCGGCGGCAGGCTGGACGCGATCCTGGAGCGCCTTACTTCCAATCGGCTCAAGGGCGTGCTGCTCGGCACGGCGGTGACGGCGGTGATCCAGAGTTCATCGGCGACGACGGTCATGGTCATCGGTTTTGTAAATTCCGGCATTATGAGGCTGACGCAGGCAGTCGGCGTGATCATGGGTGCCAATATCGGCACGACGGTGACTTCCTGGATCCTGTCTCTGACCGGGATCGAGGGAGGCGGCTTTTTTCTTACCATGCTGAAACCGTCTTCCTTTTCGCCGATTCTGGCCGTGATCGGCATCGTGCTTTACATGTCGGCGAAGGGGAGGCAGACGAAAAAGGATGTCGGCGCGATCCTGCTCGGATTTGCCGTCCTGATGTTCGGGATGGAGACCATGAGCGGAGCTGTCGAGCCGCTGGCGGATAACGAGCAGTTCATGTCCATACTTACAATGTTTTCGAATCCGCTGCTCGGCGTGGCGGCCGGCGCTGTGCTGACGGCGGTGGTTCAGAGCTCGTCGGCATCCATCGGCATTCTGCAGGCTCTCTGTGCGACGGGTGCGGTTCCGTACAGTGCGGCGATCCCGATCATCATGGGTCAGAATATCGGCACCTGCGTGACGGCTCTGATTTCCGCGGTCGGAGCGGGAAAGAATGCGAAGCGGGCGGCCATGATCCACTTTTATTTTAACCTGATCGGGACAGTTGTGTTTATGGCGGTCTTTTATCTGATCAATGCGTTTGTCAATTTTACTTTTCTCGGGAATGCGGCCAACGCGGCTGGTATCGCCGTGGTTCACAGCCTGTTTAACATCGCCTGCTGTATCGCGTGGTTTCCGTTCGGCAATTTTCTTGTCAGGCTGGCGATGTGGACGATTCCGGATCGGGCAGCTTCGGATCAGCGCAGTACGGATGATAAGAGATTGTCCGCTCTGCGGAGACAAAGAGAATGAACTCTGATAAAAAGAAAGCAAAAAGGAAAGTATCAAAAAAAGATAAATAGTACACGGATAACAAAAGAGTAGATAATATCCGGAAAGAGAAAGAGTAAATAGTATCCGGAAAGAAAAAGGTAAATAGTATCTGCAAAAGATATATAATATCTTGAAGGTGAGTGAAAAATATGGCATTAATCTATATAGTAGAAGATGACAGCAGCATCCGGGAGATCGAGGCGATCGCGTTAAAGAACAGCAATTATATGGTCTGCGCGTTTGAGAAGGCGAAGGACTTTTATAAGAAGATGGACGACATCACGCCGGATCTGGTACTTCTGGATATCATGCTGCCGGATGAAAACGGATATGATATACTGAAGAAGCTCCGGTCAAATCCGGCGACGAAACGCCTGCCGGTCATCATGGTGACGGCAAAGGCGACAGAGATGGATATGATCCGCGGGTTAGACGACGGTGCGGATGATTATATCAAAAAACCGTTTTCCATCATGGAACTGATCACCCGCGTGAAGGTGCTGCTGCGCCGCACGGAGTCCCGGGAGCCGAAGGTGCTGCAGCTCGGGAATATCATGATTGATCACGACCGGCACCTCGTATTTGTGGATGACCGGCAGCTGGAGCTTACCTTCAAGGAATATGAGCTGCTGCGCTATCTCATGACAAACCCGAGCGTCGTGCTCTCCAGAGAGTCGATCATGCGGCAGGTCTGGGGAACCGAGTTCGAGGGCGAATCACGGACCGTGGATATACACATCAAGACGCTGCGGCAGAAGCTCGGCGACGCCGGCAGCCGGATCCGCACCGTGCGGAATGTGGGATATGTGATAGACTAAGATGGCTCGTGTGGCATCTCTATCATATTTTTAATTATAGCACTGCCTATGCCGCCATCCGCTGCGTTGTCGTCAGTCGACGTAGCCACCGCTGCGCCTCCTTCCTCCGCCTTGCGGAATGACGGCATATCCAGCACTATAACTTAAAAAATGATTGAGACGACACACTAGCGCTATAACTTAAAAAATGATTGAGACGACACACTCGTATGCAGATAAAATCCAGAAGAATACGTACCAAAACGGCGAAAAGAGCAGAAGAGGGAAGGAGGTTCACGCATGAAGAAGAAAATCAATTTTCGCCTGATCGCCATGTCGGTCGCGGCCGTGATCGCCACGATGCTTTGCGTGACCTTTGTTTTTTACGGGCTGTTTCAGAAACAGGTCAAGAACGATTTGCGCGTCAATGCGGAGATTCTGAAAGCAACAGGGATTTTTGAGCAGGAAAATACAGAAACCGGCGGCCTGGCGGAACTGGAGGATGTCTTTGGCGAAGACAAGTCGCTTCGCATTACCTGGGTTTCCCCGGACGGCGAGGTGCTGTATGACAATGACGCGGACGCGGCGGAGCTGGAAAATCATTCCGGCCGGCCGGAGATCGCGGACGCGCTCGCGACGGGCGAGGGGGAGAGCGTCCGGAATTCTGACACCATGAATACCACGACTGTATACTATGCGGTTCTGCTGGATGACGGGTCGGTACTTCGGCTGGCGGCTGACGTGCGCAGTATTTTCAGCGTTTTTATGACGGTTTTTCCGGTGATCATTCTTGTGGTTGCAATCATCATCGCCTGCTGTATCCTTGTTTCGCATCTGCTGACCCGGAAACTCCTGGCGCCGATTGATCAGATGGCGGAAAATATCGGCGATCCTGCCCGCACGCCTGTCTATAAGGAACTGGTTCCTTTTGTTGATACAATCCGGCAGCAGCACGAGAACATATTGTCGGCGGCGCGGAGCCGTCAGGATTTTACGGCGAATGTCTCCCATGAATTGAAGACTCCGCTGACCGCGATCTCAGGCTATGCTGAGCTGATTGAGAACCATATGGTCGACTCGGAGCAGGAAACGCGTTTCGCGGAACAGATCCGGCAGAACGCTGACCGCCTCCTGACGCTGATCAATGATATCATCCGCCTCTCGGAACTTGACAGCGGGGAGGATGAACGTTTCGTCTTTGAACCAATGGATCTCTGTGAAACGGCGCAGGGAATGATGGAACTGCTGAAACTGAACGCGGCGCGCCGGAGTATCAGCCTGACCCTGCAGGGAGAGTCCTGTATGATGCGCGGCTGCAAATCCATGATCGTTGAGCTTATCGATAACCTCTGCCAGAACGCCATCCGCTATAACAACGAGGGCGGGCAGGTGCTCGTCCGTGTATACAAAGAAAATGATCACCCGGTTCTGACAGTTTCGGATACGGGGATCGGCATTCCGAAGGATATGCAGGACCGCGTGTTTGAGCGGTTTTTCCGTGTGGACAAGAGCCGCTCGAAGGAGACCGGCGGCACCGGTCTGGGGCTGGCGATCGTGAAACATATTGTCGAGCTGCATGACGCGGATCTGTATCTGGAGAGCGAGGTTGGGAAGGGAACCACAATTACGGTGAGGTTTTAATAACTTGTGTTGTTTCAAATATTTC
>JAJBVI010000016.1 GCA_020859905.1 Lachnospiraceae bacterium | reverse complement strand
CCTCGCGGGCCAGCATCTTATCCGAATTGCCGCGGATGGTATTGATCTCGCCGTTGTGGACGATGAAGCGGTTCGGATGCGCCCGCTCCCAGCTCGGATTCGTGTTGGTCGAGAAACGGGAATGCACCGAGGCGATCGCCGACTCATAATCTTCATCCTGCAGGTCGTCGAAAAACAGCCGCAGCTCATTCACGAGGAACATTCCCTTATATACAATCGTTCTGCTGGAAAGAGACACCACATATGTATTGTCATTCGACTGCTCAAAAATGCGCCGCGCCACATACAGCTTCCGGTCGAAGTCCAGCCCCTTCTCCACACCGTCCGGCCGTTTGATAAACGCCTGCATGATATACGGCATGCAGTCCAAAGCCTTCTTTCCGATGACCTCCGGGTGGATCGGCACCTCCCTCCAGGCAAGAAGCTTCAGCTTCTCCCTCTCCACGATCACCTCAAACATTTTCTTCGCCTGATTGCGTTTCAGCTCATCCTGCGGGAAGAAAAACATGCCGATGCCGTAATCCCTCTCTCCTCCGAGATCAACGCCCTGCGCCGCCATCGTCTTGCTGAAAAACCTGTGCGAGACCTGCAGCATAATGCCGACACCGTCTCCAGTCTTGCCGTCGGCATCCTTTCCGGCACGGTGCTTCAGATTCTCAACGATCTTCAGCGCATTCTCCACTGTCCGGTGGGTCTTGATGCCCTTGATATTCACCACGGCGCCGATGCCGCAGTTGTCATGTTCAAACCGGGGATCGTACAGCCCCGCCGGCCGGGCATTGCTCTCATTCATCTGTAAGCTTCCCATACTGTCTGATTCCTTTCTGTAAATATAAGAATAAATAATTCTTTCATAAATATAAGTAAAGAGACTATCCCTAGGGGAACAGTCTCCTTTGACTTGCTGAAACTACTATACATGGTATTTCTTCATTTGTAAAGAACGAATATTCAGTAAATTATCAGATAATTTGAATATTGTTCTTTTAATCACAAATCGTCAGATATTTCATTGTTTTTCAAATTACACGGAATTCGGCCCACACCACTGCTTCCACCAGCACTTTATCCCCAAGTCCAACTTCTTTCACACCAATCTGTTTATTTTTATTGAAATTAAAACTTAACATATATCCTTTCTGCAAATAATAATAATTTAAATACTCCAACAACTGATTCTCTCCACGCTTATTGTACTCCTGTCCATGCCAGATTAACATGCAAAAGCGTAAAAGCAAAGCAAACAGGTACGTCTGATCTCCCCCTTGCGAACTTCATGATCGCATGGTACAATAATCAGCAAATTACAGTGCAGGAGGAATACGACCAATGGGCATGTATCTGAATTGCGGAAACGAGGCATTCCCTGATTTTGTAAAGCCGGATGAGATAATCCTCGCCAACGCAATTCTGAGTGTCAGCCGGAAGACCGGGGATAAGTTCTTTATCATTATAGATGAATGGGATGCCCTGTTTCGGGAAGCAAAAAACGATGAAGCACTGTTAAAATCCTATCTTCAGTTTTTAAGAGGACTTTTCAAAGGCGGACCGGCCATGAAGTCGGTGCTCGCGGGCGCTTATATGACCGGGATTTTGCCGATCAAAAAATACGGAACCGAGTCCGCGCTGACTGACTTTGAGGAATATTCCATGACAAACCCGGATACGCTTTCCGAATATGTCGGTTTTACGGAAAAGGAGGAGACGATTCCGGAATTACTGGACCGGTTCGGAGACATATGAATCCCTGTAACATTATATCAGCATGAATTTCGACGGATTAAAAGATTCGATCATAGCCATGCTCGGCGGCGAAAAGATAAAAATCAGGATCGCCAGATTTCAGAATGACATTACCTCCTTTAAAAGCCGGGACGATGTGCTGACGCTGCTGATTCATCTCGGTTATCTGACCTATAACGATCAGACAGGACAGGTCACTATTCCCAATCTGGAGATCGCGGGAGCTTTTCAGAATGCCGCGGAAGGAGATGGATGGAGAGAGATTGAGACCGCTCTCGCCGCATCTGACAGTCTTCTGCAGGCGACGGTCAACGGAGACTGCGCGGCAGTGGAAAAAGCACACCTGTGTCATTGAGAGGTTCCGCGCCTGAATCTGCGCCGCCTGCTCTTTATAAAATAAAGCTAAGGAACTGTTATAATCGGAAGGAGATGAGCCATGCGGATTCTGATCGCAGAGGATGAGCGGGATTTAAATCACATTATTTCAAAAAAGCTGACCTTGGATGGATACAGCGTTGACAGCTGTTTTGACGGCAAAGAAGCCATGGACATTCTTTCCTATACGAATTATGACGCCGTCATTCTCGACATCATGATGCCGGGAGCGGACGGATTTTCTGTTCTGCAGGCACTGCGCGGCGCCGGGAAATCAACGCCGGTTCTCTTTCTGACGGCCCGGGACTCTGTCGCAGACCGCGTAAAGGGACTCGACAGCGGAGCCAACGACTATCTCATCAAACCATTTTCCTTTGATGAACTGGGTGCGCGCCTCCGTGCCATGATACGGACTTCCCACGGCGTGTCGGACAACAGGCTCATTGCGGACGATCTCATACTGGACTGCGCGGCAAAAAGCGTAACCCGCGGCGGCCGGGAAATCACACTGTCCGCAAAAGAATACGCGCTTCTGGAATATCTGATGCATAACCCGGACAGGATACTCTCGCGCGAACAGATTGAGAACCACATCTGGAACTATGATTATGAAGGCGGCACGAATGTCGTGGACGTATATATCAGCTACCTGCGGAAAAAGATAGACGGCGGGCAGGATCGCAAACTGATCCACACCGTGCGCGGCAGGGGATATGTCCTGCGCAGCACGGAGCCGGCAGAGTAAGGAAACCGCCTATGAAAAAATTATCCATACGCGTAAAGATCACACTCTGGTTTTCCGCCATCCTGATTGTCGTGGTCGCGCTTACCTTTCTTGTCATCCTGTCAGTCAGCAATCAGATCATACAGAAAACCGTTCAGGATAATCTGATCCAGACTGTGGAGAATAATGTAGACGAAATAGAGTATTACAGCTCTGTTGATTTCGCAGACATGGCAGAAGATCCCGATTTCTATCTCCGCTACGGCGACGGATATATCCAGATAGACGATGATTTTCTGGATAAAGTGAATCAGATCTACACGTCCCTGTATCAGTCAGACGGCACACTTGTATACGGAATGAATCCGATTTCCATCGAAGCTGGGAATATCGCTTTTACAGATTCTCAGGTACAGGAAATCACGGTCGACGGCACGCTCTACTATATTTTTGACCGGAAACTGGAACTGGAGGGTCTGGAAGAGCTCTGGCTGCGCGGCATCGTATCCGAGACACAGGGTGCGACAGAGCTGACTGCCATCTCCCGCACTTCTCTTGTCGTATTGCCGGGTCTTCTGATTCTGGCCATCATCGGCGGATATCTGATTGCGCGGCGGATGCTGCGCCCGATCAGGCAGATCGCGGATACCGCGTCGGAGATCCGGCAGGGGGACGACTTACACAAGCGGATTCAGCTTGACGAAGGAAACGATGAGCTGCATCAGCTGGCGGAACAGTTTAACGAAATGTTCACCCGCCTGGACGAATCCTTCCAGACCCAGCAGCAGTTTATCTCCGATGCCTCCCATGAACTCCGGACGCCGGTATCGGTGATCAGCGCACAGTGCGAACTGACACTTGGTGCCAAACAGGATCCCGCCGAATACCGGGAAGCGCTGGACGTTATCCGGCGGCAGGGGCAGAAGATGAGCCGCCTGATCAACAGCATGCTGGAATTCACCCGGCTAGAGCTTCAGCCGCAGCGTTACGCCAGAGAAGACCTCGACCTGACCGGACTTGCGGAGGATGTCTGCGCCGATCTGGCTCTGATCCGGGAAAAAGACATCACACTGACCTGTGAAGCCGAACCAGATATCCGCATATACGGCAACCGCGAGCTGCTGACCCGCCTGATTTCCAACCTTGTCGGCAACGCTTACCGCTACGGCACACCCGGCGGGCATACTGTCGTGCGTCTCCGAAAGGATGAGAACAGTCTTCTGCTCACCATTCAGGACGACGGGATCGGCATTTCCCCGGAGGACCTGCCTCATATTTTCCGGCGTTTTTATCAGGCGGATGCTTCCCGTACAGGAGAAGGGAACGGACTCGGGCTGGCAATGGTAAAGGAAATCGCAGAGTTTCACGGCGGAACCGTTTCCGCGGAAAGCGAACCCGGCCGCGGAAGTATATTTTTTATAATTTTTTGAAATTCTAATGTTCCTCTAATGTTTGGCTGCTATACTCCAGTCATAAAACAAAAACACTCACAGAAAAACCACCGGTCATGACAGACGCGTGGGAATCCTGAGAGTACATGAATAAGACGAGGAGGACATTACCATGAAAAAAATCCAGGCTGACTTAACAGGGACATATAAGTTCCGTCGCATTCTCTCGATTGCGTGTATCGCAGGCGCGGTTGTACTGACAGGCACCGCCGCGGCATGTACCTCAAACACAGCTTCTACCACCCAGAGTTCTACTGCCGCGGCCGATACGGCGGACACCGCTGCCTCAGTCACGGAAACCGAAACCGCCTCGGCCGGAAGCACAGATACCGCAACGACTTCCGGAACTGCGGACAGCACCACCGTAACCGGTACCACAGATAACACAGGCGCGATCTCCCTGGAGGATGCCAAAGCCATCGCCCTCGCCGATGCCGGCTTAACCGCGGCAGATGTAACCTACACGGCCGAGAGGCAGGATTATGACAACGGAACCGCCGTTTATGAGATTGACTTTTATACGGCATCGACAGAGTACGACTATGAAATCCGGGTCTCGGACGGCGCTATCCTTGAAAAAAGCACAGAAGCATTCCAGGCTGACAGTTCCGGTACGGCTGACACATCCGGCACTGCCTCTGATTCCTATATCAGTACCGAAGACGCTAAATCTATCGCGCTCAGCCAGGCGGGACTTTCCGCATCAGATGTAACATTCCGGAAAGCAATGCTGGAAAGAGACGACGGCATCATGGTCTATGATATAGAATTTTACTACGGGAGAACGGAATATGAGATTGTCGTGAACGCTGTGACCGGTGCAATTATGGAGTACGATGCTGATACAGATTGACGCAGATTCCTTACGCGCCCCTGCGCATAAAAACGGAAAGCCCCGGGAAATCTTCTCCCGGGGTTTTCAGGTATCAATGCAGGAAAAGGGACTTGAACCCTCATGAGCGCAATGCTCACACGGACCTGAACCGTGCGCGTCTGCCAATTCCGCCATTCCTGCATATATATTTGATACGGCTCCCGGACTGCTTCCTGCCTCCCGGATCCTGTATCAGATCGTTCAACACATGTTGAAATGCGGGTGTCAAACCAGTGCGGAAGATGGGACTTGAACCCACACGACCCGAAAGCCACAAGATCCTTAGTCTTGCTCGTCTGCCAGTTCCGACACTTCCGCGCTGTTCGCCATTTGCTGACGAGTTAATTATAATATCAAATTCATTTTTTATAGTCAATAGTTTTTTTGCGTAATTTTTTCTCGTATATAGTTTTTTGCGTTATTTTTTCTCGTATTTTCTCCTGAAAAAAGGAAGCAGACGAAAAGTCTGCTTCCCAAAAAATCTGACGAATTTTATTTTACAGTTGATTTAATCACCGCCTGCGCCGCCGCCAGCCGCGCGATCGGTACCCGGAACGGGCTGCAGCTTACATAGTCCAGCCCGATCTTATGGCAGAACTCCACGGATGAAGGATCTCCGCCGTGTTCGCCGCAGATACCGCAGTGCAGCTCAGGGCGAACCGGTTTTCCAAGCTCAATCGCCATCTTCATCAGCTTGCCGACACCGGTCTGATCCAGCTTCGCAAACGGGTCGTTCTCCAGGATCTTCGCGTCATAGTAAGCCTCCAGGAACTTGCCGGAGTCGTCACGCGAGAAGCCGTAGGTCATCTGCGTGAGGTCATTCGTTCCGAAACAGAAGAACTCAGCTTCTGTCGCAATCTCGTCTGCGGTGAGCGCCGCGCGCGGGATCTCGATCATCGTGCCGACCTCATATTTCAGGTCGGATCCCGCCGCCGCGATCTCCGAGTCCGCAGTCTCAACCACGAATTTCTTTACGTATTTCAACTCTTTGATATCGCCAACCAGCGGAATCATGATCTCGGGAACCAGGTTCCACTCCGGATGGTCATTCTGCACTTTGATCGCGGCGCGGATCACAGCCTTCGTCTGCATCTTCGCGATCTCCGGATAGGTGACAGCCAGACGGCAGCCGCGGTGGCCCATCATCGGATTGAATTCCTTCAATCCCTCAATCAGAGCCTTGATATCCTCAACAGACTTGCCCTGCGCCTCAGCCAGCTTTTCGATGTCTTCCTCCTCCTGGGGAACGAACTCATGGAGCGGCGGGTCAAGAAAGCGGATGGTAACCGGATCGCCCTCCATCGCCTCATACAGCTGCTCAAAGTCACCCTGCTGATACGGAAGGATCTTCTCAAGCGCTGCCTCTCTCTCATCCAGAGTATCCGCACAGATCATCTCGCGGAACGCGTCAATGCGGTCGCCCTCAAAGAACATATGCTCAGTACGGCAGAGACCGATTCCCTCCGCGCCAAGCTCGCGGGCTTTCTTAGCATCCGCCGGCGTATCCGCGTTCGTGCGGACCTTCATCGTACGGAACTTATCCGCCCAGGCCATGATCCGGCCGAACTCACCGGCGATCTTCGCCTCAACAGTCGGAATCGCGCCGTCATAAATGCAGCCGGTGGAACCGTCGAAAGAAATGATATCGCCTTCATGATATTCCTTTCCGCCGAGCGTAAACCGTTTATTTTCTTCATCCATAATAATATCGCCGCAGCCGGATACACAGCAGGCGCCCATGCCGCGGGCCACCACTGCCGCGTGAGAAGTCATGCCGCCGCGGACGGTCAGGATGCCCTGGGAAGCCTTCATGCCGGTGATATCCTCAGGGGAAGTCTCCAGGCGGACGAGAACAACCTTCTCACCTCTTCCGGCCCACGCTACCGCGTCATCAGCCGTAAATACGATCTTGCCGCAGGCCGCGCCGGGAGCAGCGCCGAGCGCTTTTCCGATCGGCTCCGCCGCTTTCAGAGCCGCCGCATCGAAGGTCGGATGGAGCAGCGTATCGAGGTTCCGCGGTTCTACCATGGCAACCGCCTCTTCCTCCGTGCGCATACCCTCGTCTACCAGGTCGCAGGCGATCTTTAATGCGGCAAAAGCGGTTCTCTTGCCATTTCTCGTCTGCAGCATGTAGAGCTTCCGGTTCTCAACAGTAAACTCCATATCCTGCATATCTCTGTAGTGATCCTCCAGAGTCCTGCAGACCTCCACAAACTCCGCATAAGCCTCCGGGAACATCTCTTCCATCTTCGCGATCGGCATCGGCGTCCGCACACCGGCAACGACATCCTCGCCCTGGGCGTTGATCAGAAACTCACCCATCAGCTTCTTCTCGCCGGTCGCCGGATCACGGGTAAACGCAACGCCGGTTCCGCAGTCGTCGCCCATATTTCCGAAAGCCATACTCTGTACGTTGACCGCCGTCCCCCAGGAATACGGGATATCATTGTCACGGCGATAAACGTTCGCGCGGGGGTTGTCCCAGGAACGGAACACGGCCTTGACCGCGTCCATGAGCTGCTCCTTCGGGTCGTCCGGGAAATCCTCACCCAGCACCGTCTTATACTCCGCCTTGAACTGACCCGCCAGCTCCTTTAAATCGTCTGCGGTCAGATCCACATCATGGACAGCACCCTTTTTCTCTTTCATCTCATCTATGAGTTCTTCAAAATATTTCTTCCCGACCTCCATCACGACATCGGAAAACATCTGGATAAATCTGCGGTAGCAGTCCCAGGCCCATCGCGGGTTGCCGGACTTCTCCGCCAGAACATTGACAACTGTCTCATTCAGCCCGAGATTAAGAATCGTATCCATCATACCAGGCATGGACGCTCTCGCGCCGGAACGCACAGATACGAGCAGCGGGTTCTCTGCATCTCCGAACTTCTTGCCGGTAATCTCTTCCATCCTGCCGATGTACTCGTTGATCTGTCCCTGAATCTCATCGTTAATCTCACGCCCATCCTCATAGTACTGTGTACAGGCTTCCGTCGTAATCGTAAAACCCTGAGGTACCGGGAGACCGAGCGATGTCATCTCAGCCAGGTTCGCACCCTTGCCGCCGAGAAGCTCGCGCATGTTCGCATTACCCTCACTGAATAAGTAAACCCATTTGTTTGCCATATTGAATCCTCCTGATTAAATTAAGATGGTATCATTGGGCTCAGAAATATCTGCCCCTGTGACACTATGGTTCTATGCCCACAGAGCATGTTTTCTGCATTTTATAGTAAACGACTTTATGTCGTTTACTATCGCGCCGATCGCGGGCTGCGGAAGCAGCTTTCCTTGCGCGATCGTGTGCATCCCCTTTATAGTGAACGACAAATTATTTTTGTCGTTCA
>JAJBVI010000210.1 GCA_020859905.1 Lachnospiraceae bacterium | reverse complement strand
TTTTTGCGGTCCCCAATGTCAGAAATGCGGATGCGAGCATCCGATTTCTGACATTTTGTCCCTTGTATCTAATTATTGAATGAATGTAACTGTGAAAGTACGGAACAGTTATGAATGAATCGTAATACGGAGTCATAAAGTTTAACTATGAAGGAAAAAGTAAAGCTTTACGGCTCCGTTTTAATTCTGATCCTTTTTATTCCCTGGCTGCTGACGGTGTATCTGCGCGGCGGCATGTCCGGCTATTTCGTTTCCCCGGATGCGGACGAGCAGCTGGAAGAGCAGGTCGTCTCCGTCCTGGCTTCCGAGATTCCCGCTGATTATGAAATGGAATGCCTGAAAGCGCAGGCGATCATTGTCCGGACGAATTTATGCCGGGAGGACGGAGAGAATGAGACTGGCTGGGATGAGACAGCCATGCAGCAGGCGTGGGGTGAGGACTACGAAAAAAATCTGGGAAAAATCCGTACGGCGGCCGCGGAGACGGAGGGTATGGTGCTGACCTTTGAGGGGGAACTGATTCAGGCGGCCTATCACACTGCTGCCAATGCAGAGACGCGGGATGCCGCGGACGTTCCAGGACAGGAGGCGTACACGTATCTGCAGAGCGTAGATAGCCCGGATGATATTCTGGCGGATGGGTTTCTTTATGTCGGCTATATGGAAAAAACGGCGCTTGCCGAAGTGATTGCGGGATTATTTCCAGATGAGACAATTGACCCGGAACTGCTGCCGGATACACTGCAGGTCACAGAGCGGGACGATGCCGATTATGTCACACGGGTGCAGTATGGTTCTACGGTCGTAAACGGCGAGGCTGTCCGTTCCGCGCTGGGGCTTTCCTCCGCCTGTTTTTATTTTTCCGAGCTGGAGGGGAAGATCCGCATTGTCACAAAGGGGATCGGGCACGGGCTGGGTTTCAGCCAGTATGGGGCGCAGCAGCTGGCGCTGAAAGGATATTCCTGCGCCGAACTGCTGCATTATTATTATACCGATGTTGAGATAGAAATGAGGTAACTATTTCGGGACAGTTCCTTAGGACGGTACTTTGCACTTGCTGCGAAGTACGTATGATAACGTAGATCACACGAAACGAGATACAAGGATACTTTCATAGATATTGGCGCACTGCGACAGCAGCGTATGTGAGTTTATTGAATAAGATTTCCTCTGACGGCAAAACTATGAATAAACGGAACGGTTCTATTTTGTCCCTGCGTCTGCATCAGACCGGGCGCGGATTTAAAGAACCGCTGCGGTTCATCGAGTACATCGAATAATTAATAACTGGTCACTTAATATTCGAGGTACCTGGTGTGTCGGCCAAAAAGGAGGAAATATGGGCAAGAGCAGAAACAAACAAAAATCGTATCTCACGATCGGGGTGATTACCCTGGCGGCGGTGATCGTGCTGGCAGGGATTTCCTACAGACAATCGGCAGAAGATGAGGCGGACGAGCAGGAAGCGGTCAACATGGCTGAATCAGACTGGACGGAAACTGACGAAAACAGCGGTGCGGATACGGACGGGTCGGAGGACGGCGGAGATATGGATTTGGCAGAAACGGATACGGACGGCAGTGAAAACGGGTCTGCGGGAAACGGCAGCGAGAACAAAACGGAAGGAACCGGAAGTGAAGATACGTCAGGAGACGGTGCGCTGTCACTCGCGGACGCGGATGCTTCCGGCACGGGGAGATCAGCCGGCAGCGTACAGGAGACCACGGTCATTGAAGGAACGACAGAGGATGTTGTCGCGGCGATGGCTGCCGGAAGCAGCCTGTCTTTTTCCGAATCAGATGTGCTGAGGTGGCCGGTGCAGGGAGACATCCTGATCAATTACAGCATGGACGAGTCCGTATATTTTGCGACGCTCGACCAGTATAAATACAATCCGGCTCTGGTCATCCGGGGCGATGTGAATGCGCAGGTGACAGCCGCGGCGGCCGGACAGGTTGTCGGCATTGAGGCAACGGCAGAGACCGGCGAGACTGTCACAATGGACATCGGGAATGATTATCAGCTGACATACGGCCAGTTGAAAGATCTGCAGGTCGCCGAGGGCGACATCGTGGAAGCGGGAGAGCTGGTCGGATATATCAGTGAGCCGACCAAGTATTACAGTGTGGAGGGCAGTAATCTGTATTTTGCGATGACGAAAAACGCTGACCCGGTGAATCCGCTCAACTACCTGGAATAATTCGGAAGTTTTTATTTTTTCTGTAGCAATTTTGACAGAAATGTGTATAATACTATATGTTGCGAGTGTAACAGCAATCGTTGCATGATGATGAACCGGATTTTCTGAGATCTCATCCGGCAGGCAGAGAGCCGGTGGCGCAGCTTATCCTCCCGCGGCAGATCGTTATACAGATTCATCTCATCGGGTGCAGGGAGTCCGGACACAGGACGGCGCAGACATGGACAGCAGGACCATGGCGGTTAAGATACACATTTCTCACGATTGCGTTGATATAGACGGCTCCGCGTGTATTTGCATCGCGGAGACATCCGGCAGCCGCGGACTGCCGGCTACATAGAACGCGGCACATGGGAAATGATTCGGTGCGCTGCGTCAGCAGCGCATGGATGTTTATCTGGAACCTGTTATTTCTGAACAGTTCCTTAGTATTTGATGTATCAGGTACAGATCATTCCCAGGCACCGTCATGTCAGTTTATATTGAGGCGGTTTTATGAATTATACCTATATGCTGGAATGCGGAGACGGGAGCATTTATACCGGCTGGACGAACGATATCGAAAAACGTCTGGCTTCCCACCGGAGCGGGAGCGGCGCCAAATATACCCGCGGACGCGGACCGCTGAGGCTGGTTTACCTGGAAGTGCTGGAATCCCGGTCCGAAGCAATGCACAGGGAGGCATATATTAAGAGAATGAGCAGAATCGAGAAGCAGGCGCTGATCCGGATAAGTGACTGGAAGGAGCATCTGGCGGAGTGGCACCTGGAAGGACTGAGGGTGACAGGCGGAGCAGCAGACTGAGAGCGGTGAGGCAGGATGTGCAGACTGAGAGCCATGCAGCGGAATATGCGGAATGAGAGATCTGCGGCGGACTATGCGGATCGAGGAGCCGGATGGCAGGCTGTTCGGAATGCGGACACCGGCAGATATGTTTGGAAGAGAAAAAGAATGAGAAAGGAAGCAGACAGGCTATGTTATTTGAAGAGTTGGATTTGGACCCGCGGATTCTGCGGGCTGTAAAGGAGCTGGGATTTGAGGAGGCGACGCCGATTCAGGCGCAGTCCATTCCTGTGGTAATGAGCGGCCGGGATGTGATCGGACAGGCACAGACCGGTACGGGGAAGACGGCGGCCTTCGGCATTCCGCTTTTACATAAAGTGGACGCGGACGACCGGAACACACAGGCGATTATCCTCTGTCCGACCCGGGAGCTGGCGATACAGGTCTCCAATGACCTGCACGACCTGGCGAAATATATGCACGGGATCCGGATTCTGCCGATTTACGGCGGTCAGGATATCGGCAGACAGATCCGTTCTCTGAAAGGCGGCATTCAGATTATTATAGGGACGCCGGGGCGCGTGATGGATCATCTGCGCCGCAGAACGATCCGCTGTGACGAGGTGCACACTGTCGTTCTGGATGAGGCGGACGAGATGCTGAACATGGGATTCCGTGAGGATATCGAGACGGTGCTGGGGTACATTCCGGGAAAACGCCAGACCGTACTGTATTCCGCCACGATGCCGAAGGAAATTCTTGAGATCACAAAGCAGTACCAGAAGGATGCCGTCACCATCAGGGTGGTGAAAAAGGAACTTACGGTCAAAAATATCGAGCAGTATTATTATGATGTGCGGCGGAAGGACAAGATGGATGTGCTGACCCGTCTGCTTGACGTACAGGATCCGAAGCGGTCCCTGATTTTCTGCAATACAAAGCATATGGTGGACGAGCTTGCGAACGAGCTGCAGAACCGGGGTTATTTCGCGGAAGGTCTGCACGGAGATATGAAACAGCAGCAGAGAGACCGCGTGATGAAAAATTTCCGTTCCGGGAAGACAGAGATCCTGGTCGCCACGGATGTTGCGGCGCGCGGCATCGATGTCGATGATGTGGAGGCAGTTTTTAACTATGATCTTCCGCAGGACGATGAGTATTATGTACACCGGATTGGCAGAACCGGCCGTGCGGGCAAGACCGGCAGGGCATTTTCCTTTGTCAAGGGAAAAGAGGTCTATAAACTGAAGGAGATCATGCGCTACTGCAAGACGAAGATCTACGCGCAGCCGATCCCATCCAAGCGGGACGTGGAGGAGGCCAGGTGCGAGAAGATCATGGATCAGCTGGATCAGATCATCGAGGAGGTCGATCTGACAAAGATGGTGAACCTGCTTGAGGCGCAGATCAACAGCGGTGATTACACGGCGATGGATCTGGCAGCGGCTTTCCTGTATCAGGCGCTCGGCAAATCGGAATAGGAGCGCACGCGCCAGGATAGTTTTGATTTTGCGGATACCGGCGCGGAGGAGGAGGGGATGGTCCGCCTCTTCGTGAACATCGGGAAAAAACAGCATGCCCGCCCGGGCGATATCCTCGGTGCCGTGGCGGGAGAGTCCGGCATGCCGGGCAATCTGGTGGGGGCGATTGACATGTTCGACAGCTATACTTTCGTGGAGGTGCCGCGGGAGTACGGAACGGCAGTCTTAAACGCAATGAAAAATGTGAAGATTCGGGGAAGGTCGATCAACGTGGAGCCGGCCAACGCGAAGTAAGCGCCGGGACAGTTCCTAAGTCTTATGAGGAAAATTTTTTGTATATGGGCGGAAAGAGAAGGCTGTTTTCTGAGAAAAAAAACGGGAGAAACTTTCGAAGACGGGCGGTTCTTCCCGGAACAATAGCTGCAGTGTGTGTGTTTGCGGTTTTTATGGTAAACCGGGGCGGATATGCAGATTCCCTGTTCCGGAAAAACCGGGCGGAAGCGGAGCAGGCTCTGGTCGATGCCACATCCACGTCCTACCGCTATGAGCGGGAGTTTGTCTATACTTTATGGAAGTATGGGGCGCTGCGCGAATTTTATGTTTCTGACTTCAGCACGGCAATCCCGGGTCTGGAAAATACCTGTTTTCCCGCGTCGCATTCCAATCAGATGGTGCCGCAGGGTATCTGTATTGCCGGGGATTACATGCTGATCAGCGCATACGACAAGAGCGGTCTGGAAAAATCGGTGATCTACGTCCTGTCCAATGATGATCCCGCGAACCGGAATCTGATCACGACCATTGTGCTTCCGGACAAGAATCATGTGGGAGGAATTGCCTTTGACGGCAGCAGTGTGTGGGTGGCGAAGAGTACAAGCAGACGCCTCAGCGAAATTTCCCGTGAACAGATTGAAGCGGCCGCGGTTTCCGGGCAGAGCGTGTTTGAACTGAAGGAATATGACAGCGAGTTTAACTGCGGCGTCATCGCTTCCTTCATCGGATATCAGGATGACCGGCTCTGGGTCGGGACAAGCCATTCTTTTCTCGGCCGGCAGGGCGGATTGACGGTTTTCCGGCGGGCTGAGACAGAAGATGCGGATGCCGGGGAGACGGCAGATGAGCAGGCAAACGTGAAGCCGGAGACGGATGCCGGGGAGGCGGCTGAGGAACAGACAAACACGAAGTCGGAGACGGATGTCCCGGAGGCGGCTGAGACAAAAACGAAAGCAGGGACAGCGTTAAAGGAAAAGTCTGAGGCAGAGGATGAGGTGAAATGGATTCGCCAGTTTTCTATGGAAATCCCGGATTACGCACAGGGTATCGCTTTTTTTTCGGAGGAAGGAAAAGATTACCTGCTGTTGAGTACATCTCACGGAAGATTTCAGAGCTCGTATCTGTATCTGTATGAGGAAACCATCAGCGATGAAAAAGTTCTGCTGTCCGCGAGGGCAAAGTATGAGATGCCGCCTATGGCGGAGGAACTCGTCAGCGACGGGGGATATACCTATTGCCTGTTTGAGTCGGCGGCCACCTGTTACAGCGTCGGGGAAGGATTGAAGTACGAATACCCGGTGGACCGGGTCTGTGCGCTGGACAATTATCTGCTCGCGGGTAAGGAAGAATGACGGGAGATCCCTGAAATCGCATAAAAACCAGTACGAACAGTAAGCACAAACAACAGACAGCATATATAAACAACCAGTACGAACAGTACATACAAACAACGAACAGACAGGAGGATTTAACATGGCATGTTTTATTGTACCGGCTGCGGAGGCAGTTGTAACCACGATTGTAAAAAGAGCAGTGAAAAAGAAAGAGGTAAAGACCCGGACGGCAGAATCATCCGCGGAACTGTCTTCTGACCGTGCGCGGGAGCTGACGGAGCAGACCTGCGGGGTGCCGCTTTCCGAAAAGCTGAAATGGCTTAACACCATGCTCTGGGGAGGCACGGCATTGCTCGCGTTTGAGCATGTATGGCATGGAGAGGTGACGCCATGGTTTCCGTTCCTGACTGCGGCATCGAATCCGGCGGAAACTGCTGAGATGCTGCATGAGATGGCGACATCCGGCGTGGCGATGGCTGTTCTTGTGACTGCCGTATGGGGTGTCATGGCGGCTGTTTCCGGCGTGATCGTAAAGAGATCTTCCGGAGAGCAGCCCGCAAAGGCACAGACACAGGAGGAGGCGTAAGGCATGACGCTGCTTACAACGGTGTTTGCGGCGGCGGCCTGTACCGCCGTCTGGTATAAAAACGCTCCCCGGCATACGATGAAGATCGGGATTCTCTGCCTGATTTACTGGGGCGCGTCTCTCATGTGGCTGGTGGATGCAGTCGCTGGATATATGGAACTGGGCGCGGATTACTTTACCCCTGCGGCAGCGGATATGCTGAACGATTTTTATCTGGGGCTGTCCGTGGCGGCGCTGGGGCTAGTGATCTGGCTGGTCGTCCTGCTGATTCAGGATCCGAAAGGGGCAGTGCGCGATGCGCTGCTAAAAGATTGATTCAAACGGATGGGGACTTCCGGCACTGAACGGGCGGCGCTGCATCATATGGAAGTATAAGAAAAGGGGACATTCCTTTGTGGTTTGTCCCCTTTTGTCCTTTTTTTCGTCCTGCATGCCCTGAAAGTGCCTGAAAAGCGCGGTTTTAAGCCATACCTTTTACTCCGCGGGAGAAAAATCCTCTTTCCCCACGCCGCAGATCGGACAGACCCAATCCTCCGGGAGATCCTCGAAGGCTGTGCCGGGGGCGATACCGTTGTCCGGATCGCCGGCCGCCGGATCATACTCATATCCACAGGGATCACAAATGTATTTTTTCATGATTTGTCCTTTCTGTTTAACCAAAGTACCTCTTTAACAGGCCTTCGAACGCCTTGCCGTGTCTGGCCTCATCCCTGGCCATCTCATGCACGGTGTCGTGGATCGCGTCAAGGTTCGCTGCCTTCGCGCGCTTTGCGAGGTCGAATTTACCTTCGGTCGCGCCGTGCTCCGCATCTACTCTCATCTCAAGATTCTTCTTCGTGCTGTCAGTTACCACTTCACCGAGCAGCTCCGCGAACTTCGCTGCGTGCTCCGCTTCCTCATAAGCAGCCTTCTCCCAGTATAAACCGATCTCGGGGTAACCTTCTCTGTGTGCTACGCGGGCCATCGCCAGATACATGCCGACTTCGGAGCACTCGCCCTCAAAGTTCGCTCTCAGGTCAGCGAGGATATCCTCGCTCACGCCCTTCGCAACACCGACTACATGCTCGGCCGCCCAGGTCTTCTCACCGGACTGCTCCTTAAACTTCTCCGCCGGAGCTTTGCAGATCGGACATGATTCCGGAGCCGTGTCGCCTTCATGAACATAACCACATACGGTACATACAAATTTTGCCATAATCTTGTTTCCTTTCTTATTATAAAAATTGTTTGTTTTATTAAAACAGTTGATTACAACTGATTAATGTCTGGTACATCTGCCGGGGTGTTCGCGCAGTCGGGGCAGAGTCCGTAAAATATAATCCGATGCCCATCAATGGTACCGGAAAAGGACTTCCCGGCGATCTCATCCACATGAGAGATGTTCTCCATGTCCAGATCCATCAGGCCGCCGCAGCGATTACACAGAAAGTGGTTGTGCGGCGCGGCATTGCCGTCGAAATGATCCGGACCGCTCCCGGTCGAGATCTTCTGAATCTCCCCCAGATCGGACAGCAGAGCGAGATTGCGGTAAACCGTCGCCAGACTGATATGAGGGAAATCATCCCGGATGTTCATATATACTGTTTCGGCTGTCGGATGATCGTACCGCGTCGAAAGGAATGCCTGGATACAATCTCGCTGTTTGCTGTGTTTTATCATGGTTAGCTCTTTCTAAAAATAATAACAATTATTAATTTTGAAGTTATTATAACACAAACCGGGAGATTGTCAACATAAATATTTGACTTTTCGGGGGAAATTATTCCCGGTTTTTACATAAATCTTTGAAAACCGAAAAAATTATTCCCGGTGTGTTCTGGTTTTTAAAGAATAAAAAAGCTGCGTCTGTTAAAAGAATAAAAAAGCGGTGCGAGCATATAAATATGGAATAAATCAGCATATTAGGTTTTCTATGTCAGTATAT